>JBKCKE010000136.1:0-8017 GCA_046301395.1 Verrucomicrobiota bacterium | reverse complement strand
TCTTGTAGGCGCCCATGGCAGGAGCGTCCGGGTTCACTTCCGGTCCGAAGTAGCGCAGGCAGACCAGCGGCTCGGTGGTGGAGGTGTTGCGGAAGGTCACGCCCTTCTTGGCGCCGTCTTCGGTGCAGAAGTATTCGTCTTCGGTCAGCTCGTTGAAGCGGATGAGCTTCGGGCTGTTGAGGACCTGGCCGTTGATGGTGCCGGAACCCTGGACGCAGATGAGGCCGTAGGCGCCCTTGTCCGTGATCGTGCATTCGGCGCCCGGTTCGACGGTCAGTTCCTTCGCGGTGAAGTACTGGAACTTGTCGACCTTGCCGTAGACGATCCACTTGTCCACGAAGCCCTTGCCTTCGACGGAGACGACCGGTTCGAGGTAGTGGTTGTCCTTGAAGTTCGGGTCGACGTTCTTGTCCCAGTCGAGCTGGTCCACGATGAAGTCGACGTCCTTGTGCTTGGACTTCGGCATGTCCTTGACGAGGAGAGCCCACGGTACTTCGCGTCCTTCGACGAGGTTCTGGTACATGCCGAACACGTCGGAACCCCACTGCGGCTCATAGGTGCAGAGCGAGCCCGGAGCGTGGAGGATGCAAGGGTCGATGAGCCAGCCGGTGCCGGGCTCGAGCTTATAGGCCTTGGAGAGGGCGAGGATCTTGTTGTCACCCTTGTCCCAGTTGGCGATGCACTCGCGGACCTGGGCCTTGGTCGTGCCGGGCTCGAAGCCCATGAACGTGTAGGGGAAGTTGTTGCCGACGTTGTTGTGCTGGGGCGGGAAGTAGTAGGACTCCGGCTTGCCTTCGAGACCGAGCAGCTTGGCCTGCTTGGCGTTCTGGTGCATGTGGTGCGGGATCGGACCCATGTTGTCGAAGAACTTGGAGTACACCGGCCACTTCTTGTACTTGTTCCAGATCTTGGAGCCGATCAGCGCCGAGCCGCATTCCTTGACGGCCTGCTGGAGGGTGAAGCGGGTGTTGCCGATGACGACGTAGGACAGGCCTTCGTCGGGCGTGCGGTTGTCGTTCGCGGCTTCGGTGGTGGAAGCGAACCAGCGCTCGTCGATGCCGCCGCGGCTCAGGCCGAAGGCGTAGAGGTCATCCGGGTGGAGCTTGAGGCGCTTGCCGGGCTGGAGGAAGGAGCGCGGCACCCAGCACGGGGCGAGACGCAGCAGGCCGCCGGTCTTGGCGAGTTCCTTCTCCACGAGAGAGGCGACACCGCTCTTCTTGGTGGAGAGATCTTGGACAATCTTGGGGGAGGACATGGTATGGGTGAAAGGAGGGTCGGGGAGGTCGGATTTAGGCGACTCCTTGGACAGGGACAAGAATTGAGTAAGCCGACTTACGACTTCAAAAACTGCCAATTAATGGGGCAGGTAACGGCCTGGCCGTTTTCGCCCGTGATCCGGACGGACTCCGGGCCGGCGGGGACGATGCTCTGGACTTGGCCGAAAGCGGCGGGCACGGCGGCGGCGGCCTGGATCAGGGGGAGGCGGACGCGCTCGTCCTTGCGGAACAGGCGGCTGGTCGGGATGCCCTTGGCGGCGAGTCGGTCCTCGCGGGCGACATCGACGCCGTCGCAGAAGTGGGAGCAGACCTCTTCGAGGCCGAGGCGACCTAAGTGACGCTTCTCCCAAGGGTGGCCGGGGCGACCGCCATTAGACAGCCAGAAGAGGGTGGAGGGGAAGTCGGCGACATTCTTGAGCGAGAACCAGACGTAGCCCGGGAAGGTGACGGCCGTCCAGGCGAACGGCTGGGCCTCGGTGGCGGGCAGGTTGACGAGCATGATCAGGTCGTCATTGCCGGCGCGGGCCGGGTAATGCGTCAGGTCGGTGTTCGAGCCATCCTTCATCGGGACGGACTTCAGCGACGTGAACTCGGCGAACGGCTTCAGTGCGCCGGACTCGCCGGCGGCGGGGTTGGAGAATTCACCTGCGTAGACGGAGCCGAAGCGGAAGGCGCTCGTGGCGATACGCGCGCCGCCGGCGGGGACGTTCGAAAGATCGAGCACCGGATGGTTGCCGTAGTTCCAGTGACCCTCGAGCTGCGTGATGATATGCTCCCAGTAGATCGCATGGTGGCCGGGGATGAGCGTGAAGTTCTTAGCCACCGTGGCGCCGGTGTCCGTGCCGGTCTGCGTCAGCTTCAGCGAGGTCGCGGAGGACGACGCGAGTTGCCAGGGCGCGTTGGCTGTGTCGCCATGGGGCGGTCCCTTCTGCTGGCCGCCGAAGGGCAGGCACATGAAGTCGCCGCGGAGATAGGTGAGCAGGTTAGGGAGGCTCTGGTCGATCTGCGTGGGCGTCCAAGGCGAGAGCGAGTAGGGCGAGGCCTTGAGGCCGGGGAAGTGGAAGGTCACCGGGGCGAGGTGGCCGGCGGTCTGCGTGACGGCCAGTTCGACCTCGGCGGTCTTCAGGGTGTAGCTCGGGGCGCCGTGGATGGTTTCCATAGGGGATGACCTATTTCCAGCAGGCCGCCTCCGGCTGTCAACGTCTCGGGCGTCCTGGCCTCTCCGCTTGCTAACCCGCCCGCAGTTGGCTTGTTTTTGGTCATGCCGCAGCCGCTACCCATCTTTTACACCAAGCCCGGTTGCCCCTGGTGCGTCGAGGCCCTCGAGTTCTTCGCCCAGCAAGGCGTGAAACTCGACGTCCGCGACGTCATCGCCGACATGCATCAGATGCGTCAGCTGGTCGCCCTGACCGGTCAGTCCAAGTGCCCCTCCTTCCGCTATGGCGACTTCATCGTGGCCGACTTCGGGGTGGATGAGTTCATCAATAAGGCGCGCAAGCACCCGGCGGTCTGCGCCGAGTTGGGTCTGAGGATTTCGTGACCAAGGCCCGCTGGTTTTAGTTCTTGGAAGCTGGGGGATTCACCCTATGTTTCTGGCTCATGAGGTTTACCCCGACCTTGGTTTTGTTCTGGTGCGCAACCCTGCTCGCCGGAAGGCCTAACATTGTCCTGATCATGTGCGATGACATGGGCTGGGCGGACCTCGGCTGTTATGGTTCGAAGCAGAACCCCACTCCGAACATCGACCAGCTCGGTAAGGACGGCGTACGCTTCACGAACTTCCTGGCCACGCAGGCGGTCTGCACCTCTTCGCGGGTCGCCCTCCTGACCGGATGCTATCCCAACCGCCTCGGGCTCGGCGGCACGGCTCTCGGCCCGAATTCCAAGATCGGCCTGAGCAACGACGAACAGACCTTGGGCACGCTCTTGCAGAAGGCAGGCTATCACACCGGGGTCGTCGGTAAATGGCATCTCGGCGACGCCCCGAAGTTCCTGCCGCCCTCCCATGGTTTCGACGAGTCTATGATCACGCCGTATTCGAACGACATGTGGCCCCGCGGCTATGGTCGAACCGATGAGAGCCGGCGGAAGATGTATCCGGAGCTGCCGCGCATCGTGAACGGACATCTCATGGGGTACACCCGTGACTGGGTCGATATGGACACGCTGACCTCCTCGCAGGGGCTGCGGGCGGTCCGTTTCATCAAGGATAACGCCGGCAAGGCGCAGCCGTTCTTCCTTTACCTGGCGACTTCGATGCCGCACACGCCGCTCGGCGCCTCGTCCGAATTCAAAGGCAAGCACGCCACGCCTTACGCCGACACCTTGGCGGATCTCGATCATGCCGTCGGCGCCATCTTGCGCACCTTGCGCGAGAAGAAGGTCGAGCAGGAGACGATCGTCATCTTCACCAGCGACAACGGACCGTGGCTTAACTTCGGCCGTCATGCCGGTTCCGCCGGCCCTTTCCGTGAAGGCAAGGGCACGACTTTCGAGGGCGGAGTCCGTGTGCCTTTGATCGTCCGCTGGCCCGGTGTCGTGAAGGCCGGCAGCGAGACGGACGCCTTGGCCGCCAACATCGACATCGTCCCGACCCTGCTGGCGGCGACCGAGGCGTCGGCACCGAAGAACGAGATCGACGGCGTTTCTTTCCTGCCGGTCCTCAAGTCTGAGCAGCCTACCTCCCGCGATTCGTTCGCCTATTATTACGGCGACCGCCTCGAGGCCGTCCGCAAAGGAAAGTGGAAGCTCCACCTCCCGCATGCTTACCGCAGCTACGTCGACATGATCCCGGCGGAGCTTGACGGCTATCCCGCCAAGACGCACCAGCGTCAGATCGGATTTTCGCTCTACGACCTTGAGAAGGATCCGGGAGAAAAGGAAGACCTCGCCGGCGCCAATCCGGAAGTGGTGAAGGAGCTCCAAGCCTTCGCCGAAAGCGAACGGAAGCGTCTCGACGCGGGTAAGCGACCGGTCGGTCGCCTCTGATCACTCCAGGCCGAGCAGGCGCCAGAGGAAGACCCCGAAGCCGATGAGCGCGACCGCCAGGCTCAGGCCTAGTCGGATCTTCGCTTCGGGTAGGCGGACTTTCTGCACGGTCCAGAGTGCGAGCGCGGCAGAACCGATCACCAGGGCTTGAGCGGCTTCGACGCCGACGTTGAAGCCGATGAGGATCAAGACGATGTCGCCTGCGGACCAGTTCGCGAGGTTGTCGGCGACGGCGGCCGCGAATCCTAGGCCATGCACGAGGCCAAAAACCGCCGGGAGCACCAGAGCGGAGCGTTCCTGCAGTTGGCCGCGGAAAGCCAACCATGCGCTGACACCGATGGTCAGGGCGATGAAGGGCTCGATCCACGGGCCGGGTTGACCGAGCCAGCCCATGGCCACGGCGGTCAAGGTCACGCTATGTCCGAGCGTGAAGACGAGCGAGCGGCGGAGCGCCTGCCCGAGGGAGGCCGCTCCGAGGAACATCGCCAGCATGAACAGGCAGTGGTCCCAGCCGTCGGGCAGGACGTGCCCGAACCCATCGACGAACAGCGTCCGCACGGTCTCGCCTGCGGAGGCGTCCGGCGTCTCGCTGAGCATGAGTTCAGCGGGGCTGCCGGTGGTCGCGGCCATGACGACCTGGTATTCCATGCCCTTGCGCAGGTTGACGAAGACCGTGCCGAGCGAAGCCGGGAAACTCACCCGAAGCTTCGTCGCCTTCGCCGGAAGCTGCGCGGACAGACGGGCGTTCAGCATCACCGGGTAGCGGTCGGCTTCGCCTTGTCGGGCAGAGGTCGCGGCGATGGTTTCCGCCGTGGGAAAGCTGACGAGGAGGACCGGCGTGTCCCGGCCATCGACTTCCAGGCGGAGCCCGTCGAGCAGTCGCCGCTGGCCGGGTTCGATCGAGGCCGCCAGCCGGCCCGGGGTCTGCATGAGTTCATCCAGCGCTTTGACCGGAGCGTCCTTGGACGTCTGACCGACGAGGAAAGAGGGCACGTCGAACTTGATCGTCAAGGTGAGCTTGTTGTTCTCATCGATCACGCCGAGGCAGTTGGCTTCCTTCCACTCCGGATGGGCGGAGAGCAGGCCGGGGCAGACCAGGATGAGGCAGAGCAGGGCGAGACGCCGCATGACTAGGCCATAGGCGGACGGGCGGAGGGCTTCCATCCCAAACCGCCGGAAGGCCTTACTCCGAACTGCCTTCGGCGTCGTTCCGGCTGCGCAGGGCGCGCGGATTCTTCAGCGAGCCGGGCTCGAAGAAGACTTTCTCCATGAACAGGCCGCGGGCGGGGGCCGTGGGAACTTCGGAGGTGATCACGCGCTCCTTGCGGTAGGCGACGAGCCGTTCCGGTGGCATCTTTCCTTCGCCGACGCGCAGCAGCCCGCCGACGAGTCGGCGGACCATCTTGTAGAGGAAGCCGCTGCCTTCGGCGACGATCGTGATCCGCTTGCCGCGACGGCGGACGTCGAGGCGACGCAGTTCCTTGACGGGATTCTCCTTCTCCATGCCCTGTCCGTGATTCGCGCCGAAGGCGTAGAAGTCATGTTTGCCAAGTAGCAGCTTGGCGGCCTGCCGCATGAGCTTCACGTCGACGGTCTTGTTGCCCAAGCCGAGGCAATAGCGGGCTTCCCAAGGCGGCGGATAGCCGTCGCAGATCTCGTAGCGGTAGCGTTTGCCGTTGGCGTGCCAGCGGCAATGGAAGCCCGGCGCCACGCGTTGCAGTTGCGTGACCAGCAGGCCGTTCTGTTCGCACGAATTGATCGCGTGGACGAGGTAGCTGCAAGGGTGGGGCCAGAAGGCGTCGAAGTGGAAGCGCTGGCCGACGCTGTGGACGCCGGAGTCGGTGCGGCCGCTGCCGTGGATGTCGATCGGGGTCTTGAGGATGCGCGAGAGGCGCTCTTCGAGTTCGCCTTCGATGGACAAGCGGCCGGTCTGCACCTGCCAGCCGATGTGATCGGTGCCATCATAGGCGACCGTCGCGAGGAAGCGTTCGAGCTTCGGCGTGAAAGGTTTCTTCGGCTTGGCGGGAGGCATGTCAGGCGCCGATGCCCCGGCTGTTGAGGAAATCCTGGAGCAGCACCGCGGCGGCGCGGGAGTCGCGTTCGCCGCTTCGGGCCTGCTGCTTGCGTTCGTTGGCTGACCGGGCCTTGCGTCCGCCCATCTCATCGGCCGCCTGGCTCGTCAGGGCTTCGTCGACTTTCTCGATCGGCAAGCTGAAGCGGCGGGTCAGCTCCGCCGCGAAGACGTCTACCTCGTCGCAGCGCTTGGTGCGCTCGCCATCGACGGAAAGCGGGTAGCCCAGCACGAGGAGGGTGACCTTGAGTCGGGCGATCTCCTTGCCGATCTGGGCGAAGCGGGCCTCGGCGTCCTCGGCGACCGCGGCGGGCAGGGGGAAGGCGAAGCCGAGTTCGTCGGCATGGCTCAGCCCGACCCGTCGGGAGCCATAATCGATGCCGAGGAAGACCTGAGCCACGGGGTCAAGTTGGGGCACCTTGGACGAATATTCAACCCGACACGTGGAAGGGGCGGTTTGACACCGTTCGCCGCGGGGGTTCGACTGTCAGCATGTCCGCGGACCAGCGCCTGAGCGACCATGAGAGGGCTTTGTACTCCCGGCAGATTCGTCTGCCCGGGGTCGGGGAAGCCGGTCAGCTCCGCCTCCGCGAGGCCAAGGTCCTGCTCCTCGGTGCTGGTGGACTCGGTTCCCCCGTCGGGCTTTATCTGGCCGCCGCTGGCGTCGGGCTCATCGGCATCGCCGACCCGGATAAGGTCGAGATCTCGAACCTGCACCGCCAGATCGTCCACGGCTTCGATACTTTGGGCCTCCCTAAGACGGTTTCTGCCGCCGAAGCTCTCGGCGAAATCAATCCCGGCCTCAAGGTGGCCTTGCATCCCGAAGGCTTCACGGTCGAGAACGCCGCCGACCTCGTCGCGCGCTACGATCTCATCATCGACGGCACCGATAATTTCGCGACACGCTTTCTCGCCGCCGACGCCTGCGTCCTTGGCCGCCGTCCGTTGGTCCACGGCAGCGTCCTCCGCGCGACCGGCCAGGTCGGAGTCTTCCTACCGGGAGCAGGTTGCTACCGATGTGTCTATCCGGTCATCCCGGACTCCGCCTCGGTGCCGACTTGCGCCGACGCAGGGGTCTTCGGCGCCACTTGTGGCGTGATCGGCTCCTGGATGGCCTCGGAAGCCATCGCGTTGCTCCTCGGCCAACGGAACCAATCCCGGCTTTTCGTGGTCGATGTCGAAGCTGGCACCTCCCGTCGGCTGGGCCTCGCGCCCGATCCCGCCTGCCCGTGCTGCGGGGCTTCTGCCACGATCCGTAGTCTCGAAAAAAACGCATACGCGCCTGTCGTCTGTCCGACCCTTTCCCCCGCCATGTCCGAAACCCCGCTCGAAATCTCCGTCGAAGAGGCCAGCCGCCTTCTGGCCGGCCCGAACCCGCCCGTCCTTTTGGACGTCCGCGAGACCGATGAATATGCGGTCTGTCGTATCGAGGGTTCCCGCCTGATCCCGATGAATACCGTGCCGACCCGCCTGGCGGAGATTCCCGCCGACGCCTGGGTCTTGGTCCAGTGCCATCACGGAGGCCGGAGCATGCGGGTCACGCAGTTCCTGCGGTCCAAGGGCTTCACCCGCGTGAGCAACCTGCAGGGCGGCATCGATGCCTGGTCCCTGAAGGTCGACCCCAAGGTGCCTCGGTACTGAGGAGACAAGGCTTGCCCAGTCCCGCCCGCTATTCTTTTAT
>JBKCKE010000135.1:0-17691 GCA_046301395.1 Verrucomicrobiota bacterium | reverse complement strand
CCGCCTTAGCGTCATAGCGGGCATGGAATCTGGCTCTGAAGACCAACCCCGCCTCACCGGCGCCGAACGCGGCAAGCTGCGCAGCCTCGCCCAGACGCTCGACCCGAAGGTCTTCGTCGGCAAAGCCGGCGTGAACGCGGGCATCGCCAAGCTCCTCGAGGAAGCCTTCCGTAACGCCGACCTGGTCAAGGTCCGCTTCACCGCCGAGCGTGACGAGATGGACAAGCAGGCCCAGGAACTCGCCCAGCTCACCGAAAGCGAAGTCATCGGCAGCGTCGGCCGCACGGCGACGTTCTTCAAGCTCGGGGCGGATATCGAATAAGCCATGGACGCCTCGCTGTTTCAGTCACGGCACGAGGCATTCATCACGCAGGCGGAAACTTCGCTGCGCCAGCTGACGCCGGCCGCGACCGCCCGCCCGGCGCGCCTGCACGGCGCGATGCGCTACTCGCTCGAAGCCGGCGGCAAGCGCCTGCGGCCGGTCCTCTGCCTCGCCACGGCCGTGGCCTTCGACCCGCAAGCCGACGCCACGCCCGCCGCGACGGCGCTGGAGTGCATCCACACCTATTCGCTGATCCATGACGACCTGCCGTGCATGGATGACTCCGACCTGCGCCGCGGACGCCCGTCCTGCCACAAGGCCTTCGACGAAGCCACGGCCCTGCTGGCCGGCGACGCCCTGCAGCCGCTGGCCTTCGAACTCCTCGCCGTCGGCTACGCCGACCGCCCCGCCCTCGCCACCGCGCTCGTGCGCGAACTGGCCGTGACGGCGGGTTCGACCCTGCTCGTCGGCGGACAGACCGAAGACATGGGCGGACTCGCCGCGGGCGCGACCGACGACCGCCTGCAATTCATCCTGCTCGGCAAGACCGCCGCGATGCTCAGCGCCTCCTTCGCCATGGGCGCGTTGGTCGGCGGAGCCTCCGCCACCGACGTCGCACCCTGCCGCCGCGCCGGTCGCGCCGCGGGCATCGCCTTCCAGCTGGTCGACGACCTGCTCGACCTCACCGCCGACGCCGCCCAACTCGGCAAGCCCGTCGGCGCCGACGCGCAGAACGGCAAGTTCACCTATGCCGGCCTGCACGGCGTCGAAGCGACGAAGCTGCGCATCGAGCAGCTGACCGCCGAAGCCATCACGCATCTGCAGGCGACGAAGGGCGATACGGCCTTCCTCGTCGAACTGGTGCGCCGGATGGCGGCGCGCCGCACCTGATCAGTCGTCGAGCCGACGGCCGCCGGAGGGAAGCTGGTCGGGCAGGAATCCGTAATAGGTGCCGATCCACAGGCGCCAGGCGAACGCGTGGATGAGCGGAGGCACCACGAAGATCGCGCCCACCGCGAGACGCACCGCCCAGTCGCCGCCGATCCAGCCCAGGCGATAGGCGACGAGCACGAGCGGCAGCACGCCGAAGGCGGTGAGTCCGTAGTTCCAGACGATGGCGCCAAGGAAGAAGCCCTCCTTACGACGCAAGGTCATCCCACAGCCCGCGCAATGAGTGGGCGTATCCCAAAGACGCGCGAAACGACCCGTCTGGTCGCCCTCGGCGCGGATCGGCGCACCACAGTCCGGACAACGCCCGCAGGCTGATTTCCAGAAGATATCCGCGCGGAAAGCCATGTCCGGAGTCTGTCCGCACCGACCTTGGGTGCAAGCCAAGCAAAAGGCCGGCTGCCTTTCAGCAGCCGGCCTTGATGAGCCTAATGTCAGCGCTGATTACTCGGCGGCGGTCTCACCCACCTGGAAGCGGGTGAAGCGGACGATCGAGACTTCTTCACCGACCTTGCCCTTGGCAGCGGCGATGAGGGCCTGGATCTTCTGCTCGGGATCGCGGAAGTAAGCTTGTTCGAGGAGGCAGGAGTCGGCGAAGAACTTGTCGACGCGGCCGGAGATGATCTTCTCCATGTTGGAGAGCTGACCCTTCTTGCGGCCTTCGGCGGCGATGACCTGCTTCTCGCCCACGGCGATACGCTTCTCGAGTTCGGCGATGGCTTCGGCGTCGTTGGCGGCCTTCTGCTCGACGAGCTGGCCCTTGTAGTCCTCGACGATGCGCTTGGCTTCGTCGATCGCCTTGTCGGCTTCGGACTTCGTGAACTCAGCGGCGATCTCGCGTTCCTTGGCGACGACGTCGGCGGAGACGTCTTCGCGGCGGACGAAGCGGGCGTTGTTGGCGACGACCTGCATCGCGAGCTGGCGGGCCAGTTCGGCGACTTCAGGGTTGGCGGCGGCGGCCTGGGTCTTGAGGCCCAGTTCGAGGAGGACGGCGATCTTGGCGCCAGTGTGGACGTACGCGGAGACGCGACCCACGCCGGTGGCTTCGAACTTCAGGACGCGGGAGACCTTGAGGTTCTCGCCGATCTTGAGCACCTGGTCGTTCAGGTAATCGTTCACCTTGCGGGACTTGTCGGCGTGGTAAGGCTGCTCGAGGAGACCATCGGCGCCGGTGGCGGCGGCCTGGCCCACGAGCTCCTTGGCGAGCGCGATGAAGTTCTCGTTCTTGGCGACGAAGTCCGTCTCGCAGTTCAGTTCGAGGAGGGTCGCGGCGCGGCCGTCGGCGGAGACGTTGACGGCGAGGATGCCCTCGCTCGCCTTACGGTCGGCCTTCTTGTTGCGGGTGGCGACACCCTTGATGCGGAGGATCTCGACGGCCTTTTCCATGTCGCCGGCGGCCTCGGTGAGGGCCTTCTTGCAATCCATCAGACCCGCGCCGGTACGCTGGCGCAGATCGTTGACCGTCTGGGCGGTGATAGCGGACATGGTCGGATTACTTGGACTTGCGAGGAGCGGGGCGCTTGGCCGGAGCGGCGCCTTCGACGGCTTCCGAACCTTCGTTGGCCTTCAGGAGCTCTTCCGAGATCTGCACTTCGGGCTGGACGGACTCGCCGGCGTCCTGACGGGCGACCGGGGTGACGGTCTTGCGGTCCTGGGACACGGCCTTGCGGCGGGAGAGACCGTTCTGGACGGCCTGGGTGAGGACTTCGACCACCAGGCGGATGGACTTGGCGGCGTCGTCATTGCCCGGGACGGGGAACTTGAGGAGGGTCGGGTCGGAGTTCGAGTCGCAGAGGCCGATCACGGGGATGCCGAGACGGACGGCTTCGTTGACGGCGATCTCTTCGAGCTTGGTGTCGACGACGATCATCGCGGACGGGAGTTCGCGGTATTCGAGGAGGCCTTCGAAGTTACGGGCCATACGCGACATCTCGCGCTTCACGGCGGCGGCTTCCTTCTTGTGCATCTTGGCGAGGGAACCGTCCTGCTCCATGCGGAGGTAGGTGCGGTACTTGTCGAGCGAGCGCTTGATGGTCGCGAAGTTGGTCAGCGTGCCGCCGAGCCAGCGGTTCACGGCGAAGGGCATGCCGGTCGACTTGGCGGCCTGCCGGACGACTTCCTGCGCCTGGGGCTTGGTCGCGACGAAGAGCACTTCCTTGCCCTTGGCGGCGGTGTCTTCGATGAAGGCGGCGGCGGCGGCGAGGCACGCGTGCGTCTTCTCGAGGTCGATGATCGACACGCCGTTGCGGTGGTCGAAGATGTACGGACGGCTGCGGGGATTCCAGCGACGGGTCTGGTGTCCGAAGTGGACGCCGGCATCGAGGAGGTCTTTGACTGTGATGTTCATGGTATGTTTTGGCTCCGTATCCCTTTTCCTGCCGAAGGAGGGGACATTGGATCAGGTATGACTGACTGGGTTTTTGGTTTTATGTCCGAGGCGATCGGCGGTCGCTTCAAACGGTGGAAAGTGGGTTCAAACACCCCTGCCCGCCCGGGGCAAGCGGGAAAATCAACCGAAAGGGGCTCCTTTGGAACTGACAGGACCCGTGCCCGTTCGCAGGGTCGGCGCAACGCGATGTCTTGGGCCTACCGGATACTCTTCCCGCTGCTGCTGATCCCGGCCCTCCCCTACTATTTCTGGCGGATGCTCCGTCGCGGGGGCTATGGCACGGGTTTCAGCCAAAGATTCGGCTTCTTCCCCTCCCCCGGCCCGAAGACCCCCGGAAAACGCCGTTTCTGGCTCCAAGCGGTCTCCGTCGGCGAAATCGAGGCCATCGGCCCCCTGCTCCGCCAGCTGCAGGCCACGGGCGAGGCGGAGATCATCCTGACCACTACCACGAGCACGGGCTACCGACTGGCCAAGGAAAGGTACGCCGACGTGACCCAAGCCATCGGCATCTTCCCGGCCGACCTCTGGCCCTGCAGCGCCCTCGCCTGGCGCCGGATCTGTCCGGACGTCGTGGTCCTGGTCGAAGGCGAGCTCTGGCCTGAGCACCTCGCCCAGGCCCGCGCCCGCGGCGTGCCCGCCTATCTCATCAACGGACGCATCTCCGACAAGTCCTTCGCGCGTCACCGACGCTTCCGGAAACTTTCGCGCTACGTCCTCGGCCACTTCCGGCAGATCGCCGCGGGCAGCGAAGAAGACGCGCGCCGTTTCCGCGAGCTAGGTTTCGCGACCACGCTGACGGGCAACATCAAGTTCGACGTCGCGAGCGATGCGCCGATGTCGGCCGACGAACGCGCGCGACTCCGCGAGGAGCTCGGCTTCGGCGCCGACCCGCGCACGGTGGTGCTTCTGGGCTCCTCTACCTGGAAAGGCGAAGAAGCCCTCCTGCTGCGCAGCGTGCGCGCGGCGCGAGACGCTGGCCAGGACGTCCGTCTGCTGCTCGTGCCTCGGCACTCCGAACGTCGCGCCGAAGTCGCCGCGGAGATCAGCGCCAGCGGGCTCGACTGGCATCAACGCTCGTCCGGCGGGCCGACCGCCCCCGACGGTACCGTCGTCCACCTCGCCGACACCACGGGTGAACTGCGCCGCCTCACCCGCGCGGCCGACCTCGCTTTCTGCGGCAAGAGCCTTGCTCCCCACGAAGGCGGCCAGACGCCCGTCGAAGCCGCCGCCGCGGGCGTCGCGATCGTGTACGGTCCGCGCATGACGAACTTCCGCGACATCGCCCGCGGGCTCGAACAAGCGGGCGCCGCGCTCAAGGCCGCGGACGAAGTCCGCCTAGCCGAACTGCTGGCCCGCCTGCTCGGCGACGCGTCCGCGCGCGCCTCGATGGGTCAGCGCGCGGTCACCTGGCACCAAAGCAACCGCGGGGCGACCGAACGGACCCTCGCGCTGCTGCGGGGACGCTGATCAGGCGACGCGGAAAGCCTCGCGCAGACGGCGGGCTTCCTCGCGCAGTTCGCCCCCGAGCACGATCTCCCGCGCGCGCTTGGCGCCGGCGGCGGGATCAGCCGCCTGACCCGCGACCCAGAGGGCCGTGCCCGCGCTGAGACAAAGGGTGTCCATCAAGCCGTCAGAGACGCCGCCCACGAGCAGGTCGCTGAACATCGCGATGTTCTCTTCGGGCGAACCGCCGCGCAGGTCGGCGACCGTGCAGGTCTTGAAACCGAAGTCACCCGGCAGCCAGACCGCGTCGACCGACGCGAGCTCGCCGCAGCCGCGCACGCGGACTTCGCCGGCCGTGGTGATCTCGTCCATGCCGCCGCCCGCACGGGAATGCGTGACGAGGCCGCGCTTCACGCCGAGCTCACCAAGCGTCGCCGCGAGCGGCTCGACCCAGCGCTCGTCGTAGACGCCGACGACCATGTAGGCCGGGCGGGCCGGATTGATCAGCGGACCGAGGACGTTGAAGACGGTCTTGGTGCCGCTTTCCGCGAGCTGCTTGCGCACGCCCAGGACGGCCTTGAACGCCGGATGGAAAGCCGGCGCGTAGAGATAGCAGAAGTTCGCCACGCGCAGGCCGCGAAGCAGCTGTTCGTCCGAGGCGTCGAGCACGACGCCTAGGCCGGCGAGGAAATCCGCGCTACCCGATTTCGAAGTGATCGAGCGGTTGCCGTGCTTGAGCAACGGCACGCCCGACGCGGCGACGATGAGCGCGCTGGCGGAGGAGATGTTGAAGCTGCCGGAGCGGTCGCCGCCCGTGCCCACGATGTCGATCGACTTCGCCGGACAGTCGCCGAAGTCGGTGCGACGGGCGAGATCGCGGTAAGTGCGGGCGAAACCCGTGACCTCCGCGGCCGTCTCCCCCTTGCGTGCCAAGGCGAGCAGGAAGGCGGCCTTGTCCGGATCGGTCACCGTGGCGTCGGCCATCGCCAAAGCGGCGGCGGCGGCCTCCGCGGGGGCGAGGTCGCGACCGGCCGACAAAGCGGCGGTGAGGTCAGGAAGGGCCAAGGCCATGCCGGATTAGCCACGTTCGGGGCGTTCGGGACAAGGCATTTTCGCCACAAGGGGTTTGCAACGTGGGAAAAGCACCCAATGATAGACCCCATGGACGATGGCGACCAACCCCAGGGCGACTTCGACGGTTCCGGCAACGCCTCTTGGGGCGAGGCCGACTGGTCCGGCTACCTGCAGCGCAACGACCTCGAGGTCGGCCGCTTTCTCGCCTACTACAACGAGGTCAAGAACCTGCCCGACCGCCTGGACATCAGCGCCCGCCGGATGGGCTGGGAAAACGCGGACTGGGCGCCCGGCGACGGTCCCGAAGAGGTGAACGATGACGAGGACGAAGGACCCGACCTCCCCTACTGCATCCACCAGCACCCGGTCTACGTCGTGGCCCGCGCGCTCTCCCTCCAGCTCACGCAGTCCTTCCGCCGCCTGAACGTCGACGCCGGCGCGCAGCTCACCGCGCTCGAGGCGACCAACATCATGCACTCCTTCTGGGACGGGCAGCACCAGATGATCATGGCGATCAACGCCACCGACACCGGCGACCTGCCCCTCGCGCTCGTGCACATGAAGCGCGCCCTGGGGGCCATCAATTATTCGATCGGCCTCACGGCCGGACTGCCCGCGGGCGTCCGCCTCTCCTCGGCCGAAGCGGCGCATGACCTCGAAGCCACGTTGTTCGACCTCCGCGAAGTGTGCCTGCGCGTGATGGCCGACTGCCGCTGGGACGGAAAGAAGAAGTAACTCAGGCCTCGCCGGCCTTGCCCGACTTGCCCTTCGACATGAACTGGATGAGGCGGTCGCTGAATTCCTTGGCGGAATCGTGACCCATGCCGCGCAGGGCCTGGACGGAAGCGGCCACCTCGACGAGGCGGGCCATGTCGCGGCCCGGACGCACCGGGATCGTCATGTGCGGCACCTTGCGGCCGAGGATCTCGAAGGTCTCCACTTCCAGGCCGGAACGTTCTTCGTCCATGCCGGGCTGCCAGAGCACGAAAGTCACGACGAGGTCGACGCGCTTCTCGCGACGCACCGAACGGACGCCGAAGATCGAAGCGACGTTGATGATGCCGATGCCACGGCACTCCATGTAACCGCGGTTCAGGTCCTTGGCGGTGCCCTGCAGTTCGCGGTCGCCGATGAGCGTCACGATGACGTAGTCGTCGGCGACGAGGGAATGGCCGCGCTCGATGAGGGCCAGGGCGCACTCGCTCTTGCCGACGCCGGAAGCGCCGCGCATGAGCACGCCGACGCCCTTGATGTCCACGAGCGTGGCGTGGATGTTGGTGCGAGGCGCGAACTTCTCCTCGAGCAGCACGGTCGCCTCGGCGGAGAAGTCCTTGGACTTGAGCTGGGTGCGGATGAGCGGGACGCGATGGCGGTCGGCGATGCGCAGCAGGAGCTCGTCCACCTCGAGGCCGCGGGAGATCACCACGGCCGGGATCTTCTTGGAGAAGACGTCGTCGAGGAGCTTCTCGCGGACATCCGCGGACTGGTCGGTCAAGTAGGCCATCTCACCCGCGCCGAACAGCTGGAGACGCTTGAAGGCGAACTCCTTGAAATAACCGGTGACCGCGAGGGCCGGACGGTTCAGCGACTTCTCGGAGATCATGTTGTCGAGACCCTCGGCGCCACCGAGGAGCTCCATCTGGAGCATGTCCTTGAACGATTCGAAGAACTCACGCACCGAGACGGATTCGGGGCGGGTATCGGGAGCGGGGTCGGACATGGACGTCAGAGTTTGAAACCTTCGCCCAGATAATGGCGGCGGCTTTCGGGATTGTCCACGATTTCGGCAGGCGTCCCGGAGACCAGCACCCTGCCCTGGTGGATCAGGTAAGCCCGGTCGACGATGGAGAGGGTCTCGCGGACGTTATGGTCGGTGATGAGGATGCCGATGCCGCGGGCCTTCAGCTTGCGGATGATGAACTGCACTTCGGCGACCGAGATCGGGTCGACGCCGCTGAACGGCTCGTCCATCAGGAGGAAGCGCGGGCGCGTGGCCAGGGCCCGGGCGATCTCCAGGCGACGGCGTTCGCCGCCGGAAAGGGTGAAGGCCGGTTGGCGGGCGAGTTTCTCGAGGCCGAGCTCGGTGAGCTGTTCCGCGGTGCGCTCCTTGCGCTCGCGTTCGTTGAGGTCGAGGGTCTCGACGACGGCCATGACGTTCTCCCAGACGGTGAGCTTGCGGAAGACCGAGGCCTCCTGCGGCAGGTAACCGACGCCGGCCCGGGCGCGACGCCACATAGGCTCGGCCGTGATGTTCTGACCGTCGAGGAAGACGCGGCCATGCGTCGAAGGGATCAATCCGACGACCATGTAGAAAGTGGTGGTCTTGCCGGCGCCGTTCGGGCCGAGGAGGCCGACGATCTCGCCTCCCTGCAGGAACAGGCTGACGTCCTGGACGGCCACCTTGGCGTCGTAATGCTTGGCCAAGGCCTGCGCCCGGATGACGCCCTTCTCGCTCGATGCGGCCATAGGAATAAGAGGAAGCGGTCAGCGTCCCTTGTCGAGGCTTTTGACCTCCGGCAAGGTGAAGTCACGGCCGAGGAAGATCTTCGGGCGCACCACCTGACCGGGGTTGAGGTTGTCGGGCGCCGATTCCATCCGCCACGACTTGGTCTTATGGTCATACGTGACCTCCTTCGCCGGGACGCCTTCGTTGCCGTCCTTGTCGAGGATGCGCGCATCACCCAGCAGTCGGGCCGTGCCCTGCTCCGGACTCATCTCCAACGTCCGCCCTTTGGCGCTGGCGCCGCCGGCGACGACGCCCACGTTGCCGCGGCCGACCACCCGACGGGCCACGAGTCGCCCGGCCTTATCCGGCGAGGCGAGCCCTTCGAGCAGGTCGCAGGTGGCGTCCGTCGCTTCCGAATCGATCGCGACGCCTCCGCGGAGGAAGAACTTCGTCAAGGCCGGGGTATGGAGCACCTCGTGCGCGTCGGCGACGAAGGCGACCTCCTGACCGACGCCCTGCGAGACGAAAAGACGCGGACGCGTGGGGCCGACGCCGCCCGACAGGGTCAGCAGCCGCGGCTGGCCGACAAGCGCTTCCTGCGCGAAGATCTCTTCGATCTGAACCGCCGGGGTGAGGTCCAAGCGCTCACCGAGGCAACGCAGCCCCGGCTGGGCGTAACGGACCTGACCCGACAGGATGACCTTGCTGAGCGCATACTCGCCCCGCTTCTTCGGGACCGGCAAAGCGAAGGCGACCATCTGGTCGGAAGAAGTGGCGACCTGACCGGCGACATAGCGGACCGAGCCGAGCAGCTCGGCCTGCATCGCACCGTCTTCGGTCACGACCACGACCTGATCGGCCTCGGCGAGGCCGGGGACGCCGCCGTTCTCTTCGGGCGGCAGGCGCAAGGCGGCGCGCACGCCGGGACCCGAACGGATCTCGATACGGTCCTTGAGCGCATCGGTGCGGATCGAGAAACCCGCCGCCTCGAGGCCACGCTTCTCACGCAGACGCGGCGAGTCGGCCAGGTCGACCACCTTGGACTTGCGATCCCAACGGGCCCGACCGGCGGTGAAATCAGAACCTTCGAGACGTCCCTTCACGTCGCCTTCGGCTTCGAGCTGTCCGCTGCCGGCCTTCGCCTCGATGGCTACCAAGCGGCGCGCGGCGAGCCGGGTATCGGCCGAGACATACGTCGCTTCATCCTGGACCTCGATGCGGGTCAGGCCGGCGGCAAGGTCGCGACGAAGCGTGACGCGCGCGCCGGTCAGGTCGGCCGGAGCCTCCTTTTTGCGACGGAGCTGGAGGCGGACCGGCTGGCCGTCGCCGGCGTAAAGTTCCGTCAGGCCGAGCTTCGGCTGATGCCGGAGACGCTGGGCGACGCCCTTGGCCTCAGGCTCTTCGATCTCCACATGCCCGACGAGCTCGGCGGAATCTTCCTTCGGCTCGAAAGTCGCGCGGTCGCCGCGCAGGGTCTGCTCGCCGACGACGCGGACGACGCGCCCGGTGGCGACAAGCGAGCGCACCTCGGCGTCACCGCCCGGCCCGTCGCTGACGAGACATTCGAGACGTTCGCAGGTCGTGCGTTCGCCGGCCCGTTCCGCGACCACGCCGCCGGTGAAGACCATGAGCGTGCCGCCGGCCGTCGGCGAAGCCTCGAGTCGCAGCCCGCGGAGACGCAGACGGCGGGCCGACGGCTTGGTGAGGTCGAGTTCCGCGACCACGTCGGCGAAGATCGCGAAAGCATCGCCCTGCGAAGTGGAACGCCAGCTCCAGCCTTTGCCGGCGAGGTCGAAACTCGGCGAGGTCGCCCGGACTTTGTCGGCGCCCTCCGCGGCGCGCGCGGCCGGAGTCATCACGCCGGACGGACTCACGAACCGGGCCAGCGGGCGACCGTCCCGGAAAGAGCGGAGGGTGATGTCATCCATGTCCCACTGTCCTTCCTTCGCGGCCGGACGCATCTGCTGGGCCGCGGCCTCCCAGATCTTCTCGGCCTTGGCGTCCTCGGAGAAACCGGCGAACACGCCGCCCGTGACCTGCTGGAAGGACAGATCCTTCGGCTGCGCCAGGGCACCTGCGGCCAGGCAAAGGCAGAGGATGGCGGCGCGCATGACGCTATGACAGCAGGCCGGGAACGCTTATCAAGCGATTACGCCTTAGGCGCCCGGGGAAACGGGGCGGTCGCGACGAAGGCCGGCATCTCGGCCGAGACCAAGGTCTCGCCGACGGCCAGCGGGAAGCCCGCGAGGAATTCTCCGACGGGGAGCATCTTGCCGCCGGGGCGTTGCAACTGAAACAGGACGAGCACGCCCTGCCCGCAAGCGACGCGGACGCCCGAACGGTCGGCGGAGAGGATCTGGCCCGGCGCACCCGCCGACGCCGAATCTTCGCCGCGGGCGGCGCCGACCTTGATCGTGACGCCACGATGTTCGAAGGTCGAACCCGGCCAGCCTTCGAGCGCGAGCACGCGCTGTGCGAGCACGGCGGCCGACTGGCGGAAGTCCAGCGGCGCATCCGTCCGGTTCAGGCGGCGCGCATAGGTGACGAGCGCTTCGTCCTGCGGGACAGGCTGGGAAACACCGTCGAGGACCGCAGGCAAAGCCGCGGCCGCGAGTTCGCCGGCGAGCACGCCAAGGCGCGCGCGCAAGGCGGCCCGCGCTTCGCCAGGCGAAGGACGCAGGCTCCGCGAGGCGTGGATGGGGCCGGCGTCGAGCTTGAGGACGACCTGCTGGAGCGAGACGCCCGTCTCCGCGAGGCCCAGCGCGAGCGCACCTTCGACGGGCGTCGCGCCACGCAAGGTCGGCAGGAGCGAACCGTGGAAATTGACGAAGCCCAGCCGCGTCGCCGCGAGGAAATCCGTCTTCAATAACTGGCCGTAAGCCATCACCACGCCGAGATCGGCGCCGAGCGCGGCGAGCTGCGTCGCGTCTTCCGGGCCGAGTTTCTCCGGCTGACGGAGCGGCAAGCCCGCGGCCTTCGCCCAAGCAGCGACGGGGTTGGGACGGACTTCCTGGCCGCGACCGGCGGGCCGGTCAGGCTGGGTGTACACGGCCACGACCTCGGTGTCGGGCAAGGCGCGGGCCGCGGCGAAAGCCGGGAGCGCGATCTCATCCGAACCGAGCAGGACCAGTCTCCGCGGCATGCGTTACTTGCGGGCCTGGCGCGCGGCGCGGCCTTTCAGCGAACGCGGCTTATCCCAGCGGGTATAGGATTTCTTGCGGACCGGGCCGACCTTGCTGCGCGGGTTCTTGGACTTGCCCAGACGCGGGCCGGACGGACCGACGGCCTTCTTCGGCTCGGCCGAGACGACGGCCTTGCCGGGTACCTTGGTGGACGGCTTGCGGGCTTCGCCTTCTTCGCCCGGCATCGCTCCGCCCATGGCGCCGGGACCCCCTTGACGGCGGCCGGTCTGCTTAGGCTTGCCGACGATGTCCAAGAAGAGCGGGACGCCGGCGAGGTCGAAGCTCTCGTGCACGCCCTTCACGAGGAAGCGCTGGTAAGCGTCCTCGAGGCGTTCCTCGGAGTTGCAGAAGAGGCGGAAACGGATGGGACGCTTGGAGACCTGCGTCACGTAGTAGCACTTGAAGCGCTTGCCCGAGACCATGCGGGGCGGGCGCTTGATCATCAGGTCCTGGACGACGCGGTTGAGGCGGCCGGTCGAGATAGCCGTGCCGGCGCGCACGAAGACTCCTTCGGCGGCGTCCAGCATGTCCTCGGCGCGGAGGCCGGTCTGGGCGGAAACGAAGAGGATGGGCGGATCAGGCAGGAAGAAGAGTTCGCGACGGATGGCCGAACGGAACTTCGCGCGGAACTCTTCCTCGTCCTCGAAACCGTCGATGTTCTTCTCGCGGAAAGCCTTCTTCGCGAGGTCCCACTTGTTGACCACCAGGACGATGCCGCAACCCAGCAAGGCGAGTTCGCCGGCGAGCTGCTTGTCGATGCGGGTCACGCCCTGGCCGGCGTCGAGCACGAGGAAGACCACGTCGGTCTCGGCGAGGATCTCGTCGGCGCGGCTCTGCGAGAAGAAGTCCAGCGTGTCGCGCTTGTTGGCGGTACGGCGGCCGGCGGTGTCGACGAGCGAGAACTTGGCCTGGGAGCCGTCGGCCTTGGTGCGGGAAAGACGGGAGCGGACGGGGTCGCGCGTGGTACCGGCGACCTCGCTGACGATGAGACGCGAACCGCCGAGCAGGCGGTTGCCGAGCGAGCTCTTGCCGACGTTCGGGCGGCCGGCGAGGGCGAGGCGGATCGGGCGCGGGCCTTCTTCGCGCGGCGTCTCCGGCTCAGGTCCGAGGTGCTTGATGATTAGCGCCTGCAGCTGCGGGATGCCGCGGCCGTGTTCGGCGGAGATCAGGAGAGGTTCGCCGAAACCGAGGGCGAAGAACTCGGACATGAGTCCGTCGCGCTCTTCGGTGTCGGCCTTGTTGGCGACGACGATCACCTTCTTGCCGGCCTGACGGAGCTTGACGGAGACCTCGAGGTCGAGCGCCGCGCAACCTTCGGAAGCGTCGACGACGAGGAGCACGAGCGAGGCGGCGGCCAGGGCGAAGTCCACCTGCTCTTCGACGGCGTCGGCGACGACCTTAGGCGTGAGCTCGGCGCGGTACAGGCCGATGCCGCCCGTGTCCATCAGCGTGTAGCGGCCTTCGAACACGTCGGACGTGATGAGGTCGCGCGTGACGCCGGGCTGGTCGTGCACGATCGAGATGCGTCGGCCGACCAAGCGGTTGAAAAGGCGGCTCTTCCCGACGTTGGGACGGCCCACGATGGCTACCGCGCGGGAAAGTTCAGTGTTCCGTTCCATGAAGGGACAGTCAGGGCTACCCGCCCGGCTAGCAAGCAAGGATGCTCAGCGACCCGGGAGGCTGTCCAGGAAGCGGGCGATCCGCTCGCCGGCCTCATGGATGCGCTCGTAGCTGGTCGAGAACGAGGCGCGGCAGAAACCGGCGCCGGCCGCGCCGAAGGCGGTACCCGGGACCATGGCGACCTTCTGCTGCTCGAGGAGCTTCTGGGCGAAGGTCATGGAATCCATGCCTGTCGAGGTGATGTCCGGGAAGGCGTAGAACGCGCCCCGCGGGAGATGGCACTTCAGGCCGAGCTCGTTGAAACGGCGGACGATGAAGTCGCGGCGCTCGCGATACTTGTCGCGCATGTGCAGCATCGAATCGCGGCCGTTGCGGAGCGCCTCGACGGCGGCCTCCTGGCTCATGATCGGGGCGCACATGATGCCGTATTGGTGCACCTTGAGCATGCCGTCGATGACGGCGGCGGGGCCGCAGGCGTAACCGATACGGAAGCCGGTCATCGCGAAAGCCTTCGAGAAACCGTGGAGGAAGACCGTGCGCTCGCGCATGCCCGGCAGCGAGGCGATCGAGACGTGGTCGCCTTCGAACGTGAGCTCGGAATAGATCTCGTCGGAAGCGACCAGCAGGTCCTTCTCGATGGCGAACTTGGCGATGGCCTCGAGCTTCGCGCGGTCGGCGGTGCCGCCGGTCGGATTGGTCGGGAAGTTCAGGACCAGCAGCTTGCAGCCGGGCTGCCAGGCGGCACGGAGGGCGGCCGGGTCGAGCGCGAACTGGTCGGCGGAGACGGTGCGGATCGGGATGGCCTCGGCGTGGCAGAGCGTGACGCTGGGAGCGTAGCTCACGTAGCAGGGCTCGTGGTAAAGGACCTTATCGCCGGGGTTCAGCACGGCGCGCAGCAGGATGTCGAGGGCTTCGGAGACGCCGATGGTGCCGAGGATCTCGGTCTCGGGGTCGTATTCCGGTCCGTAGTTACGGGCGACGTAGCGGGAGATCTCTTCGCGGAACTGCTGGGTGCCGCGGTTATCCGTATAAGACGTGCGACACTTCTCGAGCGAAGCGATCGCGGCCTCGCGGATGTGGTAAGGCGTGACGAAGTCAGGCTCGCCGATGCCGAGCGACACCGCGTCCTTCATCTTGGAGACGATGGCGAAGAAGTCGCGGATGCCCGACTTGGGCAAGGTCGCGACATGCCGCGCCACGAAACGTCCGGAGGAATCCATGGTCAGGCGTGGTTCAGGGGCTGACCGAAGGACGGTCGCGGCCGGAGCCGTCGGACGTGACGACGAAGCCGTCCTTCTTGTAGGCGCGGAGGAAGAAGTGGGTGGACGTGCCCTGGACGCCGTCGATACGGGCGAGACGCTCATGGACGAAGCCGGCGACCTTGTAGAGATTATCCGCGGTGACGACGACCAGCAGGTCGTAGCCGCCCGACATCAGGTAGCAGCTCTCGACCTGCTCGAAGGCGGAGATGCGCTCGGCGATGGCGTCGAAACCGCCCACGCCTTCGGTGCGCACCTTGATCTCGATGACGGCGCGGACGCGATGCTCGGACTCGAAGCCGGGATTCAGCACCGGACGCATTCCCAGGAGGACGCCCTGCTGACGCAAGGCTGCCAGCTCGCGGTCCACGGCTTCGGCGCCGAGGCCGAGGATGCGGCCGATCTGGGCGGTATCGAGGGCTTCCCCGTCGAGGATGAGCTTGAGTACGGAGTTCATGGCGGAAATCAGGAAGCCGGGAGGGCGCGACGGGCGCGGACCGCGGCGGCAAGGCCGTCGAGGACGGGCACGGTCTGCTCGAAGGAGATGCAGGCGTCGGTGATGCTGCAGCCGTAGGCCGAAGCTTCCTTGCCCTTCCAATCCTGACGGCCTTCGGCGAGGTGGCTTTCGATCATCACGCCGGCGATGACGCGCGAACCCGCGGCGACCTGCGCGGCGATGTCGGCGGCGACGAGCGGCTGGCGGCGATGGTCCTTGGAACTGTTGCCGTGCGAGCAATCGATGACGAGGCGCGTCGAGAGACCGGCCTTCTGGATGCGGGCGGCGGCGTCGGTCACGAACTCGGCGCCGTAATTAGGTCCGGTGCGCGAACCGCCGCGCAGGATCACGTGCGCGTCCGGGTTACCCGAGGTCTGGAAGATGGCGACGACGCCGTCCTTGGTGACGGAAGGGAACCAGTGGGAGGAACGGGCGGAGAGACAGGCGTCGACGGCGACCTGGACCGAGCCGTCGGTGCCGTTCTTGAAGCCGACGGGCATCGACAGGCCGGAAGCCAGCTCACGATGGATCTGACTTTCCGTGGTGCGCGCGCCGATGGCGCCGTAAGCGACGAGGTCGGCCACGTACTGCGGCGTGATCGGGTCGAGGAATTCGGTCGCGGCGGGCAGGCCGGCTTCGGCGATCTGCGCGAGGAGACCGCGGGCGATGCGCAGTCCGTCGTTGATGCGGAAGGAGCCGTCGACCTGCGGATCGTTGATGAGACCCTTCCAGCCGACCGTGGTGCGGGGCTTCTCGAAGTAGACGCGCATGACGACCAGCAGCTCGCCGGCATGCTTCTTCGCTTCCTTCTGCAGCAAGGCGGCGTACTCCATGGCGGCCTTCGTGTCATGGACGGAACAGGGTCCGACGATGACCATCAGACGGTCGTCCTGGCCGGAGATGACCTTGGCGGCGTCCCGGCGGGCGGTGGCCACGACCTCGGCGGCGCGGTCCGAGACCGGCAGTTCGGCGAGCACGAGGGCGGGAGACAGCAGGGGGTGCTGGCTGCGGATGCGTAGGTCGTCCGTATTCTGAGTCATCGGTAGGCGGGCTTTCCCGAGGGGAAAAGAGGGCAAATGAAGGGCTACCGGGGGCGGGTGTCAATGACGCGTCCCGTGTTGACGCGAGGGGCTTTCAGTATCAAAAGTGTCTCAAATCGGCATGCCCAAGCAACCTAACCCAGAATCCGCCGTCCAATCCGGAGCCTTCAAGGCGTTCATCGCCGAAAAGGGACTCCGGGCGACGCGTCAGCGGATGGCGGTGTTCGAGGCGGCCCGGACGATCCAAGGGCATTATACGGCCGAGGACCTGCTGAAGAAAGCCCGCTCGCTCGACCGCAGCGTCTCCCGCGCGACGATCTACCGCGCCCTGCCCCTCCTGGTCGGCAGCAACGTCATCCGCGAGATGGACGTCGGCCGCGACCAGAAATACTACCTCGCCGAAGCCGGCAGCGCCACCTTCCGCGCCCAGCTGATCTGCGAGAACTGCGACTCGATCGTCGAAGTCGACGCGCCGTTCATGGAATGGTACGGCAAGGCCGTGGCCGCCAAGCATGGCATGCGCCCCATCTCCCAGAAACTCCAGGTCACCGCCGCCTGCCTCAACGACCGTTGCCCGCGCCGCAAGCCCGACCGCTCATGATCACCTACCCGACCGCCTCCGTCTTCCCTCCCCTGCCCCTCGGCGGGACGCCCCTCTCCGCGCTGCAGCAGGAAGTCATCGCGCTGAAGAAGGCCAAGGACGCCCTCATCCTCGCGCACAATTACCAGTGCGAAGACATCCAGGGCGTGGCCGACTACGTCGGCGATTCCCTCGGCCTCGCCTACAAGGCCGCCGAAGCCAAGCAGTCCACCATCGTCTTCTGCGGCGTGCACTTCATGGCCGAGACGGCCAAGATCGTGAACCCCACGCGCCGCGTGCTGCTGCCCGATCTCGCCGCCGGCTGCTCGCTCGCCGATTCCTGTCCGGCGGAGAAGCTCGCCGCCGCCAAGGCGAAGGACCCTTCCCTCTACGTCGTCGCGTACATCAACTGCAGCGCCGCCGTGAAGGCGCTCTGCGACGTCATCGTCACCAGCGGCAACGCCTCCAAGATCGTCAGCCGCGTGCCCGCCGACCGGAACATCCTCTTCGTCCCCGACCAGAACCTCGGCCGCTGGGTCTCCGGCACGACCGGCCGCGCGATGCAACTCTGGCCCGGTAATTGTTACGCCCACGTGCAGTTCACGCCGGGCGCCCTGCTCCGCACGAAAGCGGCCCACCCGGGCGCGCCGGTCGTGGCGCACCCCGAGTGCACCGAAGCCGTCCGCGACCTGGCCGACATGGTCTGCTCGACCGAGCTGATGGTCGGCTGGTGCAAGGAGCAGACCGCGAATACCATCATCATTACGACGGAATCTGGGATGATCCATCGCCTCCGCAAGGAAGTGCCCGGCAAGACGTTCGTCGCCGCGCCGACCGACCGCTGCTCGTGCAATGATTGCAAGTTCATGAAGATGAACACGCTGACGAAGGT
>JBKCKE010000134.1:0-5487 GCA_046301395.1 Verrucomicrobiota bacterium | reverse complement strand
AGCTGGATGGCGATGAGGCCTTCGAGGGCGCGGCCCTTCTCGTCGTGGTCGATGAAGACCGAGGTCGTCTGGCCGTTGACCTTGTGCTCGAGGCGGTTGCCGCGGGCGATGACCGTGAACTCGTTGTACTGGGAGATGTCGGCCTGCACGCGTGGGCGTTCGCCGACCTGCCAGCGCTGGCCAGTCGGGTCCATCACCACATCGACGCCGTTGTAACCGAAGATGCCGCGGCCGCGTTCTTCGTAGGTCATCGCCGTATGGACGTCGGTCGGGTGGACGTCGCACTGGTAGCCGAGGATCGTCCAAGGCGTCACTTCCGGCAGGCGGCGGCTGCGGTACTGGACGCCCGAGTTGTTGTCGCCGACGACCTTGACCGTCGCGCGCACTTCGAAGTCCTTCACCTTGCCGTTCCAGATCAGGAACGAGTTCGTCTTCGGCTTGCCCACTTCGCTCGTACCGACGATCACGCCGTCCTCGACGGCCCAGAGGCCCGGTTCGCCGTCCCAGCCCGAGAGGTCCTTGCCGTTGAAGAGCGGCGTGAAGCCGTCCTGGGCGAAGACGGGCAGGGTGAGCGCGAGGGCGAGGAGGGAGAGCAGGGGTTTCATGGGGTGGCGCAAGATTGATGAGGCCGACGCACAAAAGCCAGTCCATCGAGACGAACTAGCCCCGCCTTTTTCGTTCAATAAAGATCGGGACTGTTTTCCAGCCCGACCCTCCGCCCTTGCTCCGCCTTAGAGCGCCAGGAAGACCAGCTCGCCGGCCTTGCTGTCCGGGACGATCAGCACGCCGGCCTTCTCGTCGAGGAAGTGGTCGGCGGCGGCCTTGAGGCCCTGGCCGAGTTCCTTGGGGGCGGAGCCGTTGGCTTCGTAGCGGGTGACGCGGCCGGTCATGACCTCGGAAACGTAGAAGCGACCCTTGGAGTCGTGGACGATGCCGTCTCCGGAGCGGTGGCCCTTGGCGAGGGTCTTCCACTTGCCCTTGTTGTACTCGAGCACGTCCCCGGTGAAGAACTCGGCGATGCGGATGCGGCCGTTGGCCATGACGTCGATGCCGTTCGGGTTGAGCATCTTCGGGGTCGGGGCGATGACTTCGGTGACCTTGCCTTCGAGCGTGACCTGGAAGACGCGGGCGATGACCGGGATGGCCTTATGTTCCGGGCTGTCGATAGCGAAGAGCTTGCCGTCGGCGCCGCGCATCTTGGTGACCGCGCCCATGTCGGTGATGAGGACGCTCTTCTTGTCGGGCGACACGACGACGTCGTTGAGGAAGGTGGGCGGCGTCGGGAAGGCGGCGGGTCCGGCGAGCAGCGTCTTCTTGCCCTTGGCGTCGATGGACCAGACCTTATCGAAGTCGGCGGTGATGAGGCGGTTCGCGACGAAGACGATGCCCTTCGGGTCGTCGAGGCCTTCGGTCAGCACGGTGACTTTGTCGCCGTCGACCTTCACGATCTTGCCGTCGCCATCGCCGGCCTTGCGGGAGGCGCCCATGAGGGTGACGAAATACTTGCCGCCGAAACCCTTGGTGACGCTCTCCGGCGTGGCACCGACGGCGAGGTTACGCTGAGCCGGCACGGCCTTGGCCGGAGCGGCGACAGGCGCGCTCTTGGCCGGGGTGGCGGGGGCGGTTTCCGGGGTCTGGCAGCCGACGAGGGCGAAGCCGGCGAGGAGGGCGAGCAGCGGGGTCTTCATAAGACCCTTATTTCCGCTTTCCCGCCGAGCAGAGTCAAGCGGTCAGCCGATGATCAGCCAGACGGCGGCAAAGGCAGTGAGCCAGGCTAGGACGGATTCGAAGGCATCCTGCTTGATGCGCTTCAGGATCTGCCAGCCGAGCACGATACCGGCGATCACGCCGGGCAGGAGTACGAGGTTCGTCATCAGGGACGGCCCGGTGACCAAGCCGAGGTTGCCGCTGAAGGGCAGTTTGAAGAGGTTGATGAAAAGGAAGAAGCGGCAGAACACCCCGAGGTGCTCCTTTTTCTCCAGGCGCTGGGCGAGCAGGTAGACCGTCATCACCGGGCCGGCCGCGTTGGCGAGCATCGTGGCGATGCCGGCGATGCCGCCCATGCCCCAGGTGAAGGTACGGTGCCGGGTGAGGGCGAGGAGCTGCTCGCGCCGACGGTGCAGGACGACGTTGAAGGCGAGGAGGGCGAGGATGAGGACGCCGATGACGATGCGGGCGGAGCCGTTGTCGACTTGGTCGAGTAAGATCCAGCCGGCGAAGACGCCGACGACCGCCGCGGGAATCATCGGGATAATCTGTCGCCAGCTGCCGCCCTGGCGGTTGATGAGGTAGCCCATCAGGTCGGCGACGATGAGCATAGGTAGCACGATGCCCACGGAAGGCTTGGCGCCGAAGATCTTGGCCATGATGACGACGTTGAGCGTCGCGGTACCGGCCAAGCCCGACTTCGAGAGCCCGATGCAGAGGGCGCCGAAGAGCGCGAGCAGCAGGATCCACCCGTCGGCGGGCAGCAGGGTGTGGCCTTGGATCCAGTCGAGCATCGCCGCAGTCAATCAGCGGACGACGCGTCGCTCCAGCCTGGTTTTCCTTCCGCCTGGTTTATCGCGGTGTCGCCGAACAGGCGGGGTCCGCCTTGGTGGGCAGCGTCGCGTTCCATTCCAACGCGAGCTGGGTCAGGCGGGCGACGACCTCGGGGTGTTCCTTCGCCTGATTTTTGGCCACATCTTCAGCGCGGTTTGCTGGTAGGTTGTAGAGTTCGGAACGCTTTCCGTCGAAGGTGGTGACCAGTTTCCAGTCTCCCTCGCGCACCGCCAGGTCAGGCCAGTAGTCCGCTTCTCTCTTGTTGCCGCTGATGCGCCAGAAGATGGGCCGCGTGCGCCGGGCCGCTTCGCCCTTCAGGGCCGGCAGCAGATTCTCGCCGTCGATTGCTTCGGGCGGGTTGATTCCGGCGATGGCGCAGAAGGTCGGGAGCAGGTCCACCGCCGTCAGCACGGTGGCGTCGTTTTTCAGACCGGCCGGCGCCTGGCCCGGCCAACGCACGATGAACGGCACGCGGACGCCGCCTTCGAAGAGGCTGGTTTTCTGGCCGCGCAATCCGCCGGTTTCGCCGACGTTGTAGTGGCCGCGATATTTCCCGGGGACGCCTTGGTCGTTCGCCTTGGGTTTCGCCGGGCCGTTGTCGCTGGAAAAGATTACCAACGTGTCCTGGGCGATGCCGCATCGCTCCAGCGCATCGAGGATCAGGCCGACCTTATCGTCGCCATCGGTGATGACCGCGGCGTAGACCTGTTGCCTGGGCTCGAGATGTTTCCACTGCGCCATGGCCTTGGCCGAAGGGCTGTGGGCCAGGTGGCTTTCGTGCAGCCACACGTTGACATAGAACGGGCGGTCTTTGTTCGCCTCGATGAACTTGATCGCCTGGTTCGGAATATCATTTCCGTAGGGCCCGACTTTCGGCCCCGGCCCGTGATAGACGGCGGAGTCGTCAAAACCATAGTCCGCCATGGTCGGCGTGCCTTCGCCCAGATGCCACTTGCCGAAGTGTCCGGTGCGATACCCCGCAGCCTTGAGCATCCGCGCGATCGTGGGCGCCCGGGGGTCCAGCCAGTCGGGCATCTCCGGCGGCTTGGTGACGCCGAAGACCGTGTTGATGCCGAAACGACCGGGGAAACGCCCCGTCATGGCCGCCGCTCGGCTGGGGGAGCACACCGGGCTCAAGACATTGAACTGCTGGAAGTCGATGCCTTCGCTGGCCAGCTTGTCGAGGCGCGGGGTCTTCAGCCAGGTGTTGCCGTGACATGACAAGTCTCCCCAGCCCCAATCATCGGCGTAGATGAAGATGATGTTGGGTTTCGTGCGCTTCGGCGACGTGTCGGCCGCCGGCCAGGCGACTAGCGGGGCGAGCAGCAGGGCCGCGAGAAGGGCGAGGATAGGTCTCATGGTCTGTTCCGAGGATTTACTTCTGCTTTTTGACGCGGCCCTTGCTGAGCGGTTCGGGCTCACCCTTGTCGCCGCCGAGTTGAATCATCGTGGGGTAGAGCGAGTCCCACCACTGGTCGTAAGACGCAGCGAGCTTGGCGGTCAGCTCCGGCCGTTCGGTCGCGAGGTCGTTCCGGCAGACCGGATCCTTCTTCAGGTCGAACAGCGACCAGCGCCCGGGCGGCGTGACGCCCCAGTGGAACTGGGCGTCGGCTTTGGTGTAGGTCGCCGCGGTGGCGCCCGCTTCGACGGAGCGGAGGGTGGTGCACTGGCTGGTGTAGTGCTTGCACGCTGGGTCGTCGCACGGACGGCTGCGCACGAGGAGGAGGTCGCCCGTCTGCACGGAGGCCATCGCATATTTATGCGCGGCCGCCAAGCCGCTGGGCCAGCGGCCGACATGATGGAAGAGCAGGCGGTCGTCGTGCCAACTGACCGGCGACGCGGACTCAAGCAGCGGCCGGAGCGTGAAGCCTTCGAGCTTCGCGCCGAGCGGGGGCGGGAGGGCTGCCCCGGCGAGGTCGCAGAGCGTCGGGAGGACGTCCAGGTGGGCCGTCAGATTCGACACCGTGTGCGGCTGCCATTTCCCGGCCCATTTCCAGAGGGAGATGGCCCGCGAGCCGCCCTGCCAGATGGTGCATTTGCTGCCCCTCATGCCGGCGTTGAAGACATCCAGGCCGTGGGTCTGGCCGTTGTCGTTCATGAAGACGAGGATGGTGTTGTCCTCCAATTTACGCTCCCGGAGATGCTGCATCAGCCGTCCGAGGTTGTAGTCGAGGTTGGCGACCATGCCGAGATACGCGGCCTCCTCGTCGTCCACCTTGCCTCGGAACGGCGCCACGAACTCCGCGGGGGCGGCCAGCGGCGCATGGGGCGAATAGGTGGCGAGATAGCAGAAGAAGGGGGCGTCCTTGCGCTCATCGATGAAGGCCATGGCCTCGTCGAAAAAGATGTCCTCCCGGTAGCCTTTCCGCGGTTCGCGCTTGCGGTTACGGATCATGACCGGGTCGAAGTGCACGTTCGGGCCGCCGACATTGGTGGAGGACCATTCGAACCCGCGCTTCTCCGGAGCATAGTCGCCTTCGCCGCCCAGATGCCACTTGCCGACGAAGCCCGTGCGATAGCCCGCGGACCGCAGGAGCTGCGGCAGAAGGACGGCGTCCTTGTTCAGGTGTTCTCTCGGCAGGGTGGTGTGCGTGACGCCGTTGCGGAACTCGTGCATGCCCGTCAGGAGCGCCGCGCGCGTCGGCGAGCAGGACGGACTCACGTAGAATTGTTCGAAGCGCACGCTCTGGTCGTGCAACGCGTCGAGATTCGGCGTCTTGAGCAGCGGATGTCCGTGTCGGCCTAGGTCGCCGTAGCCCTGGTCGTCCGTCAGGATGAAGATGATGTTCGGCTTCGGCGCGGGTCCTTCGGCGGCCCGGAGCACGGCCGACGGCGCGAGCAGCAGGGTGGCCAGGAAGAGGAAAATAAGCTTCATGTGGAGAGGAGAGGGAAGAAGGCGTGCTGGCTTGAGGGCGATGCGCATGCGCGAATCGCGGGTGCGGGGGT
>JBKCKE010000133.1:0-9870 GCA_046301395.1 Verrucomicrobiota bacterium | reverse complement strand
AAGGGCGACGTGTCGATGAAGTTGAGGCCGCAGTCGAGGGCGACCTGGACGGACTTCAGGGCGTCGTCGAGGGCGACGCTGCGGAATTCCTGACCTAGCGACGAGGCGCCGAAGCTGAGGATCGGGAGTTCGATCCCGGTCGTACCGAGGGGGCGGGTCTTCATGGGGCGAAAGTTCAGGCGGTACGGCAGCCGACGGTGAGGAGCACGTTGCCCCAGAGAGCTTGATCGCCGGTCTGGATGGTGAGGATGTGGTCGGCGGATTCGACGGCCTTGTAGAAATCCCACTTCAGGACCGGCTGCAGTTCGAGCTTCAGGCCAGCGGCCTTCACTTCCTGGCGGAACTCGTCCCAGACGGGCGGCTCACCCTTCTGCGCGTAGGAGTCATCGGGCGGGATGCCCATCGTGTTGACGGCGTCGACGGGCACGGCGCTGAGCACCGCGCGCAGCACTTGGGCGACCGTCGGGATACCCGGCGAAAGATTGAGCGAGACCAGTTCGGCGTTCGGGCCCTTCTTGCCCCAGACCGGGTAATTGCCGTCGGCGATCAGGATCACGGAGTGGTGGCCCGCGCGGGCGAGCACTTCGGAGATCTTCGGATGGATGAGCTGGTGCTTGAGCATGGTCTTAGCGGGGTAAGTGGGTGCGGATGGCCTTGATCGTCTGCGCGGCGGCCGCTTCGGAGTCGGGGAGCGGCAGAATCTCGCCGGAGAGATAGCCGGTGAAGCCGATGTCCTGGAGCGCGGCGATGACCGAGGCGGCGTCCGTGTGGCCGAAGCCGATCGCCTGGCGGTTGCTGTCGGCGAAGTGGACGTGGCCGACATGTCGTCCGCAGGCGCGGAGCGTGGCCGCGTTCGAGACCTCCTCGATGTTCATGTGGAACAGGTCACAGAGCAGCTTCACGTTCGCGATCTGGCGCGCTTCGAGGAACTGCGCCGCATCGAGCTGGCGGTTGAGGAGATTCGTCTCGTAGCGGTTGAGCGGCTCGTAGAGCAGCGGGACGCCGTAGCGGACGGCGTGGGCGCCGAGATCGCTGAGCGCTTCGGCGAGCCAAGTTAGCGCCTGCTCGCGGGAGACGTCGCCTTCGGCCTTACCCTGCATCGAGCCGATGATCGCGGGGGCCTTGAATTCGCCGCCCACGTCGATGATCGCGCGGATGAACTCGCGGGCCTGGGAGCGGATCGCGGGGTCGGCGTGGGTCAGGTGCCACTTATGAACGAGCCAGCCGCCGCCGGTGCCGAAGGCCGCCGCCGCGAGACCGTGCTGCTTCAGCAAGGCGTGGAGCGCCGGGCGATCGATGGAAGCGGCGGACGGGGCGAAGACCTCGATCGCGTCGAAACCCAGCTTCGCGGCGGAAGCCGCGGCGGGAGCGAGGCCGTCCCAATAGACAAACGGACCGCCCTTGGCTTGGGCGACGAGGGAGACCGTGATCGCAGCTTTAATCACGAGGGAACTTTGCCCCACCGTGGAAGGTGGGGCAAGTTCCGCTTGCGACGGTGTTTAGCCGAAAAACGGCAGCTTACTCCGACATTCCCTGCGAGGTGCGGCTCTTCACGAGACGCTGCACCAAGGCGAAGCGGAGGATCTGCTCCATCTTCGCGACCTCGACCGGGTCGACGTCCTTCTGATTTCGGGCGGCCTCGACGGCCTGACGGGCGCGGGCTTCGGCGTTCTCGACGGCCTTCAGGTCGATCTTCGCTTCGTCGATGGCGGCTTCGGTCACGACCGAGACCTTGTCGGAGACGACGCGGACGAAACCCTGGTCGATGGCGAGGCGCGTGACCTTGCCTTCGACCGTCAGGATGACTTCGCCGGCGGCGATGACCGCGGTGATAGGCTGGTGGCCGGGCAGGATGCCGATGCTGCCCAACGCGGTGGGCAGGGTCACCTTGTCCGCCGTGCCTTCGTAGGCGCGGCGGTCAGGGGTGACGATTTCGACCTTAAGGGACATCGGGTCGGATTACTTGGACTTACCCGAAGCGGCGAGGACCTCGTCGATGCCGCCCTTCATGTAGAAGTCGTTCTCGTTCACGTGGTCGAGCTCGCCGGAAAGGATCATCTCGAAGCCGCGCAGCGTGTCGTCGAGGGCGACGTACTTGCCGGGCGAGCCCGTGAAGATTTCGGCGACGTGGAACGGCTGGGAGAGGAACTTCTGCACCTTACGGGCGCGGAAGACGACGAGCTTGTCCTCGGGGGACAGTTCGTCGAGGCCCAGGATCGCGATGATGTCCTGGAGGTCCTTGTAGCGCTGCAGGAGGCCCTGCACGCCGCGGGCGACACGGAAGTGGCGATCGCCGACGACTTCGGGCGCGAGCGCGGTCGAGGTGGAAGCGAGCGGGTCGACGGCCGGGTAGATGCCCAGTTCGGCGATGCGGCGCTCGAGCACGACGGTCGAGTCAAGGTGAGCGAAGGTGTTGGCCGGAGCCGGGTCGGTCAAGTCGTCCGCCGGGACGTAGACCGCCTGGAAGGACGTGATCGAGCCCTTCTTGGTGGAAGTGATGCGTTCCTGGAGGTTGCCCATTTCGGAGGCGAGGGTCGGCTGGTAACCCACCGCGGAAGGCGAGCGACCGAGGAGCGCGGACACTTCGGAACCGGCCTGGGAGAAGCGGAAGACATTGTCGACGAAGAGGAGCACGTCGCGGTTCTGCTCGTCGCGGAAGAATTCGGCCATCGCGAGGGCCGACAGGGCGACGCGCATACGGGCGCCGGGCGGCTCGTTCATCTGGCCGTACACGAGGGCGACCTTGGACTTCGAGAGGTCCTTCTGGTCGATGACGCCCGCTTCGGACATTTCGTGATAGAGGTCATTGCCTTCACGGGAGCGCTCGCCGACGCCGGCGAAGACGGAGAAACCGCCCTGCTTCATCGCGATGTTGTTGATGAGCTCCATGATGACGACGGTCTTGCCGACGCCGGCGCCGCCGAAGGCGCCGACCTTGCCGCCCTTCACGAAGGGACAGATCAGGTCGATGACCTTGATGCCGGTGCCGAGGAGTTCGGCGGAGGTGGACTGCTCGGTGAGGGGCGGGGGCAGGCGGTGGATCGGGTAGCGCTTGCTGTGCTCGACCGGTCCGCGTTCGTCGACGGCGTCGCCGGTGACGTTGAAGATGCGGCCGAGGACGCCGTTGCCGACGGGCACGGTGATCGGGGCGCCGGTGTCGACGGCTTCGCCGCCGCGCACGAGGCCTTCGGTGGTCGTCATCGCCACGGCGCGGACGAGGCCGTTGCCGAGGTGCTGCTGGACTTCGAGGACCAGCTTGGTGGCCTTGCCTTCGACCTTATAGTCGATCTGGATCGCGTTGTAGATCTCAGGGACCTTGTCGACGGGGAATTGGACGTCGACGACGGCGCCGAGGACCTGGGTGATCGTTCCTTTAGTGCTCATGATATTTGTAGAAGTTGGGAGGGGAAATTACTGGGCGGCGGCGCCGGCGGTGAGCTCCAGGATTTCCTGGGTGATCGCGGCCTGACGGGCCTTGTTGTATTCAAGGGAGAGGGCGGCGCCGATCTTCTTGGCGTTGTCGGTGGCGGCCTTCATGGCGACCATGCGCGCGCTGAACTCGGAGGCCTTGGACTCGAGGACGGCCTGATGGACGGCCTGCTTGAAGAAGAGGGCCGGCAGCTGGTCGAGGATCGCGGCGGCGGACGGCTCGAAGAGCATGTCGCGTTCGTCTTCCTCGAACTTCGGCTCGGGCAGGCCGAGCTTGGCGCGGAACTCGCGGGCCTGGTTGACCAGACTGTCGGCCGGCAGGAGCTGCTGGACACGCGGGGACTGCACCATCGTGTTCTTGAAGTGGGCGAAGAGGACCTCGACGGTGTCGACCGTGCCTTCGGTGAAGGCCTTGAGGAGGTACTCGGCGGCCGGGCGGACTTCGTTGAAGGCCGCGCGGTCGGTGACGGGGAAGTCGGCGAGGACCTTGCGGCCCGAGCGCGCGAGCGCCTGGGCGCCCTTGCGGCCGATGCAGACGAAGACGGCGTCCTTCTGCTCCGCGGCGAGGCGGATCAGGTTGCCGTTGAGGGCGCCGGCCATGCCCTTGTCAGGCGTGACGAGGAGGATGCCGCGGACCTTGACGTCGCGCTTGGTGAGGAGCGGGTGCGAGAATTCGCCGACCTTGGCCTGGGCCGTGTCGAGGATCTCACCGAGGAGCTCAGCGTAGGCGCGGCCCGCGCGGGCGGCGTCCTGGGCGCGCTTCATCTTCGACGAAGCCACGAGCTGCATGGCCCGGGTGATCTGGCCGGTGCTCTTGACCGATTTGATTCGGTTGCGGATCTCGCGGAGTCCTTTGGGCATGGAGCGGGGCGGTGGCTAGGAAGAGGGAAGCTCCGAGGCTCAGGCCTTGAAGCTGCGGCGCCAGGTCTCGCAGGCGGACTTCAGCTCGGCTTCGCCGTCCTTCTCGATCTTGTTGCCGAGGCGGATCTTGGCGAGGATGGCGGGCTTGGCGGTCTCGAGGTGGGCCTGGAGGGAAGCGGCGGCGGCCTGGACGGACTTCACCGGCATGTCGTTGAAGAAGCCGTTCTGCATCGCCCAGATGATGCCGCACTGGATCTCGGCGGACTTCGGGGCGGTCGGGGGCTGCTTGAAGAGTTCGACGAAGCGGTCGCCCTTGTCGAGGATCGCCTTGGTCTTCTCGTCGAGGTCGGAGCCGAACTGCGCGAACGCCGCGAGTTCGCGGTAGTTGGCGAGCTCGCCCTTCACCTTGCCGGCGACCTGCTTGAAGGCCTTGATCTGCGCGGCGGAACCGACGCGCGAAACGGAGAGACCGACGGAGACGGCGGGGCGGATGCCCTGATTGAAGAGGTCGGTCTGGAGGAACACCTGGCCGTCGGTGATCGAGATCACGTTGGTCGGGATGTACGCGGACACGTCGCCGGCCTGCGTCTCGATGATCGGCAGCGCGGTGAGCGAGCCCTTACCGGCGAGACGAGCGGAGCGCTCGAGGAGGCGGGAGTGGAGGTAGAACACGTCGCCCGGGTAGGCTTCGCGGCCGGACGGACGCTTCAGGATGAGCGAGATCTGGCGGTAGGCGGCGGCGTGCTTGGAGAGGTCATCGTAGACGATGAGCGCGTCCTGGCCGTTTTCCATGAACCACTCGCCGATGGCGGTGCCGGAGAAAGGCGCGAAGACCTGGTTGGCGGCGTTGTCGGCGGCCGAGGCGGCGACGACGACGGTGAATTCCATGGCGCCGGCCTTCTCGAGGGTGCCGATCGTGCGGGCGATGGAGGAGTTCTTCGTGCCGATGGCGACGTAGATCGAGTACACCGGGCGGAAGTTGGCGTCGCCCGAGGCGAGGCCGACGCGGTTGGCGTTGGCCTGGTTGATGATCGTGTCGATCGCGATGGTGGTCTTGCCCGTGGCGCGGTCACCGATGATGAGCTCGCGCTGGCCGCGGCCGATCGGGATCATGGCGTCGATGGCCATGATGCCGGTCTGCATCGGCTGGTCGACGGACTTACGGGGGATGATGCCCGGGGCGATCTTCTCGACCGGGTAGCGTTCGCTGGAGACGATAGGACCCTTGCCGTCGAGCGGGTTGCCGAGGGCGTCGACGACGCGGCCGAGGAGGCCCTTGCCGACGGGGATGGAGAGGAGGCGGCCGGTGGTCTTGGCTTCCATGCCTTCCTTGAGGCTGGAGATGTCGCCCATGATGACGCAGCCGACGGTGTCTTCGGCGAGGTTGAGGGCGACGCCCTGGAGACCTCCGGGGAGTTCGATCATCTCGTTCATCATGACGCCCGAGAGGCCGTCGATGGAGGCGACGCCGTCCGCGAGGGAGACGATGGTGCCGACGTTGGACTTGCCGGCGCGGGTATCAAGGCCGGCGATGGCTTTCTGGATCTGGTCGATCGCGTTGCTCATTGTGTTTAGTAAAGCGGGTTAAGGTTGGGGGAGGAGTTCAGGAAAGGGACTTGGCGAGGGTGGCCAGGCGTAGCGAGGCGGAGAGGTCGGTGACGTCGTCGCCGACGCGCACGCGGAAACCGCCGAGGAGCGCGTCGTTGCGACGGGCGACGGGACGGACGGTGCGGCCGAGGGCCTTGGAGAAATGGGCGGCAATCGCGTCGGCGTCGGCCGCGGCGAGGGGGCCGGCGTGTTCGCTGCGGGCTTCGCCACGGGTCAGCTCACGGCGGACGTTGGCGAGGTAGGCGCGGAGGAGCGGACGGAGCGTGTGGGCCGGGCGGGACTTCGCGAGCGCGGCGAGCACGGCGCCCACGCGGTCGGACGAGACCGCTCCGCCCTCGAGAGAGAGGGCGAGGAGGCGCTTGGCTTCGGCTCGGACGGAGGCGGCGGACATCGGAAGAAGGAGGGCTTAGCGGGCGAGCTGCTTGACGGCGGCCTCGTTGAGGCGGCCGCGCGTGGCGTCGTCGAGGTTCTCGGCGAGCACCTTGGAGGCGGTCTCGACGACGAGACGGGAGACTTCGCCGCGGACTTCGGCGAGCATCTTGACGCGGTCGGCTTCGATGGCGGCCTTGGCCTTGGCGATGACTTCGGTCTGGGCGGCCTGGGCTTCGGCCTTGGCGGCTTCGACGGCGGCCTTGGCGGAGTTACGGGCTTCGGCGAGGATCTTGGCGGCTTCGTCGGAAGCAGCGTTGAGCTTGGCGTCGGAAGCCTGCTGGGCTTCGGCGAGTCGCTGCGTGGCGGCCTGGGCGTCGGCGAGGCCCTTCTCGATGAGGCGATTGCGTTCTTCCATCTGGCCGAGGGCCGGCTTCACGGCGAAGCGGTAGACGACGAAGGCGAGGATCGAGAAGTTGACGAGCTGGACGATCAGGTGCGGGAGGTCGACGCCGAAGCTGCCGAACAGGTGCATGATGTCGGCGACGGGGCCGTGGGCTTCGGCGGCGCCAGGGGCGGCCGGAGCGGCGTGCGGCGCGGCCTTGGCGGCGTCGGCGGCGAGAAGAGCGGAGAAGAAGGTCATGGTGAGGACTTTGAAAGGGAGGTTGGGATCAGCGCTGGGAAAGAGAAGTGGCGGGCCCCTTGCGGGGCCGCGCCACGAGACCGATTACTTCGCGAGGAAGATCGCGTAGAACGCGACGGCTTCAGCGAGAGCCATGCCCAGGATCGACTGGACGAGGATCTTGCCGGAAGCGTCGGGGTTGCGACCCACGGACTCGACGGCCTTGGCACCGACGAGACCTACGCCGATGGCGGCGGCGAAGCAGCCGACGGCGGCGGGGAGGGAACCAGTGATTTCAGCGATGATCATGTGTGTTGTGTGTTTGTTTTTTCCTCAGCACGCCGCCGGGGGATTCCCGGCAAGTCACGCGCCTCGAAAGCGAAAGGTCAGTGGGCGTGCTCGTCGTCGTGGCCGCCTTCGTGGTTGCAGATCAGGCCGATGTACACGGCGGAGAGCAGCGTGAAGACGAACGCCTGGATGAGGCCGACGAGGACTTCCAGCAGGCCGGCCATGGCGGGCACGACGTAGGTGGCAGCGGCGCCGAGGGTCGACGGATCGGAGAGGGCGTGGATGAGGTTCTCGCCGCCGAAGACGTTGCCGAAGAGACGGAAGGAAAGGGAGATCAGGCGGAAGGCGATCGAGACGACTTCGATGCCGCCGACGGCGAAGAAGATCGGGATGAGCAGCACCCACATGAGCATGCCGACTTCCTTCTTGTCGGCCTTGTTGCCGAAGAGGTCGAAGACGAGGACCTTGAAACCGGCGTAACGCAGCACGAAGTAAGTCCAGGCGACGAACGACAGGACGGAGAGCGCGAGCGTGGTGTTGAGGTCGGAGTTGGCCGGGCGGATGGCGTCAAGCCAGTGGCCGTCATGCTGGAACTTGATCGTGCCGACTCCGGGGAGCAGGCCGCTCCAGTTCATGAGCAGGATGAAGACGAAGAAGCCGCAGAGCAGCGGGAAGGTCTTACCGATCATCTTCTTGCCGACGATCGGTTCGAGCGCATCGCGGAGGCCCTGCGCCATGCCTTCGACGACGCCTTGTCCCTTGCCCGGGATGAGCTTGGGGGTGCCGACGGCCAGACGGATCGCGATGATGATCAGGGCGGCGATCAGCCAGGTGGTGAAGATCGAGTTCGAGATCGGGAGACCGCCGAGATGGAAGAGGTCCTGAGCGGAAGGGTTCACGCCTTCGGAACTAGCGAAAACAAGCGCCGGGGAGAAAAGACCAATGAGGGAAAGAGAGCGCATTTAGACGCGAAAGAGGATTGGTGAATGATTCCATAGGCAGGGGTCAACCCTACGCATCCCCCCTGACCCAGAGTAAGCCCGCCAAGACCCCTGTCATTAGAGTTTCTAATCGTCGCTCCGGCTCAGGGGGACAGCCGCACGATCTCCCATTTATCGCCCTTGAGGGTATAAACAAAACGGTCGTGCAGACGGTTGGTCCGGCCCTGCCAGAACTCGAAATGCTGAGGAATCAGGCGATATCCACCCCAGTGCGGGGGCCGGGGGACCTGACCTTCGGCATGCTTGGCCTTCAGGTCGGCTAGGCGCGCCTCGAGGACGGACCGGTCGGCGATGATATCGCTCTGGTCCGACGCCAAGGCGCCCAGCTGGCTACCATAGGGTCGCCGGGCGAAATAGGTGACGGACTCTTCATCGGAAGTCTTTACCAATGAGCCAGTTATGTGAATCTGCCGTTCCAGGGCAAACCAAGGGAAAAGCAGGGTCACGCGGGGGTTGGCCGCGATCTCTGCCCCCTTCTTACTGTCGTAGTTGGTAAAGAAAGAGAACCCCCGCTCATCGGCAGCCTTGAGCAGGACGGTCCGGGAGGACGGGAAGCCGTCCAGTCCGTGGGTCGAGAGGACCATCGCATTGGGCTCCACCACGCCGGCGGTCTTGGCCTGATCGAACCAGGCCTTGAACTGGGCCAACGGCGCCTCGAGCAGCTCGTGCCGGTCGATCCCGTGGGCGGCATACTCTTTACGGAAGTCCGAAAGGTCCATGGCCCCATCATGAAAGAGTCGTCGTCGCGCGCAAGCGTTAGCGCCCTTCCCTCTCGCCAGTCGAGGTCGCCGGCTCACTTTAGAAGAAGTGAACTTGGTGCTGATAACCCCCCACGAAGCGGCGACCGGACTCCCGTCCGATGACGCGCGCGCCCGCCACCTGCGCGAGACGGTCGGACTCGCCGTCGGCGGTTCGTTCCACGTCGGCGTCGAGAACGGACTGCGTGGCATCGCGACGATCACCGCGTTCACGCCGAAGCTCACGTTCTCCGTCGCCTGGGAAAAATCTCCACAGGCGCGCCTGCCCCTCACGGTGCTCGTCGGGCTCCCGCGTCCGCAGACCGCGAAGAAAGTCCTGCACGACCTCGCGAGCCTCGGCGCGGCGCGCATCATTTTCTTCGAGTCGGCGAAAGGCGACCCGGGCTACCTCACGAGCTCGCTCTGGAAAGACGGCGAATGGCGCGAGCATGTCCTCAAGGGAACCGAACAGGCCTGCTCTACGCTCGTGCCCGAAGTGACGCGCGTCGGTTCGCTCGCGGAAGCCATCGCGCGCGTCGCGGCCGACGCGTGGAAGGTCGCGCTCGATCCGTACGAAGCGACCGGCGCGCCGGAACTTTCCACGCCGGCGCAAACGGCGGTGCTCGCGCTCGGACCGGAACGCGGCTTCGCGGAAGCGGAACGCGCGACGCTCCGTGCCGCGGGCTTCGGGTTCGCGCATCTCGGCGACCGCATCCTGCGCGTCGAAGCCGCGGCGCTCGTCGGCGGCGCGCTCATGCTCGCGCAGCTACGGGCCTGGGCGAAGCACCGACCCGTCGGCGACTGATCACTCCGCGGCCTTGCGGACGAGGACGGACGCGGCGGGCTGGCCTTTGCCTTTCCCGATCACCTTGCGCAGCTTCCAACCTTCGGGCACCGGGACTTCGAAGCCGCCGGGCGCTTCGAGGATCACGCGCACGTGCGCGCCGTCTTCCGC
>JBKCKE010000132.1:0-2204 GCA_046301395.1 Verrucomicrobiota bacterium | reverse complement strand
GTTGCACCTTTGCACGGCCTTGGCGGCTATGCCGCCAGCGCCGCATCCAGTTCAGCTTCGCTGAACCCCATCTTCTTCACCACGAACTCCCGCATATCCGGCGCCAGCGGCGCCGTGAAAGTCCGCGTGATACGAGGCGGGAAACGAAACTCTAGCTTCGCGGCGTGCAAAGCCTGGCGGCCCATCTCGAGCGCGGCGCCGAGACGCTTGGTCCAGCCGTGCGCGACGAATTCCATGTAGAGCGAATCGTCGCCGCCGTAAAGTTTGTCGCCGATCACCGGCAGTCCGAGCCAGAAGGCGTGGGCCCGGATCTGATGCTTGCGGCCGGTGTGCGGCTGCACGCGCGCGAGCGTGTAGCCATTGCGCACCAGTACCGGCTCGAAGAACGTCGCGGCGGGCAAGGTGCCCGGTCCTTCGCGGACGGCGGTCTTCACCACGACCTGACTGGTCTCGTCTGGGCCGAGCGGCTGGTCGACCATGACGGGCTCCTTGAGTTCTCCCTTGAGCAGCGCGTAGTAGGTCTTGAGCACCATGCGGCGTTCCATCGCGGTCTGCGCGGCGGAGGCGGCGTCGTAATGCTTGGCGATGAGGATGACGCCGCTGGTCTCGCGGTCGAGGCGGCTGACGAGGTGCGAGACGTCCATCTGCTTCCATTCCTTGACCGCGCCGACGAGCGAGGACCACGGGCCGTCCTTCGACGGGTGGCACACGAGCCAACCCGGCTTGTCGAAGACCATGTAGTCGCCGTCCTCCTCGATTAGCCACTTCGGCAACTCGGCCGGATCCACCTTCGGCGTGGTGCTGCTCGGAGGGACGAAGGAATAGTCGGTCATCGGACGGGCGGCAGGCGATCCTGCCAGGCGTCGGGCAGCCCTTGGCCGCGCAGGCGCGCGAGGACTTCGCCGACGAGATAGAGCGAGCCGAGGACGACAAGCGTCTCGCCAGGAGCGGCGCAGGTCGCGGGCGACGGAAAGAGTTCGGCGACGGACGCGCGCCGGAGCTCGCCGCGGAATCCAGCGGGCACCAGGGCGGCGAGTTCATCGACCGAGCAGGCGCGCTCGTTGTCCGGACGCACGAGCACGAGCGTGGCGGCGTGGCGCGCGGCGACCTCGACGAGCGGGCGGGCGCGTTCGCTGCCGAGCGCGCCGACGATGATGGTCGGCGAGGCCAGCGAGGCGAGGAGCGGCTCGACGACGCGGGCGCCCTCTTCGTTATGCGAGCCGTCGACGATCAGGCGGCGGCCGTCGGCAAGACGGTGCGACTGCCAACGGCCGGCCCACTCGACCGTCAGCAGGGCCGCGCGGGCCTTGGTGTCGTCGATGGGCAGGCGCGTCGCGAGTTCGCACGCGAGCAGGGCCGCGCCGGCGTTACGACGCTGGTGTTCGCCCGGCAGGCTGACTTCCGGCAGCCCTTGCGGGAATCGGTCGCGGACGAAAGTGAGCGGCGCACCGACGGCTTGGGCGCGGGCGACGATGACCGCTTCGGCTTCGGGCGGGACGTCGCCGACGACGCACGGGACGCCCGGCTTGATGATGCCCGCCTTCTCGCCGGCGATGGCCGCGTGGGTCGGTCCGAGGTATTCCTGGTGGTCGAGGCCGATCGACGTGATCACGCAGACTTCCGGCGCGCAGATATTGGTGGCGTCGAGCCGACCGCCGAGTCCGGTCTCGAGCACGGTCACGTCGACGCGGCGCGCGGCGAACTCGACGAACGCCGCCGCCGTGATCAGTTCGAAGAACGTCGGCGCGGCTTCCGGGTCTTCGGTGCGGATGGCTTCGTAATGAGGGCGCAGCGCCTCGGCGTGGGCGACGACCGCGGCGTCGGAGAGCGGCGCGCGGTCGACCTGGATGCGCTCGCCGATGGCGACGAGGTGCGGGCTGGTGTAGAGACCGACGCGGCGGCCCTGCGCTCGCTGGATCGCTTCGATCATCGCGCAGACGGAGCCCTTGCCGTTGGTGCCGGCGACATGGAAGCAAGGCGCGGTGCGCTCGGGGTTGCCGAGACGAGCGGAGAGCAGGCACATGCGGTCCACGCCGAGGCGCGAACCCAGGTTACGTAGTCCCGTCAGCCAGCGGAGCGTCTCTTCGGGCGTCATCTCCGCGGCGGTCGCGCTCAGGCGCGGCTCTTCACGGCCTTCACCTTGACCTTACGGTGGGCGAGGGCGCGGAGGAGGCTGGCGAGCTTCGACTTCATCTCCTTGCGGT
>JBKCKE010000131.1:0-2634 GCA_046301395.1 Verrucomicrobiota bacterium | reverse complement strand
CAGCTACCTCAAGAAGAACGACGACGTGGTGCTGAGCGGCCTCACCGCCACCGCCGCCAACGAGTTCTGCGAAGTCGGCCTCGGCGGCATGATCACCGTGCCGGCCGCCTTCGCCTTCCTCGGCGCCTCGGCCGTCGCCGGCGGCACCTTCGCCCTCGGCTTCAACGTCCTGCCGCAGGTCTTCGCCGGCATGCCCTACGGTCACCTCTTCGGAGGCCTGTTTTTCACCCTGCTCTTCATCGCCGCGGTGACGTCCTCGCTCTCGATGCTGCAACCCGGCATCGCGTTCCTCGAGGAAGGCCTCGGCCTCGACCGCTGGGGATCAGTCACGTTGCTCGGCCTCATCACCGCGGTCGGCTGCACGCTCGTCGTCTACTTCAGCGAAGGCCTGAAGGCGCTCTCGACGGTGGACTTCTGGATCGGTGACATCGGCATCTTCCTCCAAGGCACGATCCTTATCTACGTCTTCAACCTGGCGTTCGGCACCGAGCGCGGCTGGACCGAAGCCCACCAGGGCGCGGAGATTCGCATTCCCCGGGTCTTCAAGTTCATCCTCCGCTGGGTCTCGCCCGCCTTCCTGACCGTCATCTTCCTGATGTTCGTACTCAAGAACGTCGCCGGCTGGAACCTGTCGTTCAGCGCCCCGGTCTTCGCGCCGACCGACCCGATCCTCGACCTCGTTGGCGGCCCCGACCACCCCGCCAGCGGCGTCGCCCGCCTAACGGCCTTCTTCCTGCTGCTCTTCGCGGCCTTCTCGGCGCTGCTGATCCAACGAGCGGGCAAACGCTGGGACGCCCGCTAAGCCTCCGACTTTACGACCATGACTACCGCCGGACTCCTCTTCATGCTCATCTCCGTGGGCGCGGTGACTACGCTGTTCGTGTGGTGCCTCGTCAAGGTGCTCACGGGCAAGAAGAACCCCGATCACCTCGCGCACGTCGAGCCGATCGAGGCCAAGGATATCGACCGGCGCTGAGCCGGCTTACTTCTTCGCCGGGGCGAGTTCCTGCCGCGTGGCGATAGGCACGTAGCCGATCTCGAGCCCCTTCGGCGGCGTGAGGACCTGCGCAGGGTCGAGCGCGGCGAGCTTACCGACGGTGGGCGGCGCGAGGTAGTCGCGATCCTTGGTCCAAGTGCGGTGCAGCTTCTCGACCTTGACCTGCAGGGCCTCGCGCTCGGCCGGCGTCAGGTCGGCGTTGAGGATGGCGGGCTGATCGGCGAAGCGGTACCAATAATAAGTCACGATGCTGCCGTCGCCGAGGAGGGCCTGGAACGGTCCGGCCTTGGGACCGGGCACCTTCCAGGTCGTCTGCTCACCCGGCTGGGTCTCGCGCGGCGCCTGCGGCTTCTCCACCGGGGGCTCGAAACTCATCTGTGCAAGGCCCGTCGTGGCCGGCACCTCGGCGGACTTCACCGGCGTCCACTGCCCATTCTTGCCGCCCGTGCCGAAGCGATAGTACTGCGGCAGCGTCACGAGACCAGGCGTGCTGCGCGAGACGAGTTGGTCGTCCCACTTGTAGCCATAGGTCATCGGATCCGGCGAGTGCGGCGTAGCGAAGGATTTCCAAGCGAGCCCGGGCTTGGCCTCCCGCTTGGTGCCCTGCTTGTAGATGCTCCACGTCGAGCCGCCGTTGTTCTTGAAGTTCTGGACGAAAGCACCCGCCGGATTGATCGCCCCCGTCGCCACCGGGCCGCCGTCGAACCAGGCCTTCACGCCGTCATAGAGCGCGCGGCGATCGTACGAGGTGAGCCGATGCAGCACGACCGTGGTGCCGTCAGCGCCGACCGGGAAAGACGTGGGGGCGACACGCGCATAGGTCTCCCCCTTGTCATCCACCGCCTGCGCGGCGGGGACATACTGGGTCTCCATCTGAAAATGCTTGTTCGGGTCGGAGCCGCGGGTATCCAGCATCTGCCCGGCGACGGCCGGATTACGCAGGGCCGCGCGCGCCCAGAAGTTCGGCGTGAAGAAACAGACCGGGCCCTTGAAGTTCGCGGAATTCAGGAAGAGCGTCCAGCAGTTGGCGCCCGTGGGGACGTCCTTGCCTTCGGTCTTCGTCTTGGCCTGGGCGAACGGCATCGGCAGGTAACCGTAGCCGAAGAGCTCGCCGTTGACACCCTGCTTCAGATTCAGGCCGTCGAGCGGGAACAGCAACCAAGGCGTGAGCTGCGCGACGCCGTAGAGCCCACGCGGATCTTCCCAGGTGCCTCGTCCGTAGCCCGGTCCGTTGGCGATGTCGTAGAAGTTCACGCCGACGCCACCCATGATGAACTTCGGCGTCGTGGTCGGGAAGCGCGTGTCACGCCACCAGCCGAGACCGCCTTCGATGTCATTATACAGATCCTTGGGTTTCTCGTCCTTAGGATACTGCGGATGCATCCAAGTGCCGAAGAGGCCGGTCTGGAAACGGTGGCCGGGGTATTGGTTCAACAGCGGCCAGGCGGCGGCGTAGATTGAGAAGCCGGCATCGTAGGTCTCCGGCACGCGCTCGGTCGGAACGAGGAGGTAACCAGCCATCTCGACCTTCTGAGGGGCGGCGGAGGCGAAGGCCGCCAGCAGGCAGGCGGTCAGGAGTGCGGGGGTGCGCATGCGGAGACTTAAGCCCCGAGATGGCGTCCTGCCCACCCCAATTC
>JBKCKE010000130.1:0-3727 GCA_046301395.1 Verrucomicrobiota bacterium | reverse complement strand
TGGGCCGCCCGGAGGCCGATCCGGCGGGCAAAGGGTGGTTCAGTTTCGGTGAGGCGGGCTTGATTTAGGGGAACTATCGGTTGTCCTAGGGGGTCGTAACCCCATGCCCACTTCCCGGTCCATCAAGGTCGGGCTCGCCGTCGTCGGCGTGGCCGTCCTCGCCTTCGCCGGTCGTCAAGGCCAGCGCTACTACAAGAAGAACCTGGCCGCGCCCCGGGCGGGCGAAGCCGTCTACCGTCAGGATTGCATGAGCTGTCACGGTCCGGTGGGCGAAGGCGTCGCCGGCAAGTCGGACGAACCCCTTGTCGGCGAGAAGTCGGTCGCCGCCTTGGCCAAGTACATCGCCCGCGAGATGCCTGAAGACGACCCCGGCACCCTGTCGATGGCCGACGCCACCGCCGCCGCCGAACACATCCATCAGGCCTTCTACTCCGCCGAGGCCCGCGCGCGGAACCACCCGCCGCGCATCGAGCTCGCCCACCTCACCGTCCGCCAGTACCGCGAGAGCATCGCCGACCTGCTCGGGTCGCTCCGCGGCGCCTCCGGCACGACCGAGTCGGGCGGGTTGGCGGCCGTCTATCGCGAGCGTCCGGAACGCGACCCCAAGAAGCCGGACCGCAACCGGCCGGAGGTCACCTTCAAGAAGCAGGTCGATCCGGTCATCGACTTCGACTTCGGCGCTGACGCGCCGGAGCAGGGCACGTATGCCGCGCAGTTCAGCATCAACTGGACCGGCTCCGTGCTCGCGCCCGATACCGGCGAATACGAGTTCCGCGTCACCTCGCCCAACGGCGTCCGCTTCTACGTGAACCCGCCGGAAGGCGGCAACGAGAAGAACGCCCTCATCGACCTCTGGGTGAGTTCCGGGATGTCGCGCTCGGCGCATGCCTCCGTCTTCCTGCTCGGCGGCCGCAGCTACCCGATCAAGGTCGAGTTCTTCAAGTTCAAGGATAAGACCGCCGGCCTGAAGCTCGAGTGGCGTCCGCCCGGCGGCGATTGGACCGTGGTCCCGCGCGCGCACCTTTCGCCGTCCTGGTCTTCTCACGTCAACGTCGTCTCCGTGCCGTTGCCGCCCGATGACGGCAGCATCGGCTATGAGCGCGGTTCTTCCGTCTCGCGCGAGTGGACCGAGGCCGTCGCCAAGGGCGCGCTGCAGGTCTCCGCGATGATCGGCCCGGGCGTGTTCGGCCTCGCCGGCACCAAGGCCGACGCCCCGGATCGCGCGGAGAAGCTCAGGGCCTTCTCGCTGCGCTTCGCCCAGCTCGCCTACCGTCGTCCGCTGACCGACGAGCAGAAGGCCGACCTCGCCGCGATCTACGCCGGCGACGTCGCCCCGGAGGTCGCCGCCAAGCGCGCCTTCATCTTCACGCTCTCCAACCCCGCGTTCCTCTATCCCGGCATCGGTCCGCAGGATGACTACGCCGTCGCCTCGCGCCTCGCCCTGGCGCTCTGGGATTCCGTCCCGGACGCGCCGCTGCTGAAGGCCGCCGCCGCCGGCCAGCTGAAGACCGAAGCCCAGGTCCGCCAGCACGCCCAACGCATGATGAAGGACCCGCGGGCCAAGGCGAAGCTCCGCGACTTCCTCCACGACTGGCTTCATGTCGAAGAAGGCGCCGAGATCGCCAAGGACCAGAAGGAATATCCCGGCTTCGACCAAGGCGTGGTCATGGACCTGCGCACCTCGCTCGACCTCTTCACCGAGAACATCGTTTGGTCGGAGAAGTCGGACTACCGTCAGCTCCTCCTTGGTGACACCATCCTGATGAACCAGCGCCTCGCGAAGTTCTACGGCCAGCAGGTCGCGCCTGGCGACGGCTTCCAGCCGGTGAAGATGGACGCCGACCAGCGCGCCGGCGTGCTGACGCACCCCTACCTGCTCGCGACCTTCTCGTACACCAAGTCCACCTCCCCGATCCATCGCGGCGTCTTCGTGACGCGCAACATCCTCGGGCGCATGCTCAAGCCGCCGCCCATGGCCATCGCCTTCATGGACGACAAGTTCGACCCCTCGTTCACCATGCGTGAGAAGGTCACCGAACTGACCTCCAAGCCCGCGTGCATGTCGTGCCACGTCACCATCAATCCGCTCGGCTTCAGCTTCGAGCGCTTCGACGCCGTCGGCCGCGTGCGTGCTACCGACAACCAGAAGCCCGTCGACCCGGTTTCCGAGTACGTCGCCGCCGACGGCAGCGTGCTCAGGCTCACCGGCGCGCGCGACGTGGGCGTCCATGCCGCGGAGAGCCAGGCCGGTCAGGCCGGCTTCGTGCGTAATCTCTTCCACTCGCTCGTGAAGCAGCCCCCGGCCGCCTATTCGCCCGAACTCGTCGGCCAGCTGACCGAGAAGTTCCGCGCCGACGGCTTCCACGTCCGCAACCTCGCCGTCGAGGTCGCGGTCGTCGCCGCGCTGCGTCCGACCGTCACCGCCCCCGCCGCCCCTTCCGCCCGCTAAGCCCATGACCCTCCAACATCGTCGCGAATTCCTCCGTCGCCTCGGCCTTTCGGCCGCCGCCCTGCCGCTCCTCGGCGGTCTCGCCACGCTCGGCGCCGCCGAGCCGGCCTCCGGCCGCCGTCAGCGCGTCATCTTCGTCTTCTCGCCCAACGGCATCGTCCCGCCCGCCTTCTGGCCCGACGAGGAAGGCGCGGACTTCCGGCTCAAGGCGATCATGAAGCCCTTCGAGCCCTTCAAGGACAAGCTGCTCACGCTCAAGGGCGTCAACAACCGCGTCCGCGGCGATGGCGATTCGCACATGCGCGGCATGAGTTGCCTGCTCACCGGTATCGAGCTCTTCCCCGGCAACATCATGGGTGGGGGCGGTGCTCCCGCCGGCTGGGCCAGCGGTCCCTCCATCGACCAGGCGCTACGTACCTACCTGCAGGCGAACCCGCAGACCAAGACCCGCCTGGGTTCCCTCGAGATCGGCGTCGCTGTCGGCAACCGTGCCGACCCTTGGACGCGCTGGAGCTATGCCGGCGCCAATCAGCCCGTCGCGCCCGTCTCCAGCCCTTATGAACTCTTCGACAAGCTCTATGGGTCGATGAAGGAAGGCGAGAACCTCGGCTCCGTCCTCGACGGCCTGAAGGACGACATCGCCAAGGTCTCCAACGCCGTGGACAAAGGCGATCGCGCGCTGCTCGACCAGCATGCGACCGCCCTGCGCGAGCTCGAGCGTGGCCTCAAGGAAAGCCAGTCGCAGGCGGCCCTCAAGGTGCCGCATCCGCCGGAGCCCGGCGTGCCGCTCGAGAACGACAGCATCCCGCAGATCACGCGCCTGCAGACCGAACTCCTCATCAGCGCCTTCCAGAACGACATGGCGCGCGTCTCGACTTTCCAGTTCACCAATTCCGTGGGTGGCGCCCGCATGAAGTGGATCGGCATCGACGAAGGCCACCATGCGCTCTCGCACGACCCGGACCTCAATACCGGCTCGGTCGAGAAGCTCACCAAGATCAACACCTGGTTCGCCGAGCAGATCGCCCACCTCGCGAAGCGCCTGCAGGAGACCCCGGAACCGGACGGCAAGGGCAACATGCTGGACAATACCACCATCGTCTGGACCAACGAGCTCGGGAAGGGCAACAGCCACACGCTCGAGGACATCCCCTGGGTGCTCATCGGCGGTGGCCTCGGCTTCAAGACCGGTCGCGCGGTGAAGTTCAAGAAGGAGCCGCACAACCGACTGCTCATGGCGATCGCCCAAGGCTTCGGTCATCCCATGAAGACCTTCGG
>JBKCKE010000129.1:0-6669 GCA_046301395.1 Verrucomicrobiota bacterium | reverse complement strand
AGCGGCGGCGTGAGCCTGGACTCCTTGCCGCAGATCGGCGCGCTCGCGCCCGACTTCGTCTCGAGCGGCGCGCTCACCCACGCGGCGCCGTGGTGCGACCTCGGCCTCGACTGGCTCTGAAGTCATGGCCGACCTCGACAGCAGCATCCTCCTGGCTTTCCTCGAAGCGGACGGCGAACCGGTCAGCGGCGACCGTCTCGCGAAGGAGCTTGGTGTCTCCCGCGTGGCGATCTGGAGCCGCCTCGAGCGCTTGCGTGCCTCGGGTTACGTCTTCAGCGCCTCGACGCGCAAGGGCTACGCGCTGCGCTCCGTGCCGCGCCATCTCGATCCGGCCTTGCTCGACGCGCATCTCCGCTTGCTGAAGGTCGCGCCGAAAGTCGAGTTCCTCGCCGAGGTCGACAGCACGAACTCCGAAGCGGAGCGTCGTCTCGCCGTCGGCCAGGAAGCGCCGTTCGCGGTCTTCGCCCGCACGCAGAAGGCCGGGCGCGGACGGCTCGGGCGCAAGTGGCACAGCGCGCCCTCCGGCAACCTCTACCTCTCGCTCGCCTTCCGTCCCTTCATCCCGCCCGAAAGGCTCAAGCCGTTCACGCTCTGGATGGGCCTCGCCCTCTGCGCGCACGTCGAGAAGACGCTGGGGCTGAAGCTCGGGCTCAAGTGGCCCAACGACCTGCAGTCGCCCGACGGACGCAAGGTCGCGGGCATGCTCACGGAAGCCCGCCTCGACGCCGATTCGGTCCGCGAGCTCGTCTTCGGCGTCGGCCTCAATCTGACCGGCGCCCCGAAGGATTTCCCCGCCGAGCTGCGGGCGACGGCCGGTTCCCTCGAGGCCGCGCTCGGCGCCCCGCTCGACCTCAACCGCGAGGCCGCGGGGGTCATCGCCGCGCTCTTCCGCGCCTGGGAGCAGTTCGAAGAAGGCAACTGGTCCCGTTCTTTCCGCAAACTTTGGAGCCACCACGACGTCCTCGCCGGCAAGTCCGTCCGCGTCGGCCTCCGGGGCGACCCCGTCGCGGGCGTCGTCGACGGCATCGACGACGAGGGGTCGCTCATCCTGCGTACCGGCGGGGGCCGCCGGACGATCGTCTCTTCCGGCGAGGTCACCTTGCGCAAACCCTGACGCTTGCGCCGGCTCGCCCGCCCGACACTTTCTCCCTGTGGCTCTCTTCTGTCTCGATGTCGGCAACACGCACGCGCACTGGGGCGTCGTCGACGGTCGCCAGGTCCTGGCCCACGGCGAAGTCCCGACCGCCTCGCTCGACACCGTCGCGCTGACGGCCCTCCTCGCGGCGCATCCTTCGGAGGGCATCGCTTTCGCCAGCGTCGTACCGGCCGCGACCGCGGTCCTCCAGCCTACGTTGCTGAGCTGCGGCCGCCCTTGCTACCATCTCCGTCACGACACCGTGAAGGGACTGGGTTTCGATTACCCGACGCCGGCGGAAGTCGGCCAGGACCGCCTCGCGGATTGCGTCGGCGCCCAGGTCGTCGCCGGCGCGCCGGCCGTCATCGTCGGCATGGGCACGGCCACCACGGTCGATATCCTCACCGAACGCGGTTACGCCGGCGGCATCATCGCCCCGGGGCTCGGGGTGATGACACGTTACCTGCATGAGCGTACCGCGCTCTTGCCGGCGCTCGACCCGACGTCGCTCCTCGGCGGGCCTGCCATCGGCAAGTCGACCGTCGACGCCATGCGCGCGGGCTGCGCCCTCGGCTTCGCCGGCATGATCGGCGCGCTGCTCGACGGCGTCTGCGCCGAGCTCGTCCGCCAAGGTTCGCCGATGCCCAAGGTCATCGTGACCGGCGGTGCCGCCGTCTACCTCCCGGCCTCGTGGCGCGACCGCGTCTCGCACGAGCCGCACCTCACCTTGCTCGGCCTGGCCGAAGCCCATCGTCGCTATTTCGCATGAGCGCTCCCGATCCGCTGGCCAAGCTCCGCCGCTTCGTCCCGGCTCTGGCCATCCTCGTCGTGCTGCAGGCCGTCGCGCTCGGCTACGGCCTTTTCGCGCAGAAACTCCCGAAGCTCTGGCCGCTCGTGCTGGGCGACCTGGTCTTCTCGGGAGTCCTGCTCTTCGTGCTGTGGCGGATGCTCGGCCGCCCCCGCGGTTAGGCCTTGATCAGCTTCAGCAGTTCCTTGCGACGCGCGCGGATCTCGCGGCAGCCGGCCTTGGCCAGACGGTCGGTCGAGAAGGCTTCGACGGTCAGGCTGGCGACGGCGGTGCCGTAGACCATGGCCTGCTTCAGCGTGGCGAAATCGGTGGCGCCCGTCGCGGCGAGGTAGCCGAGGAGCGCGCCCGCGAAGCTGTCGCCGGCGCCGGTGGGATCCCGGAGTTCGGTCACCGGGTAGGCGGGCAGGGCGAACAGGCCTTCTTCATGGAAGAGGACGGCGCCGTGCTCGCCTTTCTTGATGATGACGGTCTTGCAGCCGTGTTTGCGCAGTTCGCGGCCGGCGACGATCACGTTGCTTTCGCCCGTCAGCTTGGCGGACTCGGTGTCGTTGACGACCAGGAGGTCGGCGCGGCGCATGACTTCGCCGAGCTTGTCCCGCTGCGTCTCGATCCAGATGTCGATGGTGTCGGCCAGCACGAAGCGCGGGTTCGCGAGCTGGTTGAGCACGTCGAGTTGCAGGTCGGGCCGGATATTGCCGAGCATCACGAACGGCGTCGAGAGGTGCGCCTCGGGCAGGCGCGGCTTGAAGTGCTCGAAGACGTTGAGCTGCAGGTCCTCGGTGTCGCGGCGATTGTAGTTCTCATGATAACGTCCGCGCCAGGAGAAGGTCCGGCCGGAGGAGTCGGTCAGCAGGCCGTCGAGGTCGATGCCGCGCTTGGCGAGCTTGTTGCGGTCGCGGTCGCGGAAGTCATGGCCGACGACGCCCACGATGCGGGGCGGCGCGAAGTAGCTCGCCGCGAGGCACGCGTAGGCCGCGCTGCCGCCGAGGATGCGGTCGCCCTTGTCGTGCGGCGTGATGATGCTGTCGTAGGCGACGGAGCCGACGACGAGGACGGGATCGGCCTCACGGCCCTTGTGCTTGATGCGGGTAGGAGTGGTCATGAGAAGAGGTCGGGGCGCTCGTCACGAAGACGATACAGTGCGAGGAGGGCGAGCGAATGCTGCGCCGGATTGGCGAGCGCCGCGGCGAGGGCGTCCTTGGGCGGGAGGGCGAGGACTTGGATTTCCTCGTGTTCGTCGGGCGCGCGGCGGCCCGTGGGGCGCACGCCTTCGAGCAACACGAAGTGGCAGCGGTTGGCCTGGATGGCGGGGTTGGGTGCGCACGTTCCGAGCAGGCGGGCGCGGCCGCCGGTGAAGCCCGTCTCCTCCTCGGTCTCGCGGGCGGCGGTCACGCGCGGATCCTCGCCGGCTTCCATGATGCCGCCGGGCGCTTCGGTGGAGAGGTCGCGCGTGCCGAAGCGATATTGCCGCACCATCACGAGACGACCGTCGTCGGTGACCGGGAGCGCGAGCACCCAGTCGCGGGAACGGAGCACAAAGAAATCACCCTCCCGATGATCGAGAGGGTGATGACAGTGTTCTTTGAAAACCCGGAAAACCCTGCAGTCGGCGTGGAGCTCTTCGTGCCGGACGGACCAGCGAGAGGGCGCCGACATGCTTGGCTTACTTGACCTTCAGCTTCTGGCCGATCTGCAGACGGTTCGGGTTGACGCCCGGATTCAGGTCCTGGATGGCCTTGAGAGAGATGCCGTTCTTCTTGGCGATGCTGCCGAGATTGTCGCCCTTCGCGACGACGTATTCGCCGGGGCCGGCCGGGGAGGCGGACTTACCGGAGCTAGTGGACTTCGGAGCAGCGGCGACCTTCTGGAGGGCGACGATGGCGGCGGCGAATTCGGCTTCGTTCTTCGCGGTCTGTTCCTTGGTGGCGGCGAGGTCGGCCTGGAGGTTGGCGACGGCGTCGGCGCTGGCCTTGCTGGCGAGCTGAGCACCGAGCTCAGAGACCTGAGTCTTGGCGAGAGCGGCTTCGTCGCTGGCGAGCTGGGCGGCACCCTTGGCCTTGATGCCGAGCACGAGGCCGGCGGCGCCGAGGGCGAAACCGAGGATACCCACGATGAGCGGGAGCTTGGATTCGGAAGAGGAGGAGGAGATGCTGTCGTTTTCCATGTGTGGAGGTGTTTTGCGGGTTAGAACAGGTTGAGATTAGCGGTTTGACAGGGACGGCAACACAAAATCATACTGTTTTCTCGGGTACCGGGCAGTATCTCAATTGGTAGAGTCCCTGCTTTGGGAGCAGGGTGTTGCAGGTTCAAGTCCTGTCTGCCCGACCACCCGAGACTTCTTTCCCCTCCGGGGGAGTTCAGGCGTAGGCCAAGGTCTGGCCGTCCTTGATGATGGTGACGTGGTTGGCTCCGTCCGGGCGTGTCGAGGCTTCGGTCCGTCCGATGATGCGGGCGTCTAAGCCGAGCTCGGCGGCGATCCGCAGGGCGGCCTCGGCGTCTTGGGCCTCCAGGAAGACCTCCAAGCGGTGCCCCATATTGTAAACCTGGTGCATTTCCTTGGGTTCCGTGCCACTGACCCGGGCGATTTCCGCGAAAATCGGGGGGGTGGGGAACAGGTTGTCCTTGATGAAATGGACCTTGGTGCCGAAACGTCGGCACTTGGTCTGGCCCCCGCCGGAGCAGTGGACCAAGCCTTTGACCCGCTGATTACCCAAGGCCTGAAGCAGGCGGAGGGCATACGGGGCGTAGGTGCGGGTCGGGGAAAGCAGGGCCTGCCCGACGGTGAGGGTCGAGCCGGGCAGGGCGTCCGTCAGCCGGTGCGGGCCGCAATAGGCGAGGTCCGCCGGGGTGGCTTTGTCGTAGGTCTCGGGATACTTCTCGGCGTAGTACTTGGAGAGGAGCTCGTGGCGGGCGCTGGTCAGGCCGTTGGACCCGATGCCGCTGTTCTCGGCGGTCTCGTAGGTGGCTCGTCCGTGCGAGGCGATGCCGACGATCACGAGGCCGGGCACGACGCGCGCGGCGTCCACGACTTCGGCGCGCGACAGGATCGCGGTCGCGGTGGAGTCCACGGTCAAGGTAGGCGTGAGGTCGCCGACGTCGGCGGTCTCGCCGCCGCCGGAAGTGATGCCGAAGCCCTGCGCGCGCAGCATGGCCAGCACGTCTTCGGTGCCGTTGATCAGCTCCGCGAGGATCGCGCCGGGGATGGCCTTGGCGTTGCGGTTGATGGTCGACGAGAGGATGACGCCCTTGGTCACGCCGACGCACAGGAGGTCGTCGATGTTCATGACGATGCTGTCCTGCGCGATGCCGCGGAAGACGGACGCGTCGCCGGTCTCCTTCCACCAGAGGTAGGCGAGCAGCGCCTTGGTGCCGGAGCCGTCCGAATGCGTGACGACGCACTTCGACGCGTCGCCGGTCAGATTGTCGGCCACGATCTTGCAGAAGGCCTGCGGGTACAGGCCGGGGTCGAGGCGGTCGACCGCGGCGTGCACTTCGCTCTTGGAGGCGGAGACTCCCCGGGCCGCATATCGGCCGGAATCCGCGGAGGGCTTGCTTTCGTGCGCCATGGCTCTTGCGTGCATATCTCCGTCCCTGCTATTCGGTCAACGTCCTTCTCCCGCGTGCGCCCGCTTCTCCTCCGTTCACCTTGGTTCCGTCGCGCCTTCGCGGCGGTCCTCGGCCTGTCGCTCGGGTTCCTCCTGGTCGCCGTCTGGTCCTGGTGGCAGACGCACTCGGCGGGCGTGCTGGCGAACGAACTGCGCGAGGCGTTCGCCCGGCGCGACGCCGCGGCGAGCGAGAACCTGTTCTGCTGGGATGGGGTCGACGCGGCGACACGCTCCCGGCTGCGCCTGGTCATCCAGCAGGAGCACGAGCTCCCCGTCGCGTCCGTCGTCGTCCGCCCGCTGCTGGCCTTCGACCGTCAGTCCGGCCCCGGCCTGCGCCCGAACTTGCCCCCCGCCGCCGTCATCGAAGTGACTTTCGCCACGGCCGATCGTCTTTCCGCAGCCTACCTCGCCGGTCGCGACGGGCTTTTCCGTCATCGTCTGGTAGTCATGCTCCCCGCCAACTGACGCGGATTCTTGACACCTGTGGGCGGTCTTCCAAATAGTGGGAGTCTTATGGCCGACAAGAACGACAAGCGTCCCGAGAGCGCCCCGGGCAAATTCTACGTGGATTCCCAGTGCATCGACTGCGATCTCTGCCGCGAGACCGCCCCGAAGTCCTTCACGCGCCAGGACGACGGAGGCTATTCCTACGTCTTCGCCCAGCCGACCGACCAGGAAGGCATCGACAAGTGCATGGAAGCCCTCGAAGGCTGCCCGGTCGACGCCATCGGCAAGGACGGCGACGAATAATCGTCCCCGCAGTCCTTTCCTTCCGACCCCGGCCCGCCGGGGTTTTTTGTTGGGGGCGTCCGGCGGGCGGCTTAACTCCGCGCATGGCCGTCAACATCTCCTGCGAATACCTCGGTGACCTCCACGTCCGCGCGGTGCACGGACCCTCGGGCCACGTGATCGTGACCGACGCCCCGGTCGACAACCAGGGCAAGGGCGAAGGCTTCTCGCCGACCGACCTCGCCGCCACCGCCATGGCGACCTGCTTCCTTACGATCCTCGGCATCCACGCGCGCAACACGGGCCTCGATCTCCGCGGCGCCCACGCCTCCGTCGCCAAGCACATGACGACCACGCCGCCCCGCCGCATCGCCAAGCTCGAGGTCGACATC
>JBKCKE010000128.1:0-8978 GCA_046301395.1 Verrucomicrobiota bacterium | reverse complement strand
GGCGCCCGCGCCCGGTCCGGGGCGGAACGTCGCGAACTCCTGCGCGCTCAGTTCGACGCGCTTGGCCTTGAGGTCGATGCGCATCAGGGCAGGACGAAGTGCGCCTCGCCGGCGGCCCAGCGTTCGAGGTCGGTGCTCAGCTTCGCGACGGTCTCTTCGTCGGTCGTCTGCCCGTCGAGGGGCTGGCCGAGGATCGCGGCCGCGTGGGCCTGGCGGGCGCCGAGGCGCGTGAACCACTGCTCATGCACGCCCCAGCCGCCGTCCTTGAGGATGAGCCAGAGGCTCTTGAAATAAGCGCAGTCGGCGCGCGGGCGCGCGGCCATGGCGTCGAAGGTCTCGAGCGCGATGCGGTAGCAGACCTCGGCGGACTCGGGCGGCGGCGGATTCTTGCGGAGCATCCCCGCGAGCCGGCAGGCGCGTTCGAGCGTACGGTGGTCGCGGGCGAGGCCGGCGCGTCGCGTGAGCAGGCGGTAGTCGCGGGCGAAGCGCGTGCCGCCGTCCTTGGAGCGTTCGAGGCTGACTTCGCCCTCGTCGAAGAGGTCGGGCAGCGTGGTGCCCTTGCCGCGGTGGGTGCGGATCAGGCAGCGGACGAGGCCCTCGGCGGGCTCGAGCAGCGTGAGCAGGGAATGCGACTCCCCGGAGGGGTCGCGACCCAGCACCAGGCAGCGGAGGCTCGAGGCGGACATCCGACCTATTCCTTGCTTTCCGGCTTAGGCACGACGGAGCCGAAGCTCATCAGCAGGCCGAGGGCTTCGCCGACGGTCAGCTTCGTCTCGCGGACTTCGTCCGGGGAGACCTGCAGGATGACGCCGGTGGTGGGCGCGGGCGCGGCGGGGATGAAGACGTTCACGACCGGCTTCCCGATGGCTTCGCTGAAGACGGTGGGCTGCTCGTGGGTGACGAAGGCGATGGACCACATGCCCGGGCGCGGGAACTCGACCATCACCACGCGGCGGAAGGTGTCCTTGTTGCGGCCGCTGAGGGCGTCGACCATCTGGCGGATCGTGCCGTAGAGGGAGCCGAGGCCGGGGATGCGTTCGAGGACGGTGGCGAACCAGCGGTGGAGGATCTTGCCGAACAGGCGCTTCGAGAGGTAGCCGACGACGACGAGGATGAAGATCATCACCACGGCCGAAGAGACCACCACCAGCTGGCGGTAGAGTCCGAGCGCGAAGTCCGGGACGGGCTGCTTGGCGTTCGTCCAGAGCCAGGCGAGGCCGACCTCCAGGGCGGGCTGGATGAACTTGCCCATGAGGTCGAGCAGGACGGACACCACGTAGAGCGTCAGACCGATCGGGAGGAGCAGGAAGAGGCCGGTCAGGAAGTTATGGCCCAGGCGGGAGGCGAAGGTGCTTTTTTCCGGCGAGTCGCTCATTACCCTAGAAAACGCCCTCCCGCACCGGAGGCAAGGTCGGTCGGTGATTTCGGAGGTTGGAACTTTGCCCGTCGGCCATAGATTATGCTTATGAACACGCTCCTCCGGGTTGCCCTCGCCATCGTCGCCCTGTCCGTCAACCTCGGCGCCGTGGAAGAAGCCTACCCGCGCACCTCCCCGGGCGACCTCGAGCTCAAGACCTTGCCGGCGGCCCGCTGGATGCGCGCGGAGTCGTCGAAGGATTACTTCGCGTCGGACAACGGTCTGTTCATGCGTCTCTTCCGTTACATCGATTCGAACAAGATCCCGATGACCGCGCCGGTCGAGGCGGGCATCAAGCCCGGCACGATGGTCTTCTACATGGACGACGCCTCGGCGAAGCGCGCCGACCTCGCGGAGACGCCGCTGGTGAAGCTTTCGTCGGTGCCCGAGCGTCGCGTGGCCGCCATCGGTATCCGCGGTTCGTACAGCCAGGAGAACTACGAGGAAGCCCTGACCGAACTGAAGGCCTGGCTCGCGAAGCGTACGGACGTGAAAGCCGCCGGCGAACCTTACGCGGTCTACTGGAACAGCCCGTTCGTGCCCTTCTTCCTCAAGCAGTCGGAAGTGCACATCCCCGTCGCGCCGACGAAGTGATCAGGCCCAGGCGCGCTGGCGCCAGGCGAGCCCTGCGGCGACTTCGCGGGCGAGTTCCGGTCCGCGGAAGACGAGGCCGGAGTAGACCTGCACGAGGCACGCGCCTTCGTCCATGAACCGTCCGGCGTCCTTGGCGGACAGGATGCCGCCGCAGCCGACGATCGGGATGCGGCCGTCGGCTTCTTTCGCGAGGAAGCGCACGACCTGCAGGGAACGCTCGAGGAGCGGGGCGCCGCTGAGGCCGCCGCGGCCGGGCGAGCACTGTTCGGTCCCGGCGGGGCGGGTGATGGTGGTGTTCGTGGCGATGATGCCGGCGAAGCCGCATTCGCCGACCACGCTGACGATGTCGGCCAGCTGGTTCGGATTGAGGTCCGGGGCGATCTTGAGGAGCAGGGGCACTGGGCCGCCGGCGACGGAGCGGTTCTCCTGCGCGATCGTGGAGAGCAACGTCACGAGCGGGGCGCGGTCCTGGAGCGCACGCAAGCCGGTGGTGTTGGGGCTGCTGATGTTGACGACGACGTAATCGGCGAGCGGGGCGAGGAGCTTGAAGCAGGTGAGGTAATCCTCGTGGGCCTGTTCGTTGGCGGTGGCCTTGTTCTTGCCGATGTTGATGCCGAGCGGGCTGACGCGCTGACCGCGGCCGGGCTGCTTGCTCAGGCGGTCGTACAAGGCCTGGGCGCCGTTGTTCGGGAAACCGTAGGCGTTCACCACGGCGTTGAGTTCCGGGTAACGGAACACGCGGGGCTTCTCGTTGCCGGGCTGGGCCTTGGGCGTGACGGTACCGACTTCGACGTGGCCGAAGCCGAGGGCGGCCGCGCCGCGCCAGCCGAGGCCGTCCTTGTCGAATCCGGCGGCGAGGCCGATGTGGTTGGGGAACTTCAGGCCGAAGGCTTCGATGGGCCGGCCGCCTTTCGGGGTCAGCGAACGCTCCATCAGGGCGCGGAGGGGGGCGCAGGCTCCGAGCAGGCCCATGCCGTGCAGGCCGACCTGGTGGGCCGTCTCGGGGTCGAGCTTGTAGAGGGCCTTGGCGATCACCTTGTCATACAGGAAAGACATGCCCCGGAGTTAAGGGAGGAAAGGCCGGAAGGAAAGCGGAGAAGCCCGCCATTTGGCGCCGCCGCCGACCCCTCTTGACTCCCGCCCAGACTTGGGCAAACCACCCAGCCATGGCTGTGACTACCTCAAAGCTCCTTTGGTGCACCATCCGTTTCAAGGAGAAGGAAGGCAACTGGTGGGTGAAGGAGAACTCCGACCCGAAGCATTACGAACCGGACGGCCTCGGCATCCTCGATCCCTACCAGTTCCCCTGGATCCTCGACATGATGGACCCCCTCCGTGAGTACGGTCTCTCCAACGAGATCCTCGAGGCGGCCTTCGTGCCTTTCCAGACCCAGGAGATCGAGAAGGACCAGACCGTCCGCCTCGTCCGCGTGGCCGAGCACATCCTCGACTCCGAAGAGCCGCTCTTCGCCCTCCCCAACATCAAGGACGGCGACAAGGGCGCCTACGCCGACCTCCTCGAGCACATCATGCGCCTGCGCGTGAAGCTCATCAACGACACGATCAAGCTCGAGCAGAAGCTCACCGTCGAAGACGTGGATGAACAGCTCAGCGAGCTACGCAACCAGGCCATGATCGAAGGCCGCGACATCCATCCTTTCGAAGAGATCACCGACATCCTGGAATTCGTCCCGCAGGGCCACGAAGTCCCGGGCGACGACGACGATGACGACAAGCCGGCCCGCCCCCAGGCGGCCGCGGAAGACATCGCCGACCTCCCCGACGTCGAAGAAGTCGACAAGGACATGGAGAAGAACCTCCGCTGGGACGACGAGGAAGAGCCGGCCGAAGAAGGCTCCGGCGAATCCGAAGGCGGCGAGTCCGAAGGCGGCGCCAAGGGCTCCGGCAAGTCCGGTCGCCGTCGCTAAGCCGCGGGCTTACTTGCCCGGCGTATCCGTGGCCTGCGGCTCGAAGAGCCACATGCGACGGGAAGCCATGTCCACCGCGATGGGGTGGGCGCGCAGGAAGTCGTCGCCGAGCAGGTTGTGCTCTTCGTCGCGGATGAATTCGACGCCCGTCAGCGGGGCGCCGCCGATGCGCAGCGACTTGATCTTGCAGACCTGCACGCGCGTGAGCGACGTGCCGCGCACGGTGGCCACGGGCAGGAAGCCGCGGAACTCGGTCTCGCCGCGGAACTTCAGCGAGCTCATGTAGGACTTCGAGGCGCCGGAATCGACGATCATGGGCACCTTGACGCCTTCGACCTCGATGTTGACGCCGCAGTGGCCGCCGCGGCTGTAGATGGGCACTTCGTGGGCGGCGGAGGTGTCGGGAATCTTGCCGAGGATCATGACCTTGTTGCGCAGGTCCATATAGAAGGACCGTCCGAAGAGCAGGTCGGCGCCCATCAGTCCGTCGATGTCCATGCCGTCGAGCGGCATGATGGCCACGTGGAAGTCGCGCCAAGTCACCTCGCCCGCGCGGAGGGACTCGACGAGGCCGTAGGTCGATTCGTTCCGGCCGGAGTTGCCCATGGAGGGCACGCTGAAGGCTTCGCTGACGCCGCAACGCTGCGCCGCGCGGGGCGTGAGCACGGCGGTGCCTTGGCAACCGGTGTCGACGCCGAGCAGCACGTTGACGCCGTTGATCTGCACCATGAGCGTCGGGATGGCCTTGATGCGCAGGCGATAGGTGGCGACGCCGCTCTCGGGGAATTCTTCCTTGGGCTTCTTGAGGTCTTGCGCCGCGAGCGAACACGCGAGGCAGAGGCCGAGGCTGGCGAGCAGGAGGCGCAAGGGCTTCATCGGTGGGCGGCGAGGCGCGGGAGGCGCCGGGGTCACCCTAATTTGGACGGAAACTAGGCGAGGTCGACAAGGACCTGCGGATTTCTGGCTCAGGCCTGGCGCCGACGCCGCCAGAGGTAGGCCAAGGCGAAGCAGAGGCCGCCCAGGCCGACGGCCCAGTCGCCCTGGCGGACCCAGAAGGTGTCCGGCTGGCGGTCGCGCGGGATCCGGACCGGCGTGGCCAGGCGGGCGCCCCGGAAATACACGCTGCCTTCCTCCAGGACGGGGAAGGCCCGGCCAAGAGGGTCGATAGTGCCGCTCCAGCCCGCGTTGCCGCAGCGGACCACAGGCAGCCCGGTGGCGGCGGCCAGGAGGATAGAGTGGGCCGCGTGCTGGTAGGCGCCGGCCTCGCGGCCATACCAGGCGTCGTTGGTCACGACGACGAGCACGTCGGCGCCGGCGAGCGCGTGTTCGCGGGCGAGCTCGGGAAAGACGTCTTCGTAGCACACCAAGGCGCCGGCCATGAAGGTGCGGCCTTGGCGCGTGCTCAACGGCAGCAGGGAAGGGCCGGTGCCGGCCACGCAGTCGGTCTCGATCGGCACGACCTTACGCAAAGGCAGGAAGTCGGCGAAGGGCACGTATTCGCCGAAGGGCACGAGGTGGCGCTTCGCATAGGCCGGCTTGCGCACGCCTTCGGACGTCACCACGGCGACCGCGTTGCCGTAGCCGGCCCCGCGTCGGTCGATGGCGCCGATGACGAGCGGGGTGTCCGTGACCGCGGAGAGGGCCTTGAGGCGATCGACGTAAGCTTCGCTTTCCAGCGTCAGCGGCAGGGCCGCTTCCGGCCAGAGCACGAAGTCCGCTTGGCGGCCGCCGGCGACGTCGATGGTCATCGTCTCGGCGAGGCGCAGGTGTTCCTGCAGGCGCGCGCCGTCCCACTTGGCGTTGGGGTCGAAGTCCGTCTGCACGACCGCGGGCGTGATCGTGACGTGCGGGAGCGTCGCCTTGGTGGCGTTGGCGGCGAGCAACGCGAGGAAGCCGCCGGCGATGGGCAGGAGGCCGACGTAGAGTTCGGGCGTCAGCCGGCGCAGCCAGCCGGCGGGGCCGACGGGCGCGAGGCGCGCGTCTTCGCGGTAGGATTCGATGAGCCGGACGATCCAGCGGGCGAAGCCGAGGTTGAAGAGCACGAGCGCGATGGAGAGCCCGATCGGGCCGACCCAGGCGCAGAGGCGGAGCATCACGGGATTGCCCGTCTGCGAAGCCGAGAACGGCAGCCAGCCGAAGCCGGAGAGGATCGTGGCGCGCGTCCATTCGAGCAGGCCCCACGCGCCCGCGAGGCCGGCGATCGCGAGCAGGCGCGCGGGCAGGCCGGCGCCGGCGCAGGCCGGGAAGATCCAGCGGAGCAGCAGCAGCCAGCCGAACAGGTAGAGCGCGCAGTAGGCGGTGAGCAGCACCAAGCCCAGCCAGCCGAGCGGCGGATACACGTGACGCAGCCAGACGAGCAGGGCGATCCAGAGCACCCAGCTCAGCGCGAAACCGGCGCGACGCCAGTCACGCCACTCCGGATTGAACGCGGCGGCGACCGCGGCGGGCACGAGCGCGATGAACGCCCAGAAGGGATGACCGAGCGGGCCGAACGAAAGGAAGAGCAGGAGGGCCGTCAGCGACGTCCCGAGCCAGGCGAGCCGGCCGGATCCCGGGCTGCTCGCGTCCGTTCCGGTCATTCCGAGAGGACTTCGACGACTTCCCAGCCCTCGTCGCGGACGAGCGCTTCGGCCTTCTTCCACTTGATGTCCTGGGTCTCAGGGCCCTTGCGGATGCGGACGACGGCGTTGCGGCCGATCTTCGGCGCCAGACGGCGGAAAGGCTCCTGTTTCGGGGCGACGGCGGGCGTGGACTCGGTCGCGGCGCCCGTGCCGGGTTCGGCGGGGCCGACGGCCTTGGCCTGGCCCTGCGCGCGGCGCATCAGGGATTCGAGCGCCTCCATCGAGGTCGCGGTGCGGAAGAGACCGGAGCACGCGTCGGTGCGCAGCTGCTGCATCAGGCGTTCGAAGGCCTTGAAGGCTTCGGCCTTGTACTCGTTGAGCGGGTCCTTCTGCGCGTAGGTGCGCAGGCCGACGCCGCGGCGGAGGTCTTCCATCTCGGTGAGATGGTTCTGCCAGTTGCGGTCGATGGCGCGCAGGAGCACGCTGCGTTCGAGGTACTGGAGGATCTCCGGCGATTCGTGCTGCTCGCGGCCGGTCTGCAGGGCGCGGACGCGGTCGGTGGCGAGCAGGAGCACCTGCGACTTCGTGCGCGCGAGGATGTCCTCGAGGTCGAGGCGCATGTGGAACGTGGTCACGTACCAGTAGACGAAGGCTTCGGCGGCGCGGCGGTCGGCGTCGCCGTGCGGTTCGGGGAAGACCATCGCGAGGCGTTCGTCGATCTCTTCCTCGACGATGTCCATGATCGTCGCGCGGCTGTCGGCGGCCTTGAGGGCGCGGTTGCGCAGGCCGTAGACGATCTGGCGCTGCTGGTTCAGCACGTCGTCGTACTGGAGCAGGCGCTTGCGCATGGAGTAGTTCTGGCCTTCGACGCGCTTCTGCGCGGTGCCGATGGAGCGGTTGAGGAGCGGGTGCTCGAGCGGCTCGCCTTCCTTGAAGGACTTCTCGAGCAGCGAGGAGATGATGCCCGCGTTCGAGAACAGGCGCATCAGGTCGTCCTCGAGCGAGACCAGGAAGCGGGAACGGCCGGGGTCGCCCTGACGCGAGCAGCGGCCGCGCAGCTGGCGGTCGACGCGGCGGGATTCGTGGCGCTCGGTCGCGAGGACGTAGAGGCCGCCGAGTTCGCGGACGCCTTCGCCCAGCTTGATGTCGGTGCCGCGGCCGGCCATGTTGGTGGCGATGGTCACCGCGCCGTGCTGGCCGGCCATCGAGATGATGTCGGCTTCGGATTCGTGGTGCTTGGCGTTGAGGATCTTGTGGGGCACCTTGGCCATCGCGAGCATGCGGCCGAGGGTCTCGGAGGCTTCGACGGAGGCGGTGCCGACGAGCACGGGCTGGCCGCGCTTGTGGGCTTCGGCGATCTCCTTGATGGAGAACTGGTACTTCTCCTTGCGGGTCTTGAAGACGATGTCGTTGTCGTCGGCGCGGATGCACGGGCGGTGCGTCGGGATGGCGACGACCGTCAGGCGGTAGATGTCATGGAACTCGGAAGCTTCGGTCTCGGCGGTGCCGGTCATGCCCGCGAGCTTCTGGTACATGCGGAAATAGTTCTGGATCGTGACCGTCGCGTAGGTCTTGTTCTCCTTCTCGAGGGCGACGCCTTCCTTGGCTTCGACGGCCTGGTGCAGGCCGTCGGACCAGCGGCGGCCTTCCATGATGCGGCCGGTGTTCTCGTCGACGATCTTCACCTTGCCCTCGTGCACGACGTATTGCTTGTCCTTTTCGTAGAGGGTGTAGGCCTTGAGCAGCTGGCCGATCGCGTGGATGTCCTCGGAGACCTGCGCGTAGGCGGCTTCGGCCTCGGTGCGCAGTTCGGCGCGACGCTCGGGCGTGAGCGACTCGTCGTTGTCGAGCTCGACGTAGCGGCTCGGGAGGTCGGGGAGCACGAACGCGTCGGGCTCGCCGGGGCGGAGGGTGTCGCGGCCGAGCTGGGTGAGGTCGGACTCGTGCTGGCGTTCGCTGACGGAGAAGTAGAGGCGTTCCTTGAGGTGGAAGCGGCGGTCCTTCTCGATCTCGGAGGCGAGGACGCCTTCGTGCTTCTCGAGGAACTTGCGCCACTTGCCGTTCTCCATCAGGCGCAGGAAGACGCGGTTGCGCGGCATGCCGTGGGCGGCGAGCCAGAGCTTGTCGAGGGCGTCGGCGGAAGGCTCCTTGTCCTCGCCGAGCTTCTCGAGCTCGTCGCGGACTTCGTTCATCAGGCGGGTGATAAGGCGGATCTGCAGTTCGACCAGGCCCGAGACCGGCTGGCGGAGGCGGGGGAAGGCGGGCTCGCGTTCTTCGGCGACGGGGCCGGAGATGATCAGCGGGGTGCGGGCCTCGTCGACGAGGATGGAGTCGATCTCGTCGACGATGCAGAAGTAGTGGTCGCGCTGGACCTGCTCGTCCGGCGAGAGGGCCATGCCGTTGTCGCGCAGGTAATCGAAGCCGAACTCGGAGGCGGTGCCGTAGGTGATGTCGCAGCCGTAGGCGGCCTTGCGGTCC
>JBKCKE010000127.1:0-3910 GCA_046301395.1 Verrucomicrobiota bacterium | reverse complement strand
GACCGCGCGCTGGTCGTGCGGGCCGGCAAGATCCTGCTGCGTCGTAATCCACCCGCGGCCAAGCGTCTCGCCGGCATGGCGGAGATCGCGGTCGTGTCTTCCCTCGGCCTAGCCGCGGACGGCGAGCCCGCGCTCGTCCGTCGGCGCACCATCGGTACGGTCACGTACGAGGAGAAACTTTACGCGTTCGAACCCAAGGCGGCGGACCTCCGTCGTTGGGCGCAGGATGCGGAGCTCGAGTGGGTCGACGCGGCGGAACTGGACGGCGCCGCGCTGAGCGGGCCGCATCGCCGGTGGCTCGGCGAATGGCTTAGTCGAGACGGTCGGAAAGCGCGCGGCAGACGGCCTTGAGGGTCGCCACGCGGGCGTAACGCTTGTCGTCGGCCGAGACGACCACCCAAGGCGCATGCGGCGTATCCGTGCGGGCGATCATGTCTTCGGCGGCGCGCAGGTTCGCGTCCCACTTCTTCCGGTTACGGTAATCCTCCGCCGTCATCTTGTGACGCTTGTGCGGGGAGTCCTCGCGGGCCTGGAAGCGGCGCAGCTGTTCTTCCTTCGAGATGTTGATCCAGACCTTGAGGACGACCATGCCTGTCTCGGCCAGGCGGGCTTCGAAGTCATTGATCTCGGCGTAGGCGCGGGCCCACTCGGCGTCCTGCGCGAAGCCCTCGACGCGTTCGACCATCACGCGGCCGAACCAGGAACGATCGAAGACCGCGAGCCGGCCCGGCGCGGGCACCTTATTCCAGAAACGCCAGAGATAGTGACGCGCCTTTTCTTCAGGGGTCGGCGCCGGCGTGGGGAAGACCTGATAGTGCGCGGCGTCGAGCAGGCCGCAGAGGCGGCGGATCGCGCCGCCCTTGCCGGCGGCGTCGGGGCCTTCGAGCACGACCACCGTCGAGAGGCCTTGCTTGTGGGCGAGACGCGTCAGGCGTCCGAGGCGGACCTGCAGCTTGGCCATCTGCTGGCTGTAGGCCTTCTTATCCAGGGTCGGGTGAGGCGCGGCGCTTTCGAGCAGGCCCCGCGGACGCGTGCCGGGCTTCTTGACCTTGGCGGCGGCACGGCGACGGGAGGCCTGGTTGAGCTGATCGGCGATGACCAGGCCGGCGTGCAGGTCGCGGAGTTTCGTCTCGGCGCCGCCGATGACGACTTTCCACGGAAGGTTCTTGCCGCTGCCTTGGGAGCGGAGCTCGCGAGCGAGGGTGAGACTGCTCTTCTTGGCGAGCAGCAGGTCATCGGGTCCGACGACCCAGCCTTCGGCATCGGTCTCTTCTGCTTCTCGGAGGCGTCGCCGCAGGGACTTATCCGGCGTCTCCAGCCAGACCTTCACGACCGAAGTGCCGTCGGCCGCGAGCAGCTCTTCGAACGTGCGCAGTGACTTCAGGCGCGCGCGCAGGGGCTCGCCGGACAGTTTGTCGCGCGCGGCTTCGAGGGTGGTGCGCGTCAGCCAATCGCCGACCACGATGGTGACGCGGCCCTTGGCGGGTACGTCCTGCCAGTCAGGCCAGAGGAAGGGGCGACCGTCGGAGGACGCCGTGTCCGGCGCGCAGACGCGCACCGTGCGGGCGTCGAACCATTCCGTCAGCTGGTTGGCGAGTTCGGAGGCCGCGAGCCGGTCGTTGCCGCCGATGACGATGATCGCGCCCTGCTGCTTCTCCGCCAGGCGGCGCTGGGCGGCCAGGAGGCGGAGGTGGAGGGCGGAGCGGGATCGCTCGAGGACGCTGCGGGTGGCCATCGGAGGGGACTATGCAGGCCCCCTCCGCCGATGGGAAGCGCGATTGAGTGACGGTCCCGTGACGGCTCAGCCCAGCAGCCCGGCGATGTCGGCCACGTAGACCTGGCGGCCGCCGTTGTGGGCCGAGTCGAAGCAGAACTGGCGGCCGCTGCGGCTGGCGGAGGGGTGCGTATCGCAGCGCCATTCCTTACCGTTGATCGCAGCGATCGTCGGGAAGGCTCCGACCTCGATCCGGCGATCCGTCGGGATGTGGTAGACGTACGGACGCTGCAGTTTCTCGGGGCCTTGCGGGTAGGTATCGTTGAGCACCCACTCGTTGTTCGTGTTCGGCAGGTAGGTGTTGTGGCCGTTGGCCGGCATCTTGTCCTTACCCACGACCGTGACCTCGTCGGAGAGGTCCTTATAAAGATAGAAACGTTCGCCGTGCGAAGGGTGCCAGGCCCAGGCGAAGATATGCTGCGGGTCACGCCAGACGAAGTGCGAGGTGCCGCCGTTGGGGTCCATCACGTGAACTTTGCCGCCGTTGACATCGATCGTCAGCGCGCGCGTGCGGAAGCCGGCCTTGTCACCTGGGGTCCGCCAGCGGTGGAGGAAGAAGAGGCGGGTGCCGTCGGTGTTGCAGAGCAGGTGGTTGAACCAATGGACCGAGTCCGGCTTGAAGGCCGCGGCCGAAGGGCCGGTGAAGGGGATCTTCGCGGCTTCGGCGAGGGAGAACAGCAAGCACTGCTGGCCCGTGGCCATGTCCATGCGCCAGATGCCGACGTCGTCCGGCGTCTTCTTCAGTTTCCAGATATCGCGTTCCGCGCCTGTCGCGTAGCCGTAGCCTGGGCGGGTGACGTCGAGTCGGCCGAAGTCCGGCGCGAAGGCCGTCTTGCCGTCCGGACTGAAGGTGTAGAAAGGATGGGGCAGGGTGCGCGTGCGGCCGGACTTCACGTCGAGGACGCGCGTCACGAACCGGTCGCCTTCGCGGTCGTTCCAGGCCACGTCGCGATCCGAGCCAGGCACCCATTGGAGCATGCAACCTTGCTGCCAGTTCCAGGCGTTGGAGCCGCCTAGGTCGATCCAGCGGTCGCCATCCTGCGTGTCGACCATCCCGACGCGGATCGAATCGGCCTTCGTCGGTGAGCGGCCTTCGAAGTCGACCTCGTTCGCGAGCACGAAGCGGTCGTCGGCGGAGAACAGAAACTTATCGTAGTAGCCGCGCCAGTGGAACTTCGGACCGCGCGTGATCGGCCGGATGCGGGCGGCCAGAGGCGTGGTCGCGCAGCCGGCGAGGGCGCCGAGCGAGGCGAGGGCGGAGAATTTCAGGAAGTCGCGGCGGGCTAACATGCGAGAGTTTGGAGTATTGAGTATGGAGTATGGGGGTGGACCGAAAAGGGGTCGGGGTAGGGACAGCACTACGTGCTGTCCTAAGTGCAGGCTTGGGAGGACTGAGTGGAGGACTGCATTGAGGTCTGAATGGAGGGCTGAATGGAAGAGGCCAGATTCAGGTTAACGCCGGCGGGATTGGCTCAGGTAGGGAGATGATTGCTGTCGTCGCCATATGTCTTGAGGTAGGGTTGAGCGGCCCGCTCAACCATGGCTGACCGGGCCGGTCAGCCCTACCCTCATCGGCCGAGTTCTTCTTCGTCGTCGGCCGGGGGCAGGATGCCTTTGAGCATCGCATCGAGGGTCTTCTGCAAGGCTTCCCTCATCGGGCCGGCCTCGGCCTTGTCGACGGACTTGATCTGCAGGCGGATGGCTTCCTCCTTCTTGCCTTGGAGCCAGCGGAGGCGGGCGAGCGTGTCGAGCTTGTCAGGGTGCTCTTCCTTCGTGAGCTTCACCGACTGCACCGCGCACTTCTCGGCGAGCACGAGGTTGGGCTTCTGCGCGAAGGCCTTCATCGTGAGCAGGCGCCAGGCGATCTCGTTGAGCGCCTCCGGGTCGTCAAATTCTTCGTCGGCGACCTTCTGGAGCTGGGCGTAGAATTTCGTGGGGTCGCCGCGGGCCAGGCCGATCTGGGCTTCGATGGAATCGCGGAGTTCCTGACCTTCCTGCTTCGGCAGTACGCCGGCGGCGGCGGGCAGGGCTTTCTCGGCGGCGTCCCAGTCGCGGGCGCGCATCGCCTCGGAAAGCGCGTCGAGCTTCGCCTGGGCGGCGGCCATCTCCGGATCATTCGGCGCGGTGCCGGCGGGG
>JBKCKE010000126.1:0-4225 GCA_046301395.1 Verrucomicrobiota bacterium | reverse complement strand
GCTGGACCGAGGCAAGGACCTCGTCCCAGGGATGGGCGGCATGGACTTCGGCGAACGACATCAGGCCCGACACTGTGGGCCAAAAATCGCGCAGGGCAAGGGCGGGCGCGCGCTCAGAGCGTCGCGGCGTAACCGGCGGCGTCGAGCAGGGCGCCCAGCTCGGCCGGATTCTTCACCTTCAACGTGATCATCCAGGCGCCGGCGTACGGTTCACGGTTCACCAGGTCGGGCGAATCGTTCAGGGCGGAGTTCGCCTCGAGGATCTCGCAGGACACCGGGCTGTAGAGGTCGGAGGCGGCCTTGACGGATTCCACCGTACCGAAGACGTCGCCATGGTTGAACGACGCGCCGACCTTCGGGAGGTCGACGAACGTCACGTCGCCGAGGGCGGCCTGCGCGTGGTCGGTGATGCCGATGACGGCGGTGCCGTCGGCGGCGACCTTGATCCACTCGTGGTCCTTGGTGTAATGGAGGTCGGCAGGGACGTTGCTCATGGGTTCTGGGTAAAGCGGGTGGCGATTATTTCAACCCTTCACTTCACGAAAGGCTCGGCCGAGAGGCGCAACGGGATCCGGTGCCCGCGGATGTCGACCGTCAGCGTGGCCGAGGCCGCGTGGCCGGCGGCGACGAGGGCCGTGCCGATCGGCTTGCCCAGGACCGGGGACTGCGTGCCCGAGAGCACTTCGCCGACGGGAGTCTCGCCGGAGTAGACGACCGCGCCCTGACGGGCGATACGGCGGTCATCGAGGGAGAAGAGCACCACCGAGGAGACCGGGCCGCCTTGGGCCTGGCGATGGAGCGCCTCGCGGCCGATGAACTCCGGCTTCGTGAACTTCACCGTCCAGCCGAGGCCGGCCTGGATGGGCGAGATCTTCTCGGAGATCTCGTGTCCGTAGAGCGGGTAATTCGCTTCGAGGCGGAGCGAGTCACGGGCGCCGAGGCCGGCGGGCACGAGTCCGTGGGGCTTGCCGGCGGCGAGGAGCGCCCGGGCGACTTTCTCGGCGGAGGACGCGGGCAGGTAGATCTCGAAACCGGGCGACCCCGTGTAGCCCGTGCGGGAGATCAGGCAGCCGGCGACGCCGGCGACTTCGCCGAACACGAAGCCGAAGCGCTTTATCGACGCGAGCGGCGTCGCGGTCGTCAGCGCGAGGATGGCTTCGGCGCGCGGGCCTTGGAGCGCGAGCTGGGCCCAGGCGGCGCATTCGTCGAGCACCTCGACCTGATGGGAGCCGACGTGGGCGCGCATCCAGGCGATGTCCTTCGGCGCGTTGGAAGCGTTGAGGCAGATCAGGAATTCGTCTTCGGCCAGGCGGTAGACGATCAGGTCGTCGACGCAGCCGCCGTCGGGCTGGCACATCACCGTATAGCGGGCCATGCCGACCTTGATCGTGGACATCTCGTTGGTCATCACGCCGTCGAGGAATTTCGCGGCGTCGCGGCCGCGGACGCGGGCCTCGCCCATGTGCGAGACATCGAAGAGGCCGGCCGCCTGGCGGACCGCCATGTGTTCTTCGATGATGCCCGTGTATTGCACCGGCATCTCCCAGCCGGCGAAGGGGACGACACGGCCGCCGAGTTCGACGTGCAGGGCGAAGAGAGGCGTGCGGGAGAGCGGTTCCGACATGGTCAGGTTAAGGTGCGGTCCCCGGATTTTCTTCCAACAAAAAAGCCCGGCCGAGCGGCCGGGCTTTGGGAGGCGGAGCGAAGTCCGGCTCAGAGACCGAGTTCCTTGCGGAGACCCGAGAGGGCGGCCTTGAAGTCTTCTTCCGAGATGGCCTTGTTGCGGCGCTTGCTCTCGAGGAGGGCGTAGCGGGAGCTGAATTCGGAATACTTGGCGGCTTCGGCCTGGGCGCGGGCGGCGGCGGCTGCCTTGTTGGCCTCGGCGAGCTTGGCTTCGGCGTCGAGGCGGGCATCGGCGACGGCCTTCTCGGCGGCCTTGTTGGCTTCGGCGAGCTTGGCTTCGTTCTGAGCGCGGGAGTCGGCGGCAGCCTTGTTGGCTTCAGCGAGCTTGGCCTGCATGGCTTCGACTTCCGCGTTGGCCTTGGCGACGGCCTTCTCGGCGGCCTTTTCAGCGGCGGCGGCGGAGTTCTTGGCGGCTTCGGCCTTGGCGTTGGCGAGGGCTTCGTTGGCCTTGGCGTTGGCGGCCTTCTGGGCTTCGAGCGCCTTGTTGGCTTCGGCGAGCTTGCGGGCGTCTTCGGACTGCTTGCCCTTCGAGTCCTGGGTGGCGAGTCGGTTCAGTTCGTCGGCGCGGGCGGAAAGGGCCTTGATGGCGATGGCGGCGTTGGCCTGGGAATCCTTGAGCGCCTTCATCTCCGTAGCGTAGTTCTGTTCGAGCTTACCGAGGCGGTCGTCGCCGGTCTGGGTGGCGGCCTTGGCCTTGACGACGACGGCCTTGGCCTGAGCGACCTTGGTCTCGGAACCGGCGAGGGCGGCGCGGCGGGCTTCGACGGACTTCAGGTTCTTCTCGGCGGAGGCGCGGGCGGCTTCGGCGTCGGCGGTGGCCTGAGCGAGAGCGAGTTCGGCCTCGGCGAGCTTCGCCTTGGCGGATTCGTCCTTACCCTTGGAGGCCTTGGTGTCGGCGATGCTCTTGGAGATTTCGGCGAGGCGGGCCTTGGCGGCGGCTTCGCGGGCGGCGAGGGCGGCCTGGATCTTCACGGCCGCTTCCTTCGTCGCGGCGATGTCGGACTGCAGGCTTTCCTTGGCGGCGGCGTCTTCGCCGAGCGCCTTCTTTGACAGCTTCTTGAATTCCGGATTGTCGGCGACAGGCACGCCGGCTTCGCCTTCGGCGGGGCTCTTGGTGAGGTTGACCTTAACGGCGGCGGGGAAACCGAACTCGATGCCTTCGCTGGTCGTGATCAGGCGGGGCTTGAGGTCGGAGGTCTCGGTCAGGTAGCCGCCCTTGCCGACCTGCAGTTCGTAATTCTTGGTGCGGTCGAGCTTGATGGTGGTCGGCGTGCGACCGACCGCTTCGCCGTTGAGGCGGACCGCCGCGGCGGTCGGGCTGGAGGAGACCACGACCGTGTCGATGTTGGCCGAGTCGACCGAGGACTTGCAGCCGGCGAGAGCGACGCAAAAGGCGAGGAGGGAAACGTGGATACGCATATGACGGGGCTTGGGGTCTGTGAATTGCGTCTAAAATGAAATGGGTTTCAACCCCTAATCGTCACGGAAGAGGGCGGGATTGACATGGAGGCCCTGTGAACAACCCTGTGAGCAAGGGAGATGGCCAGCATAGCTCAGTTGGTAGAGCAGCCGCCTTGTAAGCGGCAGGTCGTCGGTTCAAGTCCGACTGCTGGCTCCATTCCCGGATGATTTACCCCAGAAAGAGGGGTTAATGCGGCGATTTAAGCCGGTAGTGAGCCCCGACGGAGCGCGTCAGCCATGCGGAGGACGGGGCGGATCGCCGCCACCTCGTGGACGCGCACCATCGAGCATCCTTGGGCGACCCCCCAGGCGGCCGTCACGTCATTACCTGCTCCGCGACGTAACGGGTCGGGCTCGCCGAGCACCAGTCCGAGCGTCGATTTACGGCTCGTCCCGAGGAGGACCGGGTGACCCAGCGCGGCGACTTTAGCGAGGTCGCGGACGAGCAGGAGGTTCTGCGCCGGCGTCTTGCCGAAGCCGAATCCGGGGTCGGTCCAGAGCTGTTCCGGGGCCATGCCGGCGGCCATCGCTGCCCGGAGTGAGCCGCGCAGATCAGCCAGCATTTCCGGCCAGAAATCATGATAATCCGCCTCGCGGCGCCGGTGCATCAGGATGAGCGGACAGCGCGCCTGCGCGCAGGCCAAGCCCATCGGCGACTCGTCTCCACGGGCTCCGAACCGCCCACCTTCCACGTCGTTGACGAGATCCGCACCGGCGGCGACGGCCGCGGCGGCGACATCGGGTTTATAAGTGTCGACCGAGAGCGCGGCCTGCGGGAAGCGACGGCGCAAGGCTTGGACGACCGGCAGCAGGCGGGTGAGTTCGTCGGCGGCGGCGAGGGGGGTGGCGCCCGGTCGGGTCGACTCCGCGCCGAGGTCGAGCACGTCGGCGCCTTCGTTCAGCAGGGTCTCGGCCCGGCGGAGCGCATCATCGATGCCTGGCAGCGCGCCCCCATCAGAGAATGAATCAGGCGTCAGGTTCATGATTCCCATGATCAACGTGCGCCGACGCCAGTCGGGCAGGGGAGTGCCATGAGGGCTGGACCAGGACATCACGAGGGGGTTAGGGGGCGGCTTCGGGG
>JBKCKE010000125.1:0-2556 GCA_046301395.1 Verrucomicrobiota bacterium | reverse complement strand
GGGGTACGGGATTAGACGATGGGGAAGCCCGCAAGTTCCAGCCAATTGGCGGTCCGGGCGGAAAATCGAAAGTCCGCCTTCCTTCCGGAGCCGAGGCCCGTAAGTTCGACGCATGGACAACCTCACGCACGCCGCCCTCGGTATCGCCGCCGGGATCGCCGTCCATCGTCGAGGCGGCTCCGTCTCCGCCGCCGCGGGGGCCGCCCGGCTCGCGGCCGAGGCGCCTGACCGCGATATCTTCATCCGGGCCGCCGACGACCCGCTCGTCGCCTTCCGCTGGCATCGCCACTTCACGCACAGCTTCGTCTTCATGCCGGTGCTGGCGCTGGCCGCCGCCTGGCTCACGACGCTCTTCTTCCGTCGGCGGCATAACGTCGGCTGGCGCGAACTGTTCCTGCCCGGCCTCGCCGGCGCGCTCACGCACCTGCTCTGCGACGGCTGCACGAGCTACGGCACGATGCTGCTGTGGCCGTTCACGGAAGCGCGCTTCGCCTGGGACTGCCTTCCCATCATCGACCTCGCGGTCACCCTGCCCGTGCTGACATTGGCCGTGCTCGCCTGGCGCCGGCACTCGCCGCGGCTGGCGGCTTACGGGCTGCTCTGGTTCGGAGCCTACGCGGCGCTCGGCCTGACCCAGCAGGCGCGCGCCGAACGCAGCCTGCGGACCTGGCTGGCGACGCAGTCCGTCACGCCGGAGCGCCTGGCGGTGAAGCCGACGGTCTCCAACCTCATCGTCTGGCGCGCGGTCTGGCTGCACGAAGGCCGCTGGCACGTCGCGGCGGTGCGCAACGTGCCGTTCACGCGGACACGTCTCGCGGTCGGCGAGACCCGCGCGGCCTGGACGCCGGCGTCCGCCGGCAATCCCCCGCCCTTCTCCGAAGGCTCCCACCTGATCGCCGATTTCTCCCGTTTCACCGGCGGCTGGAACACCTACGACCAGGCCGACGGCGCGATCCTCGTCGGCGACATCCGCTTCGCGATGCTCCCGACCAGCAGCCGCCCGCTGTGGTCCGTGCGTTGCGCTCCCAGCGGCACGCTGGCCGACACGACGCTCGTCATGGACCGGAGTCTCCGGGACGGCGACTGGGGCCGACTCGGCGCCTTGCTCTCGGGATCGGAACCCCGTTTCATCGACCTCGAATAACATGCGCTCCCTCCTCCTGCTGTTGCTCGGTGCCTCCGCCGGCGCCGCCGAACCGACGCTCAAACTCGTGCTCGACGACGGCTTCGACGCGGCGGAACTCGACGCGAAGACCTGGAATATCGAAACCGGCAAGCGTCGCGATTCGCTCAACTCCCCCAAAGCGGTCGACCTGAAAGACGGCGTGCTGAAGATCACGACCTGGACGGACGTCGACGGCACGACCTACTGCGGTTTCGTGACCACGCGGAAGAAATTCGCCCTCGTCCAAGGCAAGGTCGAGGCGCGCTGCCGCTTCTCCGTCCAGCCCGGCACGCAGATCGCCTTCTGGTCGCAGTCGCCGACCTACGGAAAGTCCGGCACGGCCGCCGGCGCCGCTGCCGACGGCGTCGAGATGGACATCCTCGAGACGACCGGCCTGAAGAAAGGCGGCTACCAGTCCGTGCTGCACTGGGGTCCGTACCAGCACGCGACGGAGAAGAAGAGCAGCTCGACGCAGCATCCGGCGTCCGTCGGCGGCAAATGGCACGACTACGGCGTCGAATGGGACGACTCCGGCTACCGCTTCAGTTTCGACGGCAAGGTCGTCTGGACCGACGCGAAATGCCCTGGCTCCAAGGCGCCGCAGTTCCTCCTGCTCACGAGCGAATCCAACATCAAAGGCTGGAACGGCGAACGCCCCAAGAAAGGCTATGGCCTGAAGTCAGCCTCGCAGAATACCTTCGAAGTCGATTGGGTGAAGGCCTGGCAACGTAGCCGCTGAATCCGCCCCTGACCGCCATGCCCGCGCCCCGTCTCGCCCGCCTATCCAGTGCCGCCTTCACCCGCGTCGCCCTGGGTTGCCTCTGGCTCGTCGCCTGGCTGCCCTGGTCTTGGCAAAGGGGCCTCGCCGCCGCCTTCGGCGCCTTTGCTTTCCACATCGTGCGGATCCGCCGCCACGTGGTGCTCGTCAACCTCCGCGTCTGCTTCCCGGAGCTCACGGTATCAGCCCGCCACACGCTGGCGCGCCGCCACTACCAGTCCCTCGCCCTCGGCATCCTGGAAGTCGCGCGTTGCTGGTGGCGGCCGCCCTCCGCCCTGCCCCCTTGCCGCATCGAAGGCGTCGAAGCGCTGGAGAAAGCCCGGGGCTCGGGCCGTGGCGTATTGCTGGTCTCCGGTCACTTCACGACGCTTGAGATCGCCGGCCGCATGCTCGCCCTGCGGACGCCGATCTGCTGCCTCTACCGCGACCCGAACAATCCCTTGCTGGCCGACCTGCTCCGCAAGCACCGTACGGCCTGGGCCAACCGCGCCATCGAGATGCGCGACATGTCCGGCCTCATGCGCGCCCTCCGCGACGGTGAAGCGGTCTGGTACGCGCCCGACCAAGGCAAGTGGACGCCGCAGTCGGCGGTGCTCCCGTTCTTCGGCCGGCC
>JBKCKE010000124.1:0-3504 GCA_046301395.1 Verrucomicrobiota bacterium | reverse complement strand
TGCCAATATATCAATGAACTCGAAACGAAGCCGTTCTTCGTAAAGGCTCAGCAATCATGCACGCCAGTTTGGGACAAGGATCGCTTTGCTATGCTGCTGAAGAAATTCCCCTTCGCGTCGGAGTTCAGCACGAGTAAACCTATCGATACAGGCGCATCTCTGCCAAAAGCATCGTCACAAACAATACCCGCACCGAAGTCTCAGTCCGGAGTGCTGCCTGCAGGATCAATGAAAACCGCCATCAGTTCAGAGACGCCAACCATAGCTAAGACTGCTGGGACGGAAGCACCCCTCGCTTCAACGCCATGGAACATCATCATCCCGCTGTTCCTGGCGGCAATTGGCCTGCTGTGGTGGATTCTCAAGCGCCGTTCGTGATCGCTTGGGCCCATTCGTAGGAGATGACAGGGGCAGGTCGTCCCGAATGATAAATGGTCACTTTCCGCCGGCGCCGGCGTCGACGCCTTTGACGTCGAGGTCTGGTTTGGTGTTCCAGTGCGGCTTCCAGGCGGACTTGTCGACCTTGGTGCGAAAGATGACGGTATTGTCCAGAGCGAGGTCGTCGCTCCAGATGAATTTGGCGCCTTTGAAATCGTGGTCGTAGTAGGGCTGCTTGGGGTCGACCTGCTCCACGGTGAATTCCTTGGCGAAGGCCCACTTGCTGTCGTCGAAGTCCACAGCCCACCAGTTGGCGGGCAGGGGCTCATGGCGGACGGCCGGCGCCTTGGTGTCGCCTTTCGCCGGGCCATGGAAGAAGTTGCGGGCCTTCCAGCGCCCGTCGGTGACCGTGCCGTCGGCGAACTTGAGGCAGAAGCCGCCGTCCCCGATGCTGGAACCGTATTCCAGCCCTGTCTTGGGGTCGGCGTTATCCTTGGCGAGCACCGCGATGGTCATCGGATACTCTGGTAGGAAGTCGACGCTGACGACGTTATGCGGAGTGAACTCGATCGGATCGACGGCGACCAAGCGGCCGTTGACGTAGAGCATGAACCAGTTGTCGGCGTAGACGTTCAGCTTCATCGTGTCGGCCAGCGAAGGTTTAATCAGGCTACTGTCTTTGCCGGCCGGCTTTCGGCGTTTGGCGTTATCTGGCTTGGCCTTGGTTTCCATCGGCGCTGCCGCTAGGGTCGGGGCGGCGCTGCGGGCGTAGGTGACGGTCAGGGAGGCGGAGGCTTGGACCTTGCCCTTCATCGCTGCGAAGAGCATGTCGCGGGTCACTTTAGCCTCTGCGCCAGCGATGGCGAGCGGAGCGGAAAGCGCGTAGATGGTGAGGACGTAATGTTTGTCACCCGGACCTTGGGAATGCGGGGGCTCGTAGCCGACGGCGCCACGGGAGCTCACGCCGACCTTTCCCGGAGGCTTCGCCCCTTTGATCAGGCCGTTTGTCGTGGCGGGAAGATCCCAGAGCAGCCAGCAGGTCTTGATGGTCTCGTCGGGCGTCAGGTGGTCCATCACGAGGGCGAAGCCTCGCGTGCCCGCGGGAGCGCCCTTCCACTGCAACGACGGCGTGATGCCGGCGCCATCGCCGGTGAACTCGACTGGGTAATGGGTAGGGTCTGGAATGTCGGCACTCTGCAGCACGAAGCCAGGCTGAGGCTTCTTGAGCGTATCCATGCCGAAGGCCGAAGGTGCCTCCTTCGGTTCGGCTTTCTTGCCGCCCTCGGATCTCTTGCCATCTTCCGGGCGCTTGCCCTTGCCGCCCTTGCCACCTTTCTCGCTCCCTTTACCTTCGCCGCCCGGTCCCTTACCTTCACGGTCGTCGCCGCGGTAGGTCTCTTCGCGCTTAGAGCCATCGGTGTCGACGAACGTGAACTTCCAGCCTCCGCCTTGGGCAGTCGTGAAGTCGATTGAGCCCGACTTTCCGCCCACCGCGTAGGTCAGGCGGTTGCCTTGTCCCGAAGCCCCGCTGGTGAAGCCGGTGATCTCCGCGCCACGTAGGGCTTGGAGGGCGGGTCGGACGGACTGGGCCCGAGGTTGCGGGTCGACCTGACCCTCCGCCTCGACGACTTCCCCATGGAAGCCCCCGTTGATGAACGGGTAACGCATGGAGGCATGGTAATGGTAGCCGAGGGCCGGCGTGGTGTGTCCGTTGAAGGTGTCTAGGCCCTTCGGGGCGGTGCCATCAGGCTCGGCTAGTCCATAGATGGCGTAACCATCGAGCGCGTAAGCAATCGGCAGGGCTTTGCCCAGCGTCTTTTGCAGGTGCAACGGGGCGGCATGGTAGTGGTAGTCGTCGGCTCGTCCGCAATGGCCGCCCCAACGGTCGAGTTCGCCGATCTCCGCCGAGATTTCGCCGCGGTTGTTCTGCGGATTGAAGATCGGGATGCCGTTCGCCGCGATGGCGATGGCTCCGCGGAGGAACCGGTCCTTGATGCTGGCGGGCGCCTTCGAAGGGACGGGCTTGAGCGGAATGCGCCAGGCGTTCGTGCCGACATAGTTCTGTGGCAGCGGTACCTGCTGCTGCCACGCCGTAATGCCGGTCATCATCCCATGAGCGGGCAGTCCGTCGCCTTCGACGTAAAGGAACTGGTCGTCATACCGGACGCGGACTTTCGGGCTGAACAGCGCGAAAGGCTTGGCCTGCGGCGGGCCGCTGACGACGCTTAAGGACGGTTTGGCCTGCGCGATCAAGGGCGGGATGCCGGCGAAGGACGCGATCGGGGCGCGCGCCTGATCATGTTCGGAAGAATCATGGGCCTGCAGCCAGGTGGCCGGTAGGCTGACGCTGAGCAGGAGGAGGGAGCGACGCATGGTGTTATTTGGAATTCTTGCCGCCCTTGCGCCCTTCACGTCCACGCTCCGGGATCGTCTTAGGGTCGAAGGCCGGGTTGGGTTTGACGACGCGCGGCGCGTTGGTGGCGGTCTGCCACGCCCGCAGTTTGCCGAGCAGCTCGGCGGCGCGCTTCGGGTCGGTGGCGGTCAGGTCGCGGGTCTCGCCCGGATCCGCGGCGAGATCGTAGAGTTCGGTTTTCTCGCCTTCGAAGAATTCGATCAGTTTCCAGTCGCCGGAGCGGATGGCGCTGCTGGGGCCGCCGCCGCCGATGTAGCAAGGGAAGTGCCAGAAGACATCGCGCGCAAGCTTGGCCTGCGGGTCCTGGAGGACCGGCACGAGGCTGCGGCCATCGAGGGGGGCGGGGTTCGGCTTGCCGGCCAGCTGCATCAGCGTCGGGAACCAATCCATGCTCAGCGTCGTCACGTGGGAGGTGCCGGGCTTGATCCCGGGAGCGCGGATGACGGCAGGCACGCGGAGACCACCTTGATACAGGGTGCCTTTGCCGCCCTTGAGCGGGGCGACGTATTGGCGGGTGCCGCCGTTGTCCGAAGTGAACACCACGATGGTGTTGTCCTTGAGGCCCAGCTTCTCGAGGGCGGCGAGGACGCGGCCGACGTTCACGTCCATCGCCTCGACCGTCGCGGCGAGCGCCGCGTCGGCGACCCCTTTACGGGACTGATATTTCATCAGCAGTTCCGGCTTAGGGTCGAACGGCGCATGCACGTCATGGT
>JBKCKE010000123.1:0-7757 GCA_046301395.1 Verrucomicrobiota bacterium | reverse complement strand
ATGCAATCACTTTGCTAGTCTTGTTGCGACGGGATGCCGGCCGATGGATTAGCCCGAAGACCGCTGCGCTGATCACGTCCTGTGCAGCCTGGCTAGTTGTCGCGAAACTTGTGGTCCTGGAGACTGGCAGCGCTTACTGGGGCGCCTTCCCAACGGCAATTACCACCATCGTCTACGTGAGACTCTTTTTCAGAGCTACCGCAAGGCCCGATACCGAAGAGCTTAGCCGATGAAGGTCGGCATCTACATCGACCGTATGGATCTCCGGGGCGGAGTTCAGCGAGTGGTCTCTAACCTCTGCCACGGCTGGGTTCGGCGCGGATGTGAGGTCCACCTAATTGTCGAGAGCGGGGAGGGCGCCGCTTTCCCGGTTCCCGCGGACGTCGTGTATCATCAGCTATCGAAGTGCCACAAGCGTCGCGGACTGAAGGGAATCTGGGATAATTTTTCCTATGTTCGAGGCCTTGGGCAAGTGGTCCGATCCGCGAAGCTAGATGCGGTGCTTGCGGTTTCTACGGTCGCCAACATTCACCTCGCGCAGGCCAATATCCCCAGGAGCGTGGTGAGAATCGGATCAGAACACGGCTATTCGCCGCACTTCCCGCTGCCCTTCCATAAGGAGTGGTTCCGCCGCCGGGCGTACCCGAAGCTGGACGCCATCGTCTGCCCGACCAAGGAGGCCGCCAATCTTCTCGCGCAGACGTATCCGAGAGCACGGACCCTTGGTATCCCCAATTGGCTCACCTGGCCGCTGCCGAAGGGCGACGGATCGACCGGCGCCGCCATCGGACGTCCGGGGCGCAGGACTTTCCTTGCATGCGGGCGTTTCGACAAGCTCAAGGGTTTCTCACGCCTCATCGCGATGTTCGATGGCTTGAAGGAGCGGCTGCCGAACTGGGACCTGGTCATCGTCGGGGACGGCGAGGATCGAGAACTCTTGGAATCTCAGGTCGCTCAGGCGAAGCTTGGCGGCCGCGTATTCTTCACAGGATGGGTCGCTGACATGGAGTCTGCCTTCCGTTCGGCCGATGTCTTTGTCTTCCCTTCCGTCTCGGAAGGCTTCGCCCTTGTACTCGCTGAAGCCATGGCCTGCGGCCTTCCCTGCGTCTCCTATGACTGTAAGGTCGGTCCATCGGAAATCATTCGCGACGGCGTGGATGGCCTCCTTATCCCGGTTAGAGATGAGGCTGCGTTTGCCTCCGCCATGTTACGTCTGGCTGAAGGCGAAACCGAACGCAGCCGTCTGGCCGCGGCTTGTCCGGAGATACTGAGCCGACTCTCCGAAGACGCCATTCAGCCGCTCTGGGCTCAGGTTCTCGGCTATAAGCGTTGAGAGGCGCCGCATGAACAGATTTCTCAAAGCCCTTCTCCCGTTTGCCGTATTCAAGCGGCTATCCATGGCCTACTCGGTAGGACTGACGCTCTTGGACTCTCCTGCCGCGGCCTGGAGTATGGTTTTTGGCCAAGGAGAAAGGTGCCACCGCTTCCGAAGGATTCTACACCCCTTTACCTATCGGCTTACAGTAGCCGATCGAGATGTCGTGATGCAGAATATCGTCCGAGGTGAATGTGTCGGCGGCCGCTTGCCGCCTAAAGCCAAGTTTATCGTGGATGGTGGCGGCTATATCGGCGACAGCGCTGCGGTGTTCCTTAGTCTTTACCCCGAGTCGACCTGCAGCGTTTTCGAGCCAAGCAGCAACGCCGATCTCGCCGAGCAGAATCTCAAACCTTACGGCACCAGGGCGGCGGTGAGGCGAGCTATGCTCGGTCGTGATCATGGACAGTTCCAGATCTTCGAGGTAGGGACTGGCTCCAGGGTTTTCGCTGCAGACTCAGGTGGTGGTCAGCTTCAGGTCTCGACCATGGATGAAGTGCTTCGGCAGTCTCCGACGGGGAGAATCGATATTCTCAAGCTCGATATAGAAGGAGCCGAATACGACATTCTCCGTCCGCCGACACCATGGCTTGCCTCAGTCCAATGCATAGTCATCGAGCTTCATGGCGAAGCCGCCCATCGGGATATCCCCGGCTGGCTTCGCGACGCTGGATTCACCATCGAGCGACACCGCTCAATGCTCTTCTGTAATCGTCCGTCCGCATAATTAGATGCTCGTCGTTCTCACGAATATCCCGACTCCTTACCGCACGGCGTTCTTCGATGCTTTGGCGGAAGAGGCGGCGCGGGCGGGGAAGCGCTTCCATGTGCTGTATTGCGCGAAGACGGAGCCAGGCCGCCACTGGCCTTACGATGCGTCGAAGATCCGCCACGCCCATGCGGTCCTGCGCGGCTTCCACCCCTCGTGCCTCGGCATCCACGCCCATCTCAATCCCGGCGTCTTGGCCGAGCTTAACCTGCTCAAGCCGGACACACTGATCCTCGCAGGTTCGTGGAATACACCGACGATGCTGATCGCTGGCCTCAATATATACTCGCCACCTCCGCGTCGCTTCTTCTGGAGCGAGGGCCATGCGGATGCGGTCTTACACAAGTCGGGCCTAATCGCTTGGCTGCGTCGCCGGATGTATCGCACCTTCGATGGCTTCGCCGTACCCAACGCCAAGAGCGCCGAATGGGCGCTGGCCCAGGCGGGCGGACCTCGCCCAATCGTCACGTTGCCGAACGCCATCGACGCCCAGTTCTTCGCCCGACCTTCCGGCGCCCGTGACGAAGCGCGCCGTGCGCTCGGGCTCGAAGGCGAGGGCAGGGTGCTGGTCCAAGTCTCCGCCCTGACCGAACGCAAGGGCGTTATGGAATTGGCTAAGGCGTTCCTGGCGCTACCGCCTGAGAATCGCCGCGGGGCGAAGCTGGTCTTTGTCGGCGAAGGCGAACTACGCCCTCAGCTTGAAGCCTTGGCGGCCGAATCAGCCGGTGCGATTCGCGTGCTCGGTCAGTTGCCTCCGGAAGAAGTGCGCCGTGTGCTCTGGGCGTCGGATGCCTTCGTCTTGAATACCCGCCTTGATCCGAACCCCCTGTCCGCCATCGAAGCCGCCGCAGCGGGTCTGCCTGTCGTGATGTCCGCCGCCGCTGGCAATATCCACGAAGTCGTAGAAGATCCGAAGACGGGCTTCGTCATCCGTGATATATCAGACCCCTCTGATGCCCTGCGTGCCGTGCTCGCTGCTTCTGACGCTCAGCTCGCTGAAATGGGAACTCGTGCCGTTGAACTGGCCCGGACTCACTTCGACGCGCCTGCTGTGGCCCGTTCGCTCATCGCCCAGCTTTATCCCTAAACATGTCCGCTAGTAAGACGATATTTTCTAAATCCTACCCACGCGATTCGGTGTGGCGGCAGATCGCGCTTTACCCTGCGCAGCGCAGGTTGGCGAAGATGGCCGATATCCATCTCCGCACTCAGCGACAGCTCGTGACCTTCGCGTTCGACGATGTCTCGCAGCAGATCAACGCCCATGGGGTCTACGAGCGACAGGAGCTCGAGACTTTCTTTGCCTGGGTCGAGTCTGTTAAGCCTAGACTCTTCCGCGAGGCTATTGCGCTCGATCTTGGTGCAAACATCGGAAACCACAGCCTGTTTTTTTCAGATCACTTCAAGCACGTGCATGCCTTCGAGCCCAATGAGCGCACCTTCAAAGTCCTCACGCTCAATTCGCAACTCGTGAGCAATATCACCTGCCATCAGGTTGGCCTGAGCGATGCGGCCGGCAGGGCGCACTTCCTGGTCAACCCCGCCAATATAGGGGCCTCTCGAATCGTGCCTGCGGGAACGACGGGCGCGTCCGAGATCAGGCTGACCACGCTCGACGCAGCCGTCCGCGGGATTGCCGAAATCAAGCTCATCAAAGTTGATGTCGAAGGCCATGATTATGCCGCGCTGGTCGGAGCCAAAGAGACCATCCTTGCCCATAAGCCCATCGTTCTCTTCGAGCAGTTTCCTGATGATGCAACCGCAGGCGAGTCCGCTACGGTTAACCTGCTCAGGTCCTATGGCTATCGAACATTCGCCATCATGCGCCGATATCCGCGTGCGGCGACGAGCCTGCCCTCCGCCCTACGCGTAATCTATGCTTTCGTCGGCCGACTGATTTTCGGCGAAACCATGGAAATCGAGGTAGGCGAGAAAGCGCCCGAAGGATATCACGCCATGGTGATAGCCATTCCTGATTGGCTTGAGGCGTAGACACCCGACGACGTTTCGCGACCTCGAGATAAAGGCGCTTAACAGCCAAATGAAAAAATTCCTCGATAAGTTCTTTCCTGGTTTCGCGGCTTGGTATCGCTTCCGCCGTGACCGCCGGCTTTTTGCGGCTCAACGGATGCGTCCGACGGCGCTGGGCTTTGAATTCATCGGGGTCGACGGCATGCCGGAATCACGCACCGCTTCAGGCGAAGTGGACACGCTGCGTGAACTACTGCGCGGACGGGATCTCTTCGTCGATGTTGGCGCTAACTGCGGCCTCTACACAGTGATTGCCTGCCATGCAGGCGTGCCGGTTCTTGCCATAGAGCCGAACGACCTCAACTTCCGCCGGCTCCAGGAAAACCTGGTTCATAATCGTTACGAAAAAGCCGAGGCTCTCAATGTGGCTCTCGGCGAAGTGAAGGGAAAATGCCTGCTCTATGGCGGTGGCGAAGGCGCGAGCTTGCTCAAGAATTGGGGTGGGATGGCTAGTACTTATGCCCGTGAGGTGGAAGTGGAGACCTTAGAGGGATTATTGCGCTCACGCCCTTCGACCGAGAGTATCCTCATCAAGATAGACGTCGAAGGCCATGAGCCGGCCGTTCTCTCCGGTGCCCGCGGCCTACTCATGCGAGAAAAGGCGCCCACCTGGATCATCGAGCACTCTTTCCGCGAGAACCAAGACGGCGGAGTTAATCCACGATTCCTCGACTTGTTCGAACTGTTCTGGAACGCCGGCTATCAGTGCCTCACTTTTGATCGCGAACGAAGAATCGTGAGGCGTGATGACGTTGACCGGTGGCTACGCACCGGGGTCCGAGATTTCGGTGACGTGAACTATATATTTCAAAAAGCCTAACCCTCTTTAAAGCCGCGCCTCTTGCGCGGCTTTTTTGTGCCTGATTCGGGAGGTAGGGACGTGATCACCATCGCGTCCGACCTGAACCCCTGACGGATGCGATGTCATCGCATTCCTGCCTATTGCGGGCGCGGCGTAGCCACGCCCCCTACCTTGCGTTCACCATTCGGCGAACGGGGTTACCCGATTTCGCGTAAGAACTCCCCAGGGGTTCGGATAATTAATCCGTATACGCTTCGGCCGAGCAGGTCATGGAAGTCATCCCGATCCAATGTCAGGAGATAGTCCGCCTTTTGGCTTAGGGCTGAAATCACGACCGGGCGATCTTTGGTCGCGCGATAGATAAGCGGCCGATCAAGCGTGAGTCGTGTCACCGTAGTGATGACGGCGGGCCGGATGATTACGTTCCAGCTTAACTCGGCTCTCTTCCCGACCTTCGGCAGATTGAACTCGGCTTCGCGGAGACAGTAGTCCGCGGTCATGAGTTGCCAGCCGCGACTCGCTGCGTGATCGAATAGCAGGCGCGAAGCCCCTTTTGAGGACCCCGCCGCGGCCAGAAGCACGCTCGAGTCCAGGAAGAGCCTCACTTCTTCCGGCGAAAGGCCTTCAGGTCTTTGGCGTCGGCTTCGTCGTTGAGTACCCACTGGCGGATCGTGGCCTTCGGGATGTCGCGGATGGGCATGGCGACGGCAGATTGCAGGAAGAGCCCCCCGTCACGTTCTTCGACGATGACCAGCGGTGAGCTGACTTGGTCTAGCTTCAACCGACGACGGAGTTCCGGGGGCAGGGTAAGCGTGCCGCGCTTGCTGACGGCGAGAGTATAGGTCATGCAGTAATACTGCATTGCAGTAATACGGCATCAAGAGGGAAAAGACCCTAGACCAGAGGCAGGGACAGCACCACGTGCTGTCCTTTTTCTTTTCCGGTCTCTGTCTCGAGGTAGGGACGCGTCGGCGACGCGTCCGTCTGTTCCCTTGCGGTCGCGACACCGTCGCGCCCCTACCCGATTCCCTTAGGCCTCAAGGTAGGGACGCGATCACTATCGCGTCCGCCCTGAACCCCCGACGGATGCGATGTCATCGCATCCCTACCTCGAGGGTGCGGCGTAGCCACGCCCCTACCTTGCGTTTACTATTCGGCGAACGGGGTTACACGGCCCGCACCCGCCACCTGCCACCCGGAGCTGCCACCCGCCACCTGAAGTGGGCCTCTCACCTTTGCACCTAGGTCGGCACGCAGTGCTGCCCCTACCTCCGCATGAATTTCCCCCTATACTCCATACTCGGAACTCTATACTCTGACTTCGCCGATAGATCGGCGAACCCCATGCCCCGCATCCTGGCCCTGACCTGCCTCCTGCTGCTCTCCGTCTCTCTGCGCGCGGGCGGTCTTTTCGACGCCGGCGCCGGGGCGCCCACCCTCCTGCCGACCGAGCCGGAGAGCGACGAGCGCGCCGCCGCCCGCTGCCTCGCCGATTGGTGCGAACGCGTCACCGGCGTGCGCCCCGAGACGCGTTATGAAGCCAAGGGCGTGCGCAACCCCGCCTTGGCGATCTATGTCGGCAAGACCGCCGCCGCCCGTTCCGCCGGGATCAAGGCTCTGGCCGATGAAGGCGACACCGCCCGCCGCGCGGTCGTCGGCCAGTCCGTCTTCCTCGTCGGCAACAACCCCGCCGCCACGCGTATCGCGGTCGGCCGTTTCTGCGAACAGCACCTCGGCGTCTTCTTCGCCTTCCCCGGCGAACTCGGCGCCGACTGGCGTCCGCGCTATCAGATCGGCTTCCCGGGCGTCGACGAGTTCCGCCCCGACTTCCGCTGGCGCCAGCTGAGCGGCCTCAACGAACTCTCCGAAGACTGGGCCTTCTCCGTCGGCTACGGCCGGACCCCGGGCTTCTCGCACGGGCTTTTTCGTGCCTTCGATCAGAAGCTCTGGAAGCAGGAGCCGATGCTCTTCCCGATGGTCGGCGGCAAGGCGGTCGAACCTAAGGGCGACGCGCACGATCCGAACCCGCACCTCGATAACCCGCGCGCCCCGGAGATTGGCGCCCAATACGTCCGCAGCTTCTTCCGTCAGAACCCCGACGCCTTCTCCGTCCCCCTCGGCGTCAACGACACGCTCAAGTTCGACGACTCCGCGGAGTCCGAGGGCTGGTATCGCGAGCGTCCGGTGCGCACCGACTACGTCTTCAGCTTCTATAACGCCGTCGCCGATTCGGCCTGGGCGCCCGACGGCGACCTGAAGGGCGAGCGTCATGCCATCGGCGTGCTGGCTTACCTGCAGACGCTCCGCGCTCCGACCATCAAGCTTCGCCCGGCGATCTTCCCCTGGGTGTGCGCCGACCGGACCGCCTACGGCGACCCGGCCTTCGCCGCGCAGGACCGAGCCAACCTCACCGCCTGGGCCAAGTCGGGCGTCCGCCGCCTCGGCGTGTATGATTATCTCTACGGCGCCGAGGTCGCCTCGCCGCGCGTCAACCTCACCGCGCTCATCCAGTCCATCCATACCACCTACACCGCCGGCGCCCGCGGCTGGTATGCCGAAGCCTACCCGCTCTGGGCCTTCGACGCGCCCAAGCTCTGGATCGCGGCCAAGTTGCTCGAGGACCGCATGGCCAATACCGAGACCCTGCGTCGGACCTGGTTCGACCGCGCCTATGGTCCGGCGGCTTATGAGATGATCGCCGCCTACGCGCAGATCGAAGCCGCGTGGAAGCGAGACGCCCTCGCCGGAGGCAAGGACCAGTTCCTCCGCCACTTCCACGA
>JBKCKE010000122.1:0-4767 GCA_046301395.1 Verrucomicrobiota bacterium | reverse complement strand
GTATTTTTGGGCCATCGCCTTCGGTGGCACGATGAGCCTTGCGCAGGGGTTATGCCTGATTTCTCGGTCTTTCCGGACGGCGGTGACGTGGGCTTTGCTGGGTTCGCTGGGTTGGGTCGCGGGAGCGATGGCGACGGGTGTCTTGGCGGAGGTCTACCTCCTCCTGGGATTAGACCACGCAGATGCGTTCGCGGTCTGGGTAAGCATCTTCAGTGTGCAGAGCTTCTTCTTCCTGCCGGCGGTCATCATGCTCGACAAAGCCGCGTTGGCGCAGGCGGCCAAGCTGCCGAACGAATCTCCGTCGGGGTCCGGGGCTTAGACGCATCGGGATCCCCGGGTCGGGCTGCTCAACGCCTCGGTGCTTTTCCGCGCGGAGTCCCCTTGCGGCAGGCGTCGCTGCAGAAGCGCACCTCATCCCAGCAGCGGGCCCACTTCTTCCGCCAGAGGAAGGGGCGCTGGCAGGTCGGGCAGGTCTTGGCCGGAAGGTTCTCTTTTTTGACGCCGCGCATGCCGACTTTGTGTGCGGATTCGCCTTCCGCGCAAACGGGCGGGCGGATTCCGGCTTCCGGGATTGGAATCAGGCCGTTGACCCCTTAGTCATAGGCATGCGCCTCTTCCTGCCCCTGGTCGGTTCCTGCCTCGTCACTTTGGTCTCCGCGGAGGAGCCTAAGTGGCACGCCTTGTTCAACGGCAAGGACCTGTCGGGGTGGACGCCCAAGATCGCCAAGCATCCCCTCGGCGAGAATTACGCCGATACCTTTCGGGTCGAGGACGGCATGATCAAGGTGGCCTATGATCGCTATGCGAAGTTCGACCAGCAGTATGGGCATCTTTTCACCAACCTCGCGTATTCGCGTTACGTCCTGCGGATGGAGTATCGTTTCGCCGGGAAGATGATGGCCGACGCCCCGAAGTACGTGAACCTCAACAGCGGCGTCATGCTCCACGCCCAGCCGCCGCAGAGCATGGGGATGGACCAAGGTTTTCCTTCCAGCCTGGAGTTCCAATTCCTGGCCGACGAAGGGAAGGGGGCCCGCCCGACCGGCAACGTCTGTACCCCCGGCACCAACCTGGAGATGGACGGCAAGCTGGTCACCCAGCACATCGTCACCTCGAAGGCGCCGACCTTCCCGCCCGAGCAATGGGTGGTCATCGAGGTCGAAGTGCGCGGGGACGAAGAAATCGTCCATCGCGTCAACGGCGCGGAGGTCCTCCGCTACCAGCGTCCGCAGCTCGACCCGCGTAACCATGTCTCCCCCGCGACCGACCAGCTGGACGCCGGCGCCGAACTGCTGCTCTCCCACGGCCACATCGCCCTCCAGGCGGAAGGTCAGCCGGTCTGGTTCCGCCGTATAGAACTCCGCCGACTGGCACGATAACGGCGGCGTTGATTTGCGTCGGGCGGGGTTCGTCCTTCTTTGCGGGCGTGCCCACCGTCCGTCTCATCCTCGGCGATCAGCTGAACCCGGAGCATTCCTGGTTCGCCAAGAAGGACGCATCCGTGACTTACGTCTTCATGGAGGTCCGCTCCGAGACGGATTACGTCGTGCATCACGCCCAGAAGGTCATCGCGATCTTCGCCGGGATGCGCCGGATGGCCGAGCTGCTGGCGAAGCAAGGCCATCAGGTCCGTTACTTCCGGTTGGGCGATAAGGATAACCGCCAGAACTTCGCGGAGAATCTGCAGCAGGCCTTCAAGGCGACCAAGGCCACGCGTTTCGAATACCAGGAGCCCGACGAATACCGCCTCGATCAGGATCTCCGGGCCTTCGCCGCCGGATGCGGCCTGGTCACGGCGTGCGTCAGCTCCGAGCACTTCCTCGACGGCCGCGGCGGCGTCGCGGCCCATTTCCAGAAGGGCGCCAAGCGCTGGTTGATGGAGTCATATTATCGCAAGATGCGGGTCCGGACGCGCCTGCTGATGGAGGAGGACGGCACGCCCGCCGGGGGAGAATGGAATTACGACAAGGAGAACCGGAAGCCGTGGAAGGGCACGCCGCCTCCGCCCAAGGCTTGGGACGTCTCACACGACCATTCGGCCATCTGGGCCGAGATCCAGGCCGCCGGGGTGAAGACCATGGGTAAGCCGTCAGAGAAGGACTTCCCTTGGCCCGTCGATCGTAAGGAGGCGCTCAAGCAGTTGGACGCCTTCATCGAGCGGGGCTTGCCTGATTTCGGTGACTACGAGGACGCCATGCACACGTCCTCAGATCGGCTCTTCCATTCCCGGCTGTCCTTCGCCCTCAATGTGAAACTGCTGACGCCCGCGGAAGTCGCCGCGGCCGCGGCTGAGGCCCATGCGCGCGCTCCGAAGCGTTATCCTTTGGCAGCCACGGAAGGCTTCGTCCGGCAGATCATCGGTTGGCGCGAATACATCCGCGGCGTCTATTGGGCCAAGATGCCGGGCTACGCCGACGCCAACGGGCTCGGCCACACGCTCTCGCTGCCGTCCTGGTTCTGGACCGGCAAGGTGAAGATGAACTGTATGCGCCACTCCGTGGGCCAGTCGCTCGATACCGCTTACGCGCATCATATCCAGCGCCTGATGGTCATCGGATCCTTCTGCCTGACCGCGGGCGTCGATCCCGCGGAGGTCGAGCGCTGGTATCTCGGCGTGTACATCGACGCCTTCCAGTGGGTCGAACTCCCGAACGTCATCGGCATGAGTCAGCACGCCGACGGCGGCTTCCTCGCCAGCAAGCCGTATTGCTGCGCCGCGAGCTACGTCTCCAAGATGTCCAATTATTGCGGCGGTTGTCCGTATGATCCCAAGGATCGCACCGGACCGCTGGCCTGTCCTTTGAACGCCCTCTACTGGGACTTCTGGTTGCGGCATCAGGACCGCTTCCTCAACAACCCGCGTATCGGCATGGCCGTGCGTCAGGCCGCGAACATGTCGCCGGCTGAGAAGGCCGCCGTGAAGAAGAAGGCCGCGGAGCTACGCGAATCCATCGAAGAGCTCTGAAGGTAGGGACGGTTCTCCGAACCGTCCGCCGGCGGGCTCGGAGAGCCCGCCCTACCTTGGAAGAATGCGCCTTACTTCTTCGCTGCCTTCTTCTTGCCCTTGCCGGCGGGGAGCGGGTCGACGCCGGGCAGCGGGAAGTCCGGATTCGGCACGCGCGCCGCGGCCATCTTGGCTTCGAGTTCCTTCACGATGTCCGGGAATTTCGCGGCCAGGTCGGTCGTCTCATTGGGGTCGGCGTCGAGGTCGTAGAGCTGGGTGACGATCGGCGCCTTGGACTGGGCCTTCTTGGCCATGTCCGTGCGGATTGCCTTCCACTTGCCGTCCCAGATCGCCTGTTGCGAGCCATAGCCCGGGAACTCGCGATAGAGCGGGGCGGCACGCGGGGCATCGGCGCCCTTGAGCGCCGGGACCAGGCTTTCGCTCGCGATAGCCGCGGTGCGTTCCAGTTTCACGCCAGCCAGTTCGGAGAAAGTGGCGAACCAGTCTTCGAAGCCGGAGATGCGGTGCGAACGCGTGCCGGCCTTGATGCCGGCGGGCCAGCGGACGACGGTCGGTTCGCGGATACCGCCTTCGTGAAGCGAACCTTTGAGGCCTTTGAGGCCGCCCGCGGAGTTGAAGTATTTCGTGTCGACGCCGCCGGCGTCGTGCGTGGCGCCGTTGTCGCCGGAGAAGACGATGATCGTGTTATCCGCCACGTTGGCTTTCTCGAGGGCGGCGAGGATGCGGCCGACTTCCTTGTCGAGGCGCGAGATCATCGCGGCGTAAGTGGTGCGCGGGGTGCGGTTGGGGCTGTAGCCGCCTTTCTGCGGGGCGTAGGGCGCGGCCTCGGTGATGACGCCTTCATATTGTTTCAGCTCTTCGGCCGGGACCTGCAGGGCCACGTGCGGCAGCGGCGAGGCGTAGTAGAGGAAGAAGGGCTTGTCCTTGTGGGCCGCGATGAACGCTTCGGCGCCCGTGATCGTGCGTTCGCTCAGGAAGTCTTTGCCGATGAACGGCGCGTAGGCCTTGGGGTCCTGCGGGTCGGCGCCAGCCGGGAAGATGCCGTGGCCGGGTGCGCCGTCGGGGCCGTTTTCGAGCGGCACCTTCTTGCCGTCATCCTGGATGAAGGGAGGGTAGTGGCTGTGCGCGACCCACTGGCTGGTCACGCCGAGGAAGCGATCGAAGCCCTGCTTCAGAGGACTGCCGGTGGACTCGAAGCTGCCCATGCCCCATTTGCCGAACGCGGCGGTCGCATAGCCGGCTTGCTTGAGCGTGCCGGGCAGGGTGGCGATGCCGGTGGGAAGGGGGAACTGCTCGCGGTCGCCGACGTCGCCGTTGTCGCGGGCCGTGGCGTGACCGGGGTTGCGACCGGTCATGAGTACCGTGCGCGAGGGGGCGCAGACCGCGTTGCCGCAGTAGTGTCGGGTGAGGATCATGCCTTCGCGGGCGAGGCGGTCGACGTTCGGGGTGCGGATGATCTTCTGGCCGTTGTAGCCGACTTCGCCGTAGCCGAGGTCGTCGGCCAGGATGAAGACGATGTTCGGGCGGGTCTCCGCGCCGAGGGCGGCGGCCAAGAGGGCAAGCAGGAGCAGGGGGGTGCGGCTCATGCCTTATTCCTAGGCTTAGCCCTTGGTTATGTCGAGAAACCACGGGCTTGGGTTTGTCGGATTGACATCCCCGCCGGGCTGGGGCTTAACCCAATCTTTCCTCTCTCGGGCTGTAGCGTAGTCTGGTAGCGCGCTTGCATGGGGTGCAAGAGGTCGTGAGTTCGAATCTCACCAGCCCGACCAGAGGAAAAGTCGCCGAAACCCCACCAGATGGGG
>JBKCKE010000121.1:0-3469 GCA_046301395.1 Verrucomicrobiota bacterium | reverse complement strand
TTCTTCTCTCCGTGGCACTTGTAGCAATGGTCGGCGAGGACCGGGCGGACTTCCTTTTCGAAAAACTCCAACTGGGCGGCCGTGGGCGCGGGGGACGGGTCTGCGGCTCCGACCGAAGCGGCCAGGAAAAGCGGGGCGATTAGTTGCCGGAAAGACATCGTAAAAGGTTGGGACAGGGCAGGGTGGCCTAAGTTCCTTAAACGTGTTGGCTGTCATCGGGATGTAAAGCCGTCGGTGGGTATTTGCGTCCGTAGCCGTCTTTTGGCCTAAGTTGGGGTTGAACCCGACTAAAAACAGGGTGTCTATGGGACACCCCCCAGTTCACTCATGCCCCACGCATACCGTCAGGCCGGCCTCTCGCTGCTGGCCCTCCTCGCCTTGGCCGTTTCGGTCCTCGCCGCTGACCCTAAGCCGGTCGCCGAGTCGCCCATCCTGCTCGCCAAGGATAAGCAGCGCCTGGTCGATTTCACCGCCGAACTCAACGGATCGAAGGAACTTCACCTGATGGTGGCGGAGTTGGACGGCAACTCCTGCGACTGGGCGAATTGGATCGAGCCCGAGGTCATCCTGATGGATGGCACGGTGGTCGATCTGACCAAGCTGAAGTGGAAAGACGCCGTCTCGCTCGGGCAGACCCGCGTGGGTAAGAATTACGACGGCAAGCCGCTCAAGATCGCCGGCAAGGAATACGCCCGCGGCATCGGCACGCATGCCGCTTCTTTCATTTCCTACGAGCTGCCTGGCCCGGCCAAATCTTTCCGCGCTAAGGTCGGCATCGATGACGGCGGCGCCATCCGCGGCGGCAAGCCTAGCTCGGCTGACGTGAAGTTCGCGGTCTTCACGACCCGTCCCGCCAAGTACAAGCCGGTCGACTTCGACAGCGGACCCTTCGCCGTCCCGGCGGAACTCTTCACGGTGCCGGAAGGCTTCGAAGTCACCGTCTGGGCGACCTCGCCGCAGATCTTCAACCCGACGAACATCGATTTCGACGAGCGCGGCCGGATGTACGTAGCCGAAGGCGTCAATTATCGAGGCAAGAAGGGTCGTCGTCCCGAGGGTGACCGCATCGTGGTGCTCGAGGATACGACCGGCGCGGGCAAGGCCGACAAGGTCACGGTCTTCACGCAGGAAGAGAACCTCGTCTCGCCCCTCGGCGTGGCACACATCGACGGCAAGATCGTCGTCTCCCAGCCGCCGGACCTGCTCGTCTACACCGACGCCAACGGCGACGGTGTCTTCGACCCTAAGGTCGACAAGCGCGAGGTGCTGTTGACCGGCTTCAACGGCCGTAACCACGACCACTCGCTCCACAGCGCGACCTTCGGTCCTGACGGCAAATGGAACTTCAACCAGGGCAACACCTGCGGCCAGTTCACCGACAAGTCGGGCAAGACCTTCCGTATCGGTAGCCCTTACAACCATGGCGAGTGGACCAAGCAGGCGGTCGACGCCCAGAAGGTCGCCGGCGTCCGTAGCGACGACGGCAACGTCTGGGTCGGCGGCTTCTCCGTGCGCATGAACAGCGACGGCACGAACGCCCGCATCGTCGGTCACAACTACCGCAACAGCTACGAGCAGTCCATCAACTCGCTCGGCGACATGTACCAGAGCGACAATGATGATCCGCCCGCCTGCCGCGTCTCCCTGATCATGGAAGGCGGCAACGCCGGTTTCGCGTCCGCCGACGGTCAGCGCTCCTGGGGTGCCGACAAGCGTCCCGGTCAGGAGACCCCGGTCGCCGAATGGCGTCAGGACGACCCCGGCACCATGCCTGCGGGCGACGTCTATGGCGGCGGCTCGCCGACCGGCGTGGCCTTCTATGAGAACGGCGCCCTCGATCCGAAGTGGAACGGCCTCCTTCTCGCCTGCGAAGCCGGTAAGAACGTCGTCTTCGGTTACCTGCCCAAGCCCGACGGCGCCGGCATGAAGCTCGAGCGCTTCGATTTCCTCACCTCCAATAAGGAGAAGGAATGGGCCGGCTCTGACTTCCTCGGTGGCAAGCCCACCGGCAACCTGAAGACCAAGTTCCGTCCGTCCGACGTCTGCGTCGGTCCAGATGGCGCGCTCTACGTGGCCGATTGGTTCGATCCGGGCGTCGGTGGCCACGGTACCCGCGACAATAGCCTCTCCGGCACGATCTACCGCATCGCGCCGAAGGGCTTCAAGTCCGTCGTTCCGAAGATCGACCTCTATACCGTCGCCGGCCAAATCGCCGCGCTGCGTAGCCCCGCCCCGAACGTCCGCGCCGGTGGTTTCAATCGTCTCAAGGCCGCCGGTGACAAGGTCGTCGATGACGTCGCCGCGCTCCTCACCGACGCCAATCCGTACGTCGCTTCCCGCGCGGTCTGGCTGCTGGCGCAGCTCGGTGACAAGGGTGTGGCGCTCGCCCGCAAGGAACTCGCTTCCGCCGACGACACCCGTCGCCTCGTGGCCTTCCGCGCCCTGCGTGCGGCCGACCGCGATGTCTTCGCCCTCTGCCAGTCGCTGGCCAAGGACAAGTCTCCGGCCGTCCGTCGTGAAGTGGCCATCGCCCTCCGTGACTTCAAGACCCCTGAGGCTGTCGCCACCCTGGTGACGATCGCCCAGCAGTTCGACGGTCAGGATCGTGCCTACCTCGAAGCCATTGGCCTCGCCGCGACTGACCGCGAAACAGTTGTCCATGCGGCCATCGCCAAGGTCATGGCCAAGCCCGCCCTCGAGTGGAGCCCGGCCTACGCCTGGCTCACCTGGCGCCTGCACCCGGCGTCCGCCGTACGCGACGTCCGCGCCCGCCTGCTTTCTGGCAAGCTCACCGAGACCGAACTCAAGCGCGACCTCACCACGCTGGCCTTCACGCGCAGCGCTGAGGCCGCCGGCACGATGGTCGAACTCTCGCTGAACAAGCAGTTCGCCCAGGCGGACCTCGCCCAGTGGTGGGTCGGTAATCGTAAGGGCAGCCTCTGGAAGGCGTTCGATGTCGACGCGATCGTGAAGGCCCGTGGCGGCGATGCCTCGGCCGCCAAGCTCGTCGGCTCCGATCTTCCGGCCGAGATGCCGGGTGCCAAGGCGCTCGCCCCGGTCGAAGCCATCGCCGTCCTCAAAGGGGATACCGCCAGTGGCAAGGCTGCCTCGGCCGTCTGCCAGGCCTGTCATAAGTTCGATGGCAAGGGCATCGACTTCGGTCCGGACCTGACGACCTATGCCAAGCAGCAGTCGCTCGAATCGCTGATCCTCAACATCGCCCAGCCGTCCAACAACATCTCCCACGGCTTCGAAGGCACGCGCGTGGTGCTCGACGACGGCATGGTCATCACCGGCATGGTGCTGTCCTCCGGCGACCCGCTCATGATCAAGTCCATGGGCGGCCTGGTTCAGTCCGTGCCCCGCGCCCGCATCAAGGAAGAGAAGCTGCTCGACCGTTCGCTTATGTTCAGCCCCGCCCAGATGGGTCTGACGGAGCAGGGCGTCGCGGACATCGCGGCTTACCTGC
>JBKCKE010000120.1:0-2120 GCA_046301395.1 Verrucomicrobiota bacterium | reverse complement strand
GGAGATGTTCACGATCGTCTACGTGGGTTCGCCTGAAGAATCCAAGGCCATGGCCGAGGCCGGCGCCGACGTCATCATCGCCCACGTGGGCACCACGGTCGGCGGTTCGATCGGCGTGACCAACGCCACGATGAGCCTGCCAGAAGCCGCCAAGATCACCCAGGGCATCATCGACGCCGCTAAGTCCGTCCGGAAGGACCTCATCTTCCTCAGCCACGGCGGCCCGATCAACACCCCGGAAGACGCCGCCTTCATCAACGAGCACACCGACACCGACGGCTTCGTCGGCGCCTCGAGCCTCGAACGCATGGCAGTCGAACAGTCCCTCACCGACCTGACCCAGCGCTTCAAGCAGATCCCGGTGAAACGTAAGTTCTTCTGAGCCCATGGCCACGATCGCAGTTCTCGGCACGCTTGATTCCAAGGGCGAAGAACATGCCTTCGTGGCCGCGCTCATCGCGAAGCACGGCCATAAGCCGTTGCTGATCGACGTCGGTACCGGCGGCCCCGCCACGGTGCTGCCCGACGTCACCCGTGAACAGGTAGCCGCTACCGCTGGCATCGATCTGGCCGCGCTGATGGCTAAGAAGGATCGTGGCGAATGTGTCGTAGCCATGACCAAGGCCGCCCCGGCTTGCGTGGCCAAACTCGCCGCCGAAGGTAAGATTGACGGCATCATTTCCCTGGGCGGCGGCGGCGGTACGGCCATCGGCACGGCGGCCATGCGCGCCCTGCCCCTTGGCTTCCCGAAGCTGATGGTCTCGACCTTGGCCGCGGGTAATGTCGCCCCCTACCTCGGCACGAAGGACATCACGATGATGCCGAGCATCGCCGACGTGGCCGGCCTGAATCGCCTCTCCCGAGTAATCTTCACCCGGGCCGCCGGCGCCATCTGCGGCATGGTCGGCGCCATCCCCGAAGTCGGCGCCTCCAAGCCCCTCATCGTCGCCAGCCAGTTCGGCAATACGACCACGTGCGTCACCGAAGCCAAGAAAGTCCTCGAGGCGGCTGGCTACGAGGTCCTGGTCTTCGCCGCCACGGGCACGGGCGGACGCATCATGGAGTCGGTCATCGAAAGCGGCATCGTCGCCGGCGTCCTCGACATCACCACGACCGAATGGGCTGATGAACTGGTCGGCGGCAACCTCAACGCCGGGCCGGATCGTATGGATGCCGCCGTCAAGGCGAACATCCCGGTCGTCGTCGCCCCGGGCTGCCTCGACATGGTGAACTTCGGGGAGAAGGCCTCGGTGCCGGCCAAGTTCGCCGGACGTAACTTCTACATCCATAACCCGCAGATCACGCTCATGCGCACGACCGCGGACGAATGCCGCCAGCTCGGCGAGATCGTGGCCAAGAAGGCCAATGCCTATAAGGCCGGCACGGCGATTATGATCCCGAAGAAGGCCATCTCGGTCATCAGCGCCGCCGGCCAACCTTTCCATGACGCCGCGGCCGACGAGGCCCTCTTCACGGCCTTGAAGGCGCATGCCCGGGTGCCGGTGCAGGAGTTCGACCTCGCGATCAATGACCAGGAGTTCGCCCAAGCCTGCGCCTATAAGCTGATCGAGCTGATCGGCTGCCGTTCGTGAACGAGACTGCTACGGTCCGTCGTTGGGCGACGCTCGCGATGTTCTTCAACGTCGTGGCCTGGGGCATGTCTTGGGTGAACGTCCGGGCCGTGCTCCCTGAAGTCGGCTCGGGTCAGCTCGGCGCGATGCGCTACCTTATCGCCTCGGCGGCCATGCTTCCTGTCTGGCTTTACCGAGGCCGTCCCTTACCCGCCCGCTCTGACTGGCCGACGGTCGCGTCCCTCGGCCTCTTCGGCTTCTGCCTCTACAACCTTGGCATCAACTATGGCGAACGGACCGTCAACGCCGGCACGGGTTCGATGCTCATCTCCTGCATCCCCGTCCTGGTCATCCTGCTCGGCGTATGTACCGGACGCGAGAAGGTCGGCCTGCTGGCTTGGCTGGGCATCGGGCTCTCGATGACTGGAGTCGTGCTCACTGCCGCCGGCTCCGAAACAGGACTGACCTTCAATCTAGGTTCACTGCTGATCCTAGGCGCGGCCCTGTGTGCGGCGATTCAGACGCTCATCAGTAAAGCCCTCTCCCAAC
>JBKCKE010000119.1:0-3349 GCA_046301395.1 Verrucomicrobiota bacterium | reverse complement strand
GGTTGACGCCGGCTTTGAGGTCGATCGGCAACGTCTCACGCACCACGGCGTAGCCGCCGTTGTAGATCGTGAGCGCCGGATCGGCGGCGAAGGAGACGGAGGCGGCAGCCAGCAGGAGGAGAGCGGGGAGTTTCATGGGGTTGGGGAAAGTTTGGGGATCGGCAGGAGGTTTCCGATATTAATAAGCGGCACCGACGAACCAAACCGTCTGAGGACTATCCCTCAACGACCCTTCCAACGCTGATGCAGGTAATTATGGTAGGGCTGACTACCCTTGGTCAGCCGCGGTTGAGCGGGGGCGCTCAACCCTACCCAAGACAACAGCTATCAGCTCAAAGGGAAACCGGAGACCGGATAGTTAGATGGGGGCATTTCTTTCAGGTCCTAGGTCTCGGCCGTCGGGTCTCAGGTTCAGCGACTCGGGTGCAGGTACAGGTTCAGGGCTCTGCCATCCGTCCTCTGTCATCGATTCAGCCCTCCTTCATTTCAGGTGCCAGGTGACGGCCACCGGGGCATCGGCCATTCAGGCGTCGGCAGTCAGCCTTCGGCAGCCGGCCCCAGGCGCCAGCTGCCGCCACCTGAGATTTCCTAACCGCCAACCGCTTGCCGCTAACCGCTGACACCGGCGACAGCCTATCCATTCAGCCCTCCACTCAGTCCTCAACGCAGTCCTCAACTCTATCGTCCCTTCTTCCTCTGCTTCCGCCGATACTCCACCGGGGTGCACTTCATCTCCCTTTTGAAAAGGCGGTTGAAGAAGGTCACTTGGCGGAAACCGCAGGCCAGGGCGATGTCCAGGACGCTCCGCTCGCTGTCCCGCAGCTCCCGGCGGGCGGCCTGCAGGCGGAGCTCGTTCACGAACGCGCTAAAGCTGTGACCGGAGTGCTGCTTGAACTGCCGGGCGAAGGTCGGCCGGCTCAGACCGGAGATCTTCAGGAGGTCCTCCAGCCGGATCTCGTCGCGGAAGTTGGCCACGAGGTGCTGGACGGACTTCGAGATAGCCTTCTGATAATGCGATTCGGCGCTGAGCGTGAAACTGCGCGAAGACAGCAGGGCCAGATCAGACTCGGGCGCATCAGCGACTTCGGCGAGCAGGCGCAACAGTGCCGCGAGCTGGCCCGCGCCTTTACTGCGGGCGACATCCTGCATGAGCGTGGCGATGGCCGAGGCGGTGCGCCCCCGAAGATGCAGGCCGCGCTCGGCTCGCTTGAAGAGATCGCGCAGTTCGAGGTTCTCCGGAAAAGCCCACACGGGGTGGCTCTCCGGGAAATGCCACTGAATCGACAGGCCGCCCGAAGCGCCCGAGGTATGCCAGTGGTGCGGCAGGCGTTCGCCGAGCAGGACCAGGTCGCCCGCCGCGAACGTACCGATGGCATCGCCGACGAACCGCGTGCCCTCCCCGGCGGTGAACAGGGTCAGCTCCATCTCCTTATGGAAGTGCCAGTGATTCCCCTCCCCTTGCACCGGTTGCGTGCGACCTGGCCCCAAGATGCACTCGACCTCCCGAAGCGACTTCGACCAACGCAGCACGCGGAAGGAGTGCCCCTCGGGCAGCTCGACCTTCTCGCGGATGGCTTTCATAAGGTCATTCGTATCAGAAGGACCCCCTCCCGCAAGGGGTTAGTTGAGATGATAGTGCCACCAAGGGAGACGCCCAGCGTAGCGATTCCCGGGACGGATGCTAAAATGGACCTTTCCCCATGAGCACACCCGTCACCTATCGATTCTCTTTCGGCCCCTGGAACATCAGCGAGGGCGGCGACCCCTTCGGCGGCGACGTCCGCAAGGCCTTCCCCCACGAGGAGAAGTTCGCCCTCTATCGCCCCCTCGGCTTCGAAGGCGTGCAGTTCCATGACGACGACGTCGTCCCGGGCATGGACGGCCTCAAGCCGGACCAGATCCAGAAGAAGGCGACCGAAGTGAAGGCGATGCTCGCCAACCAGGGCCTGACCCCGGAGTTCGTCGCCCCGCGCCTGTGGTTCGCCGACCAGACCGTCGACGGCGCCTACACTTCCAACAGCGCCAGCGACCGCGCCTACGCCTGGGACCGCACCAAGAAGTGCATCGACATCGCCAACGCCGTCGGCTCCAAGGCCATCGTGCTCTGGCTCGCCCGCGAAGGGACGTACATCCGCGAAGCCAAGGACGCCAAGCTGGCCTACCAGCGCCTGCTCGAGACGGTCAACGCGATGCTCGACTACGACAAGAACATCGAGATCTGGATCGAGCCGAAGCCGAATGAGCCGACCGACCAGGCTTACGTACCCACCATCGGCCACGCCCTCACCCTCTCCTACGCCTCCAAGGACCACAAGCGCGTCAAGGGCCTCATCGAGTCCGCCCACGCCATGCTCGCCGGCCTCGACGCCAGCGATGAGATGGCCTTCGCCCTCGCCCATGACAAGTTGGCCAGCGTCCACCTCAACGACCAGAACGGCCTGAAATACGACCAGGATAAGAACTTCGGCGGCGCCAACCTCCGCGCAGCCTTCAACCAGGTCCGCGTCCTCGAGGAGTCCGGCTACGGTAACCGGGGGGAATTCATCGGCCTGGACGTCAAGGCCATCCGTACCCAGCGCGGCTGCCCGGTCACCGACCACCTCAAGAACAGCCGCGAGCTGTTCCTTGCGCTCGTCCAGAAGGTCCGCACGGTAGACCAGCAGCTCGTCCAGCAGTATCGCGACGCCCGCGACTACGAAGCGCTCGAGCTCTACATCCTGAAGCATATCATGGGACTGAAGTAAGTCCCGCCCTCCTCTCCCCTCATGAAGCAGTATCGCCTCAACCGCCTCTTCAACGCCTCGTCCAAGCGCTGCTTCGACGTCGCCGTCGACCATGGCTTCTTCAACCAGCCCGGCTTCCTGCAGGGCATCGAAGACATGCGCCAGGTCGTCGCCACGCTCGTCGACGCCGGCCCGGACGCCATCCAACTGACGGTCGGCCAGGCCCGCCATCTGCAGTCCATCCCGGGCAAACAGAAGCCGGCCCTCGTGCTCCGCACGGACACGGCCAACGTCTACGGGAAGGAACTGCCGGCCACGGCGTTCAGCCTGATGATCGAAGAGACCATGCTGCAGGCCGTCCGCCTCGACGCCGCGTGCGTCTGCGTGAACCTCTTCCAGATCCCCGGCGCGCCGGACGTCACCGCGCAGTGCATCGAGAACATCCTCAAGCTGAAGCCGCAGGCCGATTACTACGGCATGCCGATGATGGTCGAACCGCTCGTCTTCCAGCCCAACGCGATCGCGGGTGGCTACATGGTCGACGGTGACCTCACGAAGATCCTTCACCTCGTCCGCCAGGCGGTCGAACTCGGCGCCGATGTGATCAAGGCCGACCCGACCGACGA
>JBKCKE010000118.1:0-9099 GCA_046301395.1 Verrucomicrobiota bacterium | reverse complement strand
AGGACCGCCTGCGCGTCTTCCATGTCGCCTTCGCGCGTCACGGCAAGCCGGACGCCGCCACCGTGGCCCGCCTCGGCAAGGAAAGCGCTGGCCGCATCCCCTCCGGCGACAATTTCCTCGACCGCCAGCTCGCGCAGCTCGCCATCTACCTCGGCGAACCCAGCGCGCCCGCCCGCGTCCTGCAGGCCATGAAGATCGCGCAGCCCGCGCCTGCCGTCGTCGCCGACCCGGAGATCCTCGCCCGCCATCCCGGTTACGCCAAGGCCGCCGCGAACGCGATGGCCGTCACGCCATCGTCGACGCGCATCGGCCTCGCCGTCTACCTGAGCCGCGCCACCGTCGGCTGGACGCCGGAGCTGCGGAAGCAGTTCTTCGGTTACCTCGACGTGCTCGCGCAGGCCGAAGGCGGCAACTCGCTGAAGGGCTTCGTGCGTAATATCCGCAAGGAATCCCTCGCCGCCGCGCCGGAAGCCGAGCGCCCGGGGCTCGAGCTGATCGCGCCGGTCGCCGCCCGTAAGCCCGCCGCGCCGATCCCGGCCGCCGCCGGCCCGGGTCGTCTCTGGACGCATGCCGAGGTCCTCAAGGTCTGGGAAGAAGCCAAGGGCAAGAAGACCTTCGACTTCGCGAACGGCCAGAAGATGTTCGCCGCCGCGCTCTGTTCGCAGTGCCACCGCATGGGCAATGACGGCGGCGCGCAGGGCCCGGACCTCTCCGGCCTCGGCGCCCGCACCGCTCCGGCGGACGTCCTCATGAGCATCGTCCAGCCCAGCGCCGTGCTCTCCGACCAGTACGCCAACTCCGTCATCGGACGCGTCGACGGCGGCAAGACCATCGGCCGGATCCTGAACGAAGAAGGTGACAAGCTGGAGCTCGCCGTGAATCCGTTCGATCCCTCGGTGACGATCTCGGTCAACCGGTCGGACATCCTGAGCATCGATCGTTCGCCCGACAGCCCGATGCCCGTCGGCCTGATCAACTCGCTCAACGCCCAGGAAGTCGCCGACCTCCTCGCCTATCTCGTCTCGGGTGCGAATCCGAAGGATAGGCTCTACGTGAAGTGAGCGCCTGGCGCTCACTTCGAGGGGGCAAGTTGACACGGTGACACGTGGGCAAGGGGAGCCCAGTCGAGGACAGGAGGGCTGGAGGACCCGTGGGCAGGAGGGGATGATGAGGGCGGCTTCGGCGGCCCTTTTTGTTTTTGGGGATTTAGGTAGGGGCGCGACGGTGTCGCGACCGTTGTTGAGGGGCAAGGCGGACGCGTCGCCGACGCGTCCCTACCTAAGGCAGAGCCACGCTAGGGCAGCACGCGGTGCTGCCCCTACCTCGAGACAGAAATGTTCCCTAGGGATATTCCCTGATAGATAGTCCCTAGGAGATGGGAGTTCCCTAGGCTGAGTCAGTGGCCCTGGGTGTGGGCATGCGATTCACCTTCCTCGCCTGGTTCTTCTTTGCCACCTGCCTCGGGCTCTCGGCCGGCGGTACGCCGGAGCTCGCCCCTCTGCTGCGTTCGGCCGAGGCCGGGAATGCCGACGCGCAGTTCACCTTGGCTTCAGCGTTGTATCAAGGCGGCTCGGCGGATCAGGCGGTCGGTTGGCTCAAGAAGGCGGCGGAGCGCAAGCACCCCAAGGCGTGGCGGCTGCTCGGAGATTTCCACGCCAAGGGTCTCGTCGCGAAGGGTAAGCCTGATGTCCGGGAGGCGGCCACCTGCTATCAGCGTGCGGCCGTGCTTGGTGACGCCGCCGGCATGGCGAAGCTCTCCGCCTGTTATTTAGCCGGCGAAGGCGTCGCCCGGAGCACCTTCGTCGGCGTGAAGTGGCTGCGCGCCGCCGCGCAGGCCGGCGACCAAGGGTCGGCCCGCCTGCTGGCCATGCGACTGGCGGAAGGGGATGATGTGCCGCGTGATCCGGCCGAAGCGTACCTCTGGATGATCGTGGGGGCCGATGGTTTCGGACAAGGCCTGTGGTCGGTCAAACTCGCCGAGTATCGGGCCAAGGTCCCCGCCTCACGACGCAAGGCCGCGGAGGAAGCCGCCGCGAAGGTCATCCGCCGGAAGGCCGGACACTGAGGCATAGCGGAAGGTTGACCCTTCTGGGCAAAGGGTTGCGATAGGATGTGATGAAGCTCCCCGACTCGTTGTTCGTGACCCGCGCGCCGGCCGCCGGCTTCCTGATCCGGCTGATGACCGGAGGAATCTTCTTCATCGAAGGCCTGCTCAAGTTCCTCGAAGCCGCGGACCTCGGCGCTGGTCGCTTCGCCAAGATCGGCCTGCCCGCGCCGGAGTTCTTCGGACCATTCGTCGGAGGCGTCGAGATCGTCGGCGGCCTGCTCATCCTGGCCGGACTGGGCGTGCGCCTGGCCGTCGTTCCGTTGCTCGGGGTGATGGCCGTCGCCTTCGTCAGCGTGAAGATCCCGATCCTGCTCGGTCACGGCTTCGCGGGCTTCGCCCTTCGTCCGCTGCCCCGTTATGGCTTCCTGAGCATGATGCACGAGGCGCGTAACGACCTGTGCATGATCGCCGGGCTCACGTACCTGCTGATCGTGGGGGCCGGACCGTGGTCGGCCGACGCGCGGATCGCGCGTGGGCGCGGGCTCAGTAGTTGAACCAGGCCAGGACGCCGAAACCGTGGTAGTCGCGCCAGCCTTGGGCGGCACGGGTCGAGCGCCAGAGGTAGAACAGGCGCAGGTCAAGATGGTCGGACGGACGAAGCATCACGCCGAATGGAATCAGGCGGTTCTCGGTCACGCGCTCCTGGTTGAAATCGAAGAACACCTCGTTGTTGGCGTAGAGTCCGCGGAAGAGCCCTTCGCGATGGAGCGTCCAGTCGAGCTGAGGACGAATACGAATGCGGGTCGTATACTCGTCGCCGCCGTCGCGCCAGCGCCACTCGATGCGGTCGCGGAACGACAGCGTGAGTGAGTCCGACAGGCGGAAGGTCGGGTTGATCTCGAATTCGAAACGCAGCCAGCTGGCTTGGGCGGTCTCGTCGGCGTTGAAGGTCTCGAGCACCGAGAGGTTGGCCTGCAGCTGCCAGGTCGCATCCAGGTCATAACGCACACGCGGGCTCACGATCCACGTATGGACGTCGCCGACGCCGTCGTCGGCACGGAGGTCGAGGTAGTTGCCGATGCTCCACTTCTCGTTCAGGCGGAGCCAGATGTTATTTTGATACCAACCTTGCGTGCCTTCGGCGCAGAGGAGGGCGGGGAGGAGGGTGAGAAAGGCGAGCAGGCGCATGGGGGTCAGCCGAAGAGCGAGCGCACGGCGGGCTTGGTGACCTTGCCCATGGCATTGCGCGGGAGTGCCGACACGACGGCGAGCCGTTGCGGGACCTTGTAGACCGAGAGGCGCGATTTACACCACTCGCGCAAGGCGGGCAGCGTCAGCGTGGCGCCGGGCTTGGTCACGATCGCGGCGCTCACCGCCTCGCCCCAGGTGTCGTCGGGCATCCCGATGACCGCGCACTCGGCGACGGCGGGATGTTCGAGCAGCGCGGCTTCGATCTCGAGGGCGGACAATTTGTATCCGCCGCTCTTGATGATGTCCACCGAGAGCCGGCCCATGATGCGGTAGTAACCGGTCTCGAGCACGGCCATGTCGCCGGTCCGATACCAGCCGCCGGCCTCGAAGGATTCGGCCGTGGCGGCGGGCTTGCCCCAGTATTCCGTGAACACGTTCGGTCCGCGGACCTGGATCTCGCCCGGGGTGTCCTCCGCGGTGATGATGTCGCCGTTCTCGGCCTTGAGGCGGACCTCGACGCCGGGGAGCGCCTGGCCGACCGCGCCCGGGCGACGTTCACCGCGTAGGGGATTGGAGATCGCCATCCCGATCTCGGTCATGCCATAGCGCTCGAGGAGTTTCTGACCTGTGAGGGCGGTCCACTGCTCATGCACGCTGGCGGGCAAGGCGGCGGAACCGGAGACCATCAGGCGCATGCGCTGGAAGCCGCCGACGATCGCGGCGCGTTCGGCGGGCGCAGCCGCCTCGAGGGCCTGGATGAGCTTCACGTAGATCGTGGGTACGGCCATGAAGAGCGTGTAAGCGTCGGCCTGCACGCGCGCGAGGATCGCCGGCTGGTCGAACTTCGCGAAAGGCTCGATCGTCGCGCCCGCCCAGAGGGCGCAGCTGGTGACGTTGATGATGCCGTGGATGTGATGCATCGGCAGGAACAGCGGGATGCGGTCGGTGGCCTGCCAGGCCCAGGCTTGGATGAGGCTTTCGACCTGCGCGGCGATGTGGGCGTGGGTCGTCACGACGCCCTTGGGTTTGCTCGTCGTGCCGCTGGTGTAGAGGATCATCGCGCGGCGGGCGGGCGTGAGCTCAGGCAGCTTGCCCGCCGGTCCGGCCGCGGCGTCGCTATCGACCAGACGCAGCCCGAGGCGGGCGCAGAGCGGGGCGATCTTCTGGGTGCTGGCGGCGTCGGCCAGGACGACGGAGGCGCCGCTGTCGGTCAGCGCGTATTCCCATTCCGGCTCGGTGGCCGTCAGGCAGATCGGCACCTTGACCGCGCCGGCCCGCCAGAGGCCCCACTGCGCGGCCACGTAGCCGGGGCCAGCCGGGGCGAGGAGGGCGACGCGCGCCTCCTTCAGGTCGTCAGCGCCGGCGAGGAGCGTCGTGGCGAGCGCGGCGGAGCGATCCAGCAGCTCCTGATAGGTCGTGTCGCCGGTCGGCGAACGGAAGGCGACGGACGTGGCGTGCCCGCGGGCGCGGGCGATGAGCGGAAGTTCGGGCATAGTCAGAAGAGGGCGCGGTTGATCATGAAGACCAGCGAAGGACCGAGCAGGCAGCCCAGGCCGGTGAAGAAGGTGGCCGTCATCGCGCCGTAAGGGACGAGCTTCGGGTCGGTGGCGGCGAGTCCGGCCATCACGCCGCTGTTGGTGCCCATCAGGCCGCCGAACACCATCGCCGAGCGCGGGTTGTCGAGGCCGATGGCCTTGGCGAGAAAAGGCGTCAAGACCATGACCAGGATGGCCTTCACGAGGCCGGCGGCGATGCTCAGCGCGATGACTTCGCTGCTGGCGCCGATGGCCGCGCCGGTGACCGGGCCGACGATGTAGGTCGCCGCGCCGGCGCCGATGGTGGTGATGCTGACCGCATCGCGATAACCGAACGCGTAGGCGATCAGGCCGCCGACGAGGAAGGAGGTGAACAGGCCGGCCAGAAGCGAGACCGCCCCGATGAAGCCGCTCTTGGCGAACGCCTCCAGCTTCACGCCGAAGGCCGTGGCCACGATGGCGAGGTCGCGGAGCATCGCCCCGCCCATCAGGCCCACGCCCGCCAGCACGGGCAGGTCGGCGACGCCCTTCTTGCCGCCGATCGCGGCGGCCAGGATGAGTCCGATCAGGATGGCGATCGCGCTGCCATGCAGGCGACCGCGGGTGAGCTTGTCCGAAGCCCAGTAGGCGATGGCCATCGTGAGGCCGACGAGCGCGAAGGCCGTCAGCAGGCCGTAGTCGGCCAGCACTTTCTCGACGATCGGGCTCATCGGGAGACCTCCTGGCTACGACCGGCGCGCGCGAGGATTCTCACGAGGGCGAAGCAGATGACCACCGTCACCGCACCGGCCAGGAAGGCCATCACGCCGCCGCCGAGGGCGCCGCGGACGTTCTGGGTCGCGGCCATGGCGACGACGATCGGGACGTAGATCTGGCCCCAGAAGATGATGCCGCTTTCCGATGGCGGTGACATGAGCCCGCGTCGCCGCAGCCAGTCGGAGGAGAAGATCAAGAGCAGCATCGCCACGCCCACGCCGCCGATGTCGGCGTCGACCCCCACGAGGGTGCCGAGGAGTTTTCCGATCGATACGCCGATGAGAAGGCAGGCGGCCAGGAGGGCGGTTCCGTAGATGGGCATGGCGCGGGGTGAGCTCTTCTTAGACGACCGCTCGGCGGGACGCACGGTCGAATAAAGCCCCGGTGGCAGGAGGGATGAGGGATTGGCGGAATGGGCAGGGGTAGGCCATGCGAAAGTATCGAGTATGGAGTATGGGGTGGTGCCGCACTTCAGGTTGCAGGTGGTAGCCCCGGGTGGCATGTGGCGGGATTAATCCATGCAGACCTCCACTCGGTTCTCTGTTCGGCTACAGCTAGGTCGTGACGCGGTCCCGACCCTACCTAGAGACAGCTAGGGCAGCACGCGGTGCTGCCCCTACCTAGAGACAGGGGCGCAAAAAAGGACGGCTCGGAGAGCCGTCCCTATCTAGGTCCCGTCTGGCCAACTGGCCAACGGATCAACCGATCAACTCTTCTCAGCCGGGTAACGTGAACGCAGGCAGTTTGCGGATTTCGCCGCCGGCCATCGCGGACTCGTGGGCGAGGATGCCCGTGCAGGTCCAGTTGGCGGACTGGCGCGCGTTCGGGAACGGCTCGCGCTTGGCGAGGAGGGCCTGGATGAATTCGTTGGCCAGGTGCGGGTGGGAGCCGCCGTGGCCGCCGCCCTGCGTGAAGGACAGGTGGTCTTCGCCTTCGCCGTAGACGCCCTTGGTCGTGAAGCGCTGGATCTCCTTCGGGAGGCGATGGGCGTAGTCGGGCACCTTGACCTTCTGCGGGATCTCCGGCTCCGGCTTCTTGGCCGTGTGGAGGACGGGTTCTTCGCCTTCGATGAGCGGCCATTCGAAGGACTGCTTCGAGCCATAGACGTCGATGGACTCGCGATACTGGCGGGCCGTGTCGAAGAGCGAGCGGATGATGCGCGCCGAGACGTCGGACTTATGGAACTTGATGTGGGCCGTCTCGACCGCGAAGGGCGAGTTGTAGATCGGGATCATGTCCTCGGCGATGCGGCCGGAGCCGAAGCACGAGACGTATTCCGCGTCGGCGCGGGTGAGGGCGAGCATCGGGCCGACGCAGTGCGTGGCGTAGTACATGGGCGGGAGGCCGGGCCAGTAGCCGGGCCAGCCTTCCATGTCCTGCTGGTGCGAAGCCTGGAGGAACTGCAGGCGGCCGAGGTCGCCGTTGTCGTAGAGCTCCTTCACGTAGAGGAACTCGCGGGCGTAGACCACCGTCTCCATCATCATGTAGCTCAGGCCCGTCGCCTTCACCAGCTTCACGATCTCTTCGCACTCCGCGATCGAGGTCGCCATCGGGACCGTGCAGGCCACGTGCTTGCCGGCCTTGAGGGCGGCGATGGACTGGCGGCCGTGGTCAGGGATCGGCGTGTTGATGTGGACCGCGTCGATCTCGGGATCCTTGAGCATCTCCTCGAAGGACGTGTAGCGCTTGGTGATGCCGTAGCGGTCGCCGATCTCCTTCAGCTTGGCCGGGTTGCGCTGGCAGATGGCGGCGATCTCCGCGTTGGGGTGCGCGAGGTAGATCGGGATGAATTCGGCGCCGAAGCCGAGGCCGGCCAGCGCGATGCGAATCTTCGGGGTGCTCATGGGTGTGGCTTCATTCAGTCCAATCGCATGGCGGACGGAAGCCGATTTGCTAGGACGCAACCGACGGGGCCCGTTCGTAATCCTACCAAACAAGAAGGCCGCCCGGGTGGGCGGCCTTCGGCGGGGAAGGGCGGGTCGCTTAGACCTGCTCTTCGATCTTCAGGGCGCGGTAGCCGCCGATGCTCTTGAAGTAGAAGAGCAGCAGCAGGTAGATCGCGGCCATGGTCAGCGGCAGGAAGGAGTCAGCCTTCAGCGTGGCGCGGTCACCGGCCTGGCTGGCCTCAAAGATGGTCTTCTTTTCAGCGGTCATCGGGTGCTCGGCCACGGCCTTCTTGGCCTTGGCGAGGTCCTCGGCCTTGGCCTCGGCGGGATTCATCTCAGCCAGTTCCTTCTCGGCCTTGCGAGCCTCCTGGGCCTCGCTGAGCTTCTTGCCGTCGACAGCGGTCACTGGAGCGAGGAAGAGGAACTTCGACTCCGAGGCGGACTTGTTCGCGGTATAGACCGCAGGGGCGGTGTTTTTGAGCGACTCACTGGTGAAGCGGTCCTTGGCGTAGCCGAGGCCAGGGCTGCCGATCAGGCCTGCGGAGAGCATGCCAATGCCGCCCATGATGGACATGGCCACGGCGCCGGAGCGCGGGAAGCGGTCGCCGACGACGGCGAGCATCGTGGGCCAGAAGAAGGTCTTGCCGAGGGCGTAGATGCCCAGTGCGACTAGCGCGATGGGGAAGCTGTCCATGCCGGAGGCGAGCTGGAGGCCACCGAAGGCCAGCAGGGCCGACGTCACCAGGATTCCGATCGGGGAGAGGCCGAGCTTGGTCTCGATGAAGTGAGCGCAGAAGCGGAGGCCGAACATGATGGCCGAGGTCCAGATGAAGAGGGCCTTGCCCTGGTCTGCGCTGAAGAGGTTGCCGGTGATCGACTCGATCCAGCCGTCGGTGCCGAGTTCGACCGCGCCGACGAGGGCGTGGGTCACGAAGAGTACGAAGAGCAGGATAGAGCCGAAGGTCCAGCCCATCGTCAGGCCGAGGCCCATGACGAGGGCGATCGTGATCGCGAGGCCAGCGGTGTTGCTGAGGTGAAGGGCCGACTGGGCCTGCAGGGCGATGAGGGCGCAGACAGCGATGGCCGCGAGGCTTTCCAGCGAGGGCTTCTTGATGAGTCGGCTCACCATGGCGGTGGCGATGAGGAGGATCACGCCGACAACGTTAGCCGTGACGGTCTCGAGACCGAGAGCTCCAGCGAAGAATAGCGTCAGGAGGTAGCAGACAACGGCGCCGCCGAGGATACCGATATCCTTGGTCATTTCACCGAGATCGGCGCCCTTTTCAGCGGCTTCCGACTTCGGGAAGGACTGGCCGAAGAACATGATAGCGTAGGCGATGGTCGGGACGAGATAGAAGGAGAGCTGACCCTTCCAGCTCAGACCTAGGCCGTTCGCGCCGAGGGCGTAGGAGGCGAGGGCACCAACGACCATGCCGAGCGGCCAGGAGGCGTGCAGGATGTTGAGGTAGTGCGTGCGCTGCTTGGGGAAGATCGTGGCGACGAGCGGGTTGGCCACGGCTTCGAGCGTACCGTTCGCGTAGGCGAAGACGAACATGCCCCAGTAGAGGAAGTCGTACGCGTTCTGCGGGGTCGAGGCGCCGAAGGTGATGAACGCCGAGAGGATGTGGCCGAGGAGGGCGAGGGCGACGAGCTTACCGTAGCCGATCTTGTCGACGATCACGCC
>JBKCKE010000117.1:0-2578 GCA_046301395.1 Verrucomicrobiota bacterium | reverse complement strand
GCGCCGGCGCCGAGCTTGGCCAGCGCGGCGCGCACGCCCTTGTCGGCGTCAGGACCCTTGAAGCCGAGTGCGATGAGCGCGGCGACGGCGTCCGTGGCCGGCGTAGGCTGGGCGGACACGATGGTCGCGGCGGCCGCCGGGGCGGCGCCAGGGCCATCTAGGCCGACCTTATCCTTGAGTTCCATGACGAGGCGTTCGGCGGTCTTCTTGCCGACGCCGGGACACTGGGAAAGCAGCGCGACGTCGCCGCGGATGATCGCATCGCGCAGGATCGGGAGGGCGAGGCGGCTGAGGATGTTCAGCGCCATCTTGGGGCCGACGCCTGAGACCTTCTCGACGAGGAGTTTGAAGAACTCGCGTTCCTCGGCGACGGCGAAGCCGTAGAGAGCCTGGCCGTCCTCGCGAAAGACGTGGTGGACGAGCAGGAAGACTTCCGCGCCGAGCTTGGGCAGGCGCTCTGCGGTCGTGACGGGCACGTTGACCTCGTAGCCCACGCCCGACGACTCGATGACGACACGCAGGACGCCGGCTTCGATGAGTTTGCCGCGGAGGGAGACGATCATGGCGCGATGAAAGCGGAAGCGGCCCGGGAGTTAAGCCCGAATCTCGATGATGAACCCCTTGAGATAACGGCTCTCAGGGAAGTTGAGCAGTACCGGGTGGTCGGCCGGCTGGGAGGTACGCTCCAGGATCACGGCCTCGCGACGGGCGTCCGACGCGGCGGCTTCGATGACCTCGAGGTACATCTCCTCCGAGACGCGGTGCGAACAGGAGTAGGTCGCCAGGATACCGCCCGGGGCGAGCAGACGGAGCGCGCGGAGATTCAGCTCCTTGTAACCACGCAGGGCGCCGTCGACGGCGTCCTTGCTGCGGGCGAAAGGCGGCGGATCAAGGATGATGAGGTCGAAGGAGGCTTCGCGGTGCTCCGTGAACCAATCGAAGACGTTGGCGACTTCGAAGGAGGCGCTGAGACCGTTGCGCTCGGCGGCCGAACGGGCGGCCGCGATGGCGTCCTCGGACTGGTCGAGGCCGAGCACGCTGGTCGCGCCGGCCTTGGCGCAGGCGAGGCCGAAGCCGCCCTGATTACAGAAGGCGTCGAGCACGCGGCGGCCCTGGGCGAGCTTCGCGACGTGCTGATGCTGGTCGAGCTGGTCGAGGTAGGTGCCGGTCTTCTGGCCGCCCATGAGGTCGATGAGCACCTGCACGCCGCCGACTTCCATCCAGGCGGGTTCGAGCGGCTTGCCCGAGACCGTACGGATCTCCTGACGCAGGCCTTCGAGCTTACGCGTCGCGGCGTCGTTGCGCAGGACGATCTCGCGCGGCTTCAGCAGGCGCTGCAGGACGTCGATGATCGTGGCCAGACGGCGGTCGATGCCGCAGGTCAGGGCCTGGATCGTGATGAGGTCGTTATAACGGTCGACGACGAGGCCCGGGAGGCTGTCGGCCTCGGACCAGATCAGGCGGCACACCGGCTTGCCGGCGCGGCGGTTGACCGAAGCGGTGACGAGTTCTTCGAGCAGCGGGCCGTCGAGGGTGATCGGGCGGCGCGAGTAGCGACGCCAGGCGATCTGGGACTTGCCGTTCCAGAGGCCGGCGCCGAGGCAGCGGCCTTTGAGGTCGGTCAGTTCGACGCAGTCGCCGTCGACCGGCGGCTCGCCGACGAATTCGACTTCGCCGAGGAAGGCCCAGGGATGTCCCCGGAGGGCGCGCACGGGACGTCCGGGGCGGATACGAATAGCTCTAAGCATGGATCAATTGACGGACTTCAGCTTCGGGAAAGCCCAGCACGCGACGAGCGTGGCCGGAATCCACGCCGCCACCATCGGAGGCAAGGCGCCGCTCTCGCCGAAGGCGGCGCAGAACGAAGTGAGGAAGTAGAAGCCGAGGAAAAGGCCGAAGGTCTTGGCGACGCCCACCATCGGGCTGATGCGGCCGGGCACCACCGAGAACGGGATGGCGACGGCGATGACGATGAGGCAGATGGCCGGCGCGGACAGGATGGCGTGATAGCGCATCGCGTAGGCGGCGTTGGGGCCGCCGGGGTTGAAGCCGGCTTGGTCGACGAAGCGGGAGACCTCGCGGAGCGAGAGCTTGGCCGGCTCCTTCGTGGAATAGAACATCACCTCGGGATCGTCGTTGAAGTCCGGCGTGAGCTCCTGGAAGCGCGGCTGGGCCATCAGGGAGCCGGTGGCCGGATCAAAGCGGAGGTCGCGGCCTTCACGGAAGGTCCAGCTCCAACCCTGCGGGGTCTTGCGGAACTCGGCGAAGCGCGCGGAGATGCGGCGGACCTCGCGCTGGTTCGCATCGAAGGCGTGCACGACGACCTCGAAGGCCTGACCGGTGCTAAGGCCGAGATTGGAGATGAGCCAGAGCCGGCGGGCCTTGGAGTTCTCGAAGGAGACCGAGGAGGCCTGACCGCGAGGGATGGCATTGCCGCCCTTGGCCTTGAGCGCGGCGAACTGGGCTTCCTCCTGGAGGGCGTTCATGGTCTCCAAAGCGTCGGGCACGAGCACGGCGTTAAGGAGCGCCAGCAAGCCGGCGAGGAGGCCACCCACGGCCCAGAGCGGGGCGGTCAGGC
>JBKCKE010000116.1:0-3660 GCA_046301395.1 Verrucomicrobiota bacterium | reverse complement strand
GACGCCGATCCGGGCGAGTTCAAGAACCTCGCCGACGACCCCGCCTCCGCTTCCGGCGTCACCGCGCTCAAGGCCACCCTCGCCAAGGGAACGAATTAAGAGGTAGGGACCGCCCCACGTGCTGTCCTCGCTCACCCCGGTCGGGCGTGACTGGGTTACGACATTGTGGCCCGACAGAGGACTGAGTAGAGGACGGCGTTGTGGTCTGACTGGAGGACTGAATGGATCCTCTGTTCTGAATGCCGGTAAGCGGGCAGGGGGCGGGGTGCGCCAAAGACAAAATAGGGACAGCACGTGGTGCTGTCCCTACCTCTATTCCTCCAGTCCTCCTGCCCTCGGGTCCTCGATCCTTCAGCTATACTTCAACTCGACCTTCTTGCCGGTACGGATCGACTCGTAGATGCCGTCGATGATGACCATGTCGCGACGACCGAGCTCACCGGTGCAAGTGACCTCGGTGCCGTCACGGAAAGCCTGGGCGACGCCATCCATGTGGCGCTGCTGCTGACGGAAGATACCGAAGTCGAGCTTACCCTTGGCGGAGGTCGAGATATTGAGGTTGCGGTAACTGAAGACGGGGCGCTCGCCCTTGAACCAGCCCTTCTCGGCTTCGGCCAGGAACTCTGCACGGTTGGCATCGTAGCCGGTCCAGACATCGGCCACGGCACCGTTGGCAAATTCAAGGCGCAATTCCATGGCCTGTTCGACCTCCTTGAAGAAGTCAGGCTGGGTCTTCGGGAGCTCCTTGGCCGTCACGGCCACCGGATTAGCATCGGCCGCCATGCAGCATGCGTGGATCGAGTAGATACCCATGTCCAGGAGAGCGCCGCCGCCGGCGAGCTTCTTCTCGATGCGCCAGGCATGCTTGCGCAGCGTGAAGCCGTTGGCGGTCTTGATCTTCATGAACGGTCCGAACTCCTGGGACTTGGCCAGACGGACGAGTTCCTGATGATACGGATCGAAGTGGAGGCGATAGCCGATCGCGAGACGCTTGCCGGCCTTCTTGCCCGCGGCGATCATGGTGTCGCATTCGGCGGCCGAGGTGGCCATCGGCTTCTCGCAGATGACATGCTTGCCGGCCCCGAAAGCGGCGATGACGTTCTGGGCATGGATGCCGGGAGGCGTGACGACGTAGACGACATCGATATCCTTATTGGCGGCGACCTTATCCCACTGGTCGTAGGAATAGATGTTAGCCGCATCGAAGCCATGGAGCTTCGCCAGCTTCACGCCCTTCTCACGCGTACCGGTGATGGCGGCCACCAGCTTCACGTTCTTCGTTTCCAGCAACGCCGGCGACAGCTCGCCGTTCGAATAATTCCCCAGGCCGCAGAGCGCGAGACCGAGGGGCTTGCCGCTGGCTTCCGCCGCGCGTAGCGCCGGAGCGAGGGCATAACCGGCGGCCAGGCCACCGAGGGAACCGAGGAAAGCACGACGAGTAGGGCTCATAGGGATGATGATATCTTTACGACCTGGCGCAGACGGGCAAGTGCAAGCGTTCTCATGGGTCGAAACTGAGCTCGCTTCAGGCGAGGCCAAGAGGGCCGTTATTTCGGGTCCAGGACGCGGGCCTTATCCTTGAAGAAGTCCCAAATACGTTCGGCCCCCTTGAAGGATGTGATCGGTTGGTTCTCAGCGCGCCGGCTGACCGTCCCGGGCCAGCCATGACCGCCTTCTTTGTCCAAGACATATTCCACCGGGGCACCACCACCGGTCGGCGCGTAAGTCTTGGTAGTGACCGAGCCCGCCACGGTGACCTTAGGCTCGCTTGCGCAGCGGTTTGCCTTGGCCCAGAAAGCCACGACCGCATCCACAGGTTGAAAAGGCGTAGCCTGCGCGCCACGGACGAGGGGATTGCCGCTCATGCCACCAACGAGCGGCACCTCCGAATCACGGGCTCCGTTGATGATAAGGATCGGCAGAGGCGCTCCCGGCGTCGGCGCGAAGGTGAACATGCTGGCGACGACAGGGGCCGCCGCCGCGAGGCGATGGGCGCGGGCGGTGGCATAGACATAGGTCATCATGCCGCCGTTTGAACCACCGGTCAGGAAGATTCTCGCGGGGTCGGCGCCATGGTGGGAGACAAGACGATCGATGAGCGCGTCCAGGAAAGCGACGTCATCCGCATCCCTGACCTGGCGGCGCAAGAGGTGTCCGGTATTCCAGGCATGCCGACCGCCCGAGAACTCCGTACCCTCGGGATAGACCGCCATGAAACCCTCCCGAGGGGCGAGTGCTTCAAAACCAGAGGTCGCGCGCATCTGCTCAGCGCTACCCATGCCACCATGCAGCACGATGACTGCGGGGCGCATCCCTTGCGTCGGGACATTGGAATAAAGGGCGCGCCTGACGGACTTGCCGACTTCGAACTTCAGTTCTCCCTGAACGGGACGCGCCTCGGGCGGCGACTCCGGCGAGAACGCCTTCCGATAGAAATCCCAGTTGTCATTACCCAAGGCCTCGAAAACCCTTTCGGGCTCATGGCCGACTCCGGGAACAATCGTCCAGCCATGCGGGATGCCGAGAGTTTCAAGGTGACGGTGGAAGTCCTCGTTGTTGCCTAAAGTCTCGTCCTTCTCGCCGATGACCATGCGGACCAGCGATTCCTGCTTAATTTTATTGGCATTAAGCTGAGCGAATTTTCGCGGACTCACTTCCTGGAAGACGGATTGTTCTCCGCCATAGGCACGTTTCAGCAGGTCCTCGGATTGGATCCGGCTGGCCCGCGGGGTGCTTTTGAGTTCGGACTGCATGGGTCCGGCGCCGACGATCGAGACCGACCGGAAAAGGTCAGGATACTTGAAGCCCAGGCGAGCGGCGCCGTAGCCGCCCATGCTGAATCCATCCAGCAGGCGACCCTCCCGTTTCGCGATCGTCCGATAAGTCGTATCTACATGCGGGAGCAGATCCCGGATGATCACCGATTCGACCGGTGCGGAGCCATCAGCCCAATCGACATACATCCCCATTTCCAGGCCGTTCACGAAGACCACCAGGCAGGGAGGCAACTTGCCCGCCTCGATGGCCGCATCGAAACGACGGGCGACGCTGGATATGCCCGGCAAGCCGCCGCCGGAGCCATGCAACCAATAGACGACGGGGAATCGCCTATTACCATCGGCCTCATAGGCAGCCGGGCGGTACAGGTGATAGCTTACCTCAGCTTTGGCTGACTTGCTGGTGAAGACATGATGCGTGACCCGAGTAGCCGTGACGGCTTTCGTGACCCACAGCGGCGTAGCAGCTGCGGGCTGCGGCTGACTATTAGAATTAGCGTCCTCGGCGGCGAATAAAAGCACGCCGGGGATGAACCCTAAAAAGAGACTCCTAAGAAGGGTTTTCGCGCAGATCCGCATGGCATGGGGTCGTCAGATAAAAACCCACTAATGTCTGAAAGTTACTACCTCACGTCACTTATCTCCCCTTGCCCACGTGTCACCATGCCCACGTGCCCACTCACCTAATCATTTCTCCCCCTTGAGGTAAGCCAGCAGATCGGCGAGATGCTGCTTCGACAGGCCGGCCTCAAGTCCGGTCGGCATCAGCGAGCCGGGCAAGGCCTCGAGCTTAGCGAGGTCGGCCCGGAGGAGACTCGTTTCGACGCCCAAGGGACCACGCAAGGTGATCGAGGTAGGCGTGTCACCGACCAAGATGCCGCTG
>JBKCKE010000115.1:0-9211 GCA_046301395.1 Verrucomicrobiota bacterium | reverse complement strand
TCTATCAACACTTACGCAACGTCATGTCCAACAACCTCACCAAGCGCGACATCGTCCTGAAGATTTTCACGGACAAGGGGTACCCCCAGAAGCATATCCGCGACTCGGTCCAGATGACCTTGGACGCCATCAGCGAGGCCTTGCTCGCGGGTCGTGATGTCGAGCTCCGCAACTTCGGCGTGTTCCAGGTCCAAGTCCGCAAGAGCCGCATCGGTCGTAATCCGAACCGTCCGGAGACGGACGTGGTCATCCCGAAGCGCGCGGTCATCAAGTTCAAGGCCGGCAAGGAACTGAAGGCCAAGCTGAAGTCGATCGACGTCGAGAAGCCTGCTCAGCAGTAATCCGCGCCGCGATGTCCGACATTCGAACGCTCCCCGGTTTCCGGGAGTTCTATCCCGAAGACCGTGCCGTCTTGGGACACATCATGGACGTCTGGCGTCGCGCCTGCCGTCGTTATGGCTTCCGCGAGTGGGAATCCCCCGTGCTCGAGCCGCTTGAACTCTTCACCGAGAAGTCGGGTGAAGAAATCGTCCGCCAGCTTTTCAACTTCGAGGATAAGGGCGGCCGCAAGGTCAGCCTCCGCCCGGAGATGACCCCGTCGTTGGCCCGCATGGTCGGCGCCAAGGCCAACGGCATGCCCAAGCCGATCCGCTGGTTCGCGATCGGCGAAAACTACCGTTACGAAAAGCCCCAGAAGGGCCGTCTCCGCTCTTTCTACCAGCTCAACGCCGACCTCCTCGGCGAAGCCGGTCCTGCGGCCGACGCCGAGATCATCGCCCTCTGCGCCGACTGCCTGCTCGGCTTCGGCCTCACGCAGCAGGACTTCCGCATCCGCGTCTCCGACCGCACGCTCTGGTTCCGTTACCTCGCCAGCCTCGGCGTGCCCGAAGCCCAGGCCGTCGCCGTCCTCGGCGTGGTCGACAAGCTTGAACGCGGCGCTCCCAAGGATCTGCTCGACGCCATGACGGCCGCGCTCGCCGGGACATCGGTCGACCCCGTCAAGGCCTTGGAGTCCGCCCGCGCTTTCGCGAACACGAAGTCGCTCGCCGACATCGAGAAGCTCGCCGGCGGCGACGCCGCGATGACCGAGCGTGTGGCCGAATGGAAACATCTCCTCGGCACGCTGACCACCATGGGCTTCGGCGAGTGCGTCGCCATCGACCTCACCATCGTCCGCGGCCTGGCTTATTACACCGGCTTCGTGTTCGAAGCTTTCGAGACGGGCGGCGAAGCCCGTGCGCTCGCCGGTGGCGGCCGCTACGACGCCTTGGTCAAGAAGCTCGGTGGTCCGGACCTGCCGGCCGTCGGTTTCGGCATGGGCGACGTCACCATGCGTGACCTGCTGGAGCTCAAGAAGCTGATTCCGGCCTATGCCGACGGACCTGATTTCTACGTGATGATCCTCGGCGACGACGCCCGCAATGCGGCGCTGGAAGATATCGCGAATCTCCGACGCGCCGGTTTCCGCGTCGAGTACAACCTCAAGGACGGCAAGTTCCCCAAACTCATCCAGGCCGCCGAAGTCGCCGGCTCGAAGTATGCGCTCGTCTATGGCGGCAGCGAAGTCGCCAAGGGCGTCGCGAAAGTCCGCAGCCTCGCCGACCGATCCGAAGCCGAAGTGCCGCGCACGGACCTCGTCCCGGCGCTCCGCGCGGTGCTCGAGGAAGGCATGCGGGCCATCCAGCCCTGAGGCCATGACCGAGCAGACGCGCCAGTACCAGGCCATGGCGAAGACCGCCTCCTGGACGATGGTTTCGCGCGTGCTCGGCCTGGTCCGTGACCAGCTGACGGCGGCGGTGTTCGGCGCCTCGGCCATCGGTTCGGCGTTCATCTTCGCCTTCCAGATTCCCAACCTCTTCCGCCGGCTCCTCGGCGAAGGCGCGCTGACCGCCGCCATCGTGCCGGTGTTGGCGGACAAGTCAGTCAAGGACGGCCAACCCGCGGCTTTCGGCTTCCTGAATTTCGTCTTACGGAAAGTCCTCCCGTGGATGCTCGGACTCACGATGGTCGGGGTAGGCACGGCGCTCCTCTGGGCGTTGATCTGGCCCGCCGACGGCCCGGCGGCGATCCTGACCGCGATCTGCATGCCCTACATGCCGCTCATCTGTGTCGCGGCCCTGTTCACGTCGGCGGTCAACCTCAACGGCCGCTTCGGCTTGGCGGAGATCGCCTCCGCAACGCTCAACCTCTGCATGATCGTCGGCCTCGGCGTGTTCGGCGAGAATCTCGCCGGCACGGACATGGGCAAGGCCGTCTGGCTATGCGTCGGCGCGCTGGTCGGCGGCATGTTCCAGCTGCTGATCCCCATGTGGGGCCTGCGACGGGAAGGCTGGCGACCCGGGATCGCGCACGTCGACGAGAACGCATGGAAGACCCTCAGCATCGCTTTCCTGCCGGCGGCCCTCGGCGCCGGTGTCCAGCAGATCAACGTCCTCGTGTCACGCGCCTTGGCCATCAAGGAGAGCGACGCCGGGCTGATGTATTACTATATCGCCAACCGTATCGTCGAACTGCCGATCGGCTTGTTTTCGGCCTCGATCGCCGTCGTGATTTTCCCGGCGCTCGCGACCGCCTTTGCCAGCCGCGACGTCCCGGCCTTGGCGCGCAACTACGCACGCGGCATGCGGCTCGTCCTGGCGATGAACGTCGGCGCCGCCTTCGGCCTGATCGCGCTCGCGGTCCCGATGGTCCAGCTGCTGTTCAACTACGGCAACTTCGGGACGGGTGACTGCGTCAACACCAGCCGCCTGCTCGTGATCTTCGCCTTGGCCATGCCGTTCTACGCGATGATCTCGATCGTCACGCGGGCGTTGAACGTCGCCGGCCAGACCAAGGCCACGCTGGTCGCCGCCCTCCATGCGCTGGCCGTGAACGCCACCGGGTCGATCTTGGCGGTCTGGATGAACCAAGGGGTCGAAGGCCTCGCCTGGGCTAACGCCGTCTCGACGCTCTGGCAGTATTTCGTGCTCCGCCACTATCTGAAAAAGCACGCCCCCGAGTTCCTCGCCGAGAGCCTCCTCAAGCCCGCCTTGCAGGTCATCGCCGGTTCCGTCCTCCTCGCCGTCGTGGCGTTCCAGGGGTACGCCTTCCTGCATAACGTCCTAGGCGGACACCTGAACGAGAAGATCAACCTCGTGATTTCGATGGGCCTCGCAGGCGGCGCGGGCATGGCGATCTACGCGGTCCTTCTGGATAAGCTCGGCTATCCGGAACGTGATTTGTTGCGTGGCTACGCCAACAAAGTCCTGCGCCTTTTCGGACTGCAGCTCAGGGCCTGACCTGCGCGGAGCGATAGGCCGGCGACTGGTAACGACGCACGAGGCATTCGAGGATCGCCGTGCATTCGACGTCGATGATGCCGTCGACCTTCGCGGGTCGGAAGTGTCGCTGGAAGGCTTCGACCGCCAGCTTCAGACCAGCGTCATCAGGTCCGACGGCATAGCCGTAGTCGGTCAGGAGACGACGGAAGAAGGCCGGAGTGGCGAGGTGGCCACGGGCGAGACGCTCCTTGAGCTCATCGGGCAACGGCGAGGCGCCGATACCGAGCTTCGCGAGCTTGGCCCAAGGAAACTTCGAACCGGGATCGATCTTGCGGCCTACTGCGATGTCCGAGTGGGCGACCACGTTCCAGGGCTTGATGTCATGTCGTCGGATGATCTCGGCGCATAAGGCGAAGATGATGTCCGCCTGGGCATCGGAATAAGGATAAACGTTACCATCGTAGTTGATGATCTCGATGCCGATGGAATGCTGGTTAAGCGCCTCGAGCCGACCCCAGTTGCTCTTGCCCGCATGAAAGGCCGCCAGGTCCTCGGGCACCATCCGGATCACCCGAGGCTTGGCCTCATCGGTCACGACATAATGGACGCCGACCCGGTGCTTGGGGTCCATGCCTTGGAGGGTCTTCAGGGAGGAGGGCAGGGAGCCCGCCGTATGATGCAGGACCAAGATGGTCACCGGCTGTCGGCGAGGTTCGCAGCCGAGGGAGGTCGGACCTTGTTCGATCGTGAGGCCCGTGAAAGGCGGCTTTTCCTCGACCTTCGGCGGAAGCTCCACAACCGGCGCCGACGCACAGCCGGTGAAAAACGCCACAATTGCCGAAGAAATCACAACTTGGCGGCAATATGAGCGAATCGAGGCAATCATAACGGGGTCTGGGAAGAGATAGCCAAATCTAGGATTAGCCCAAGTAAATACCGATTAACCGCAGTTTAAGCCTTCCCGAGTTATTCATAATCTAATTAGACATAATGTATATTGTGCGAAATAAACGTAAAGCCGGGTTCCGCTCCGTATTGCGTTATTGATTGGTCGATTGGTTACGCTCATAACCACAGTTCACTTCACCCGATACCCCTGACTTTATGAAAGTAGCCCGCCACATCATTGAAGCCCGCCGCGAGGCCATCGCCAAACTTCTCTCCAAGGTCGGCTACGTTCCGGTCCTGGAGATCTGCAAGCAGTTCAATGTATCGGAAGCGACGGCTCGCCGCGACCTGACCGAACTCGAGAACCAACGTCGCATCACCCGCACGCACGGTGGCGCGCTCTCTGACTTCAACCGCAACTTCCCTCCGCTCGACGACCGTAAGATCGAAGACGCCGAAGCCAAGCGCCGCATCGGCAACCTCGCCGCTTCCCGCGTCAAGGCCGGAATGACCGTCTACCTGGATTCGGGTTCGACGATCTTCTTCGCCGCCGAAGCCATCGCCGCCGCCGGCGTGCCCGACCTCCAGATCGTCACGACCTGTCTCCCGACCGCCCAGCTGATATCGTGCCTGCCGGGCGTCGAAGTCTACATCCCGGGCGGTCTTTTCCTGACCCGACATGCGATGGTCGCCGGAGACCGCACGCTCGAAGAAGTCGCCCGCTGGAACTTCGACGTGGCCTTACTCGGGGCCGAAGGCATCGACGAGAACGGCCTCTGGAATTCCCAGCGCGACATCTCGCACCAGCAGCGTGAAGTCATCCGACGCAGCGACGAAGTCCTGATCTGCATGAACAAGGTCAAGCTCGGCCGCGGCGGACCTTGTGCCGTCACCCGCGACGTCACCTCTTTGTTCCTGGTCACCGATGCCGACGCTTCTGCCGTGCAGAAAGCGAAGGTCAAGTTGCTGCCGGAACGCGTGCTGACCGCTCTCTGATTTCGCCTCTTTTTCCTGAGGCATGTCGTCGGACGTCATCCAGTCTCTGCTAACACTATCCCATCAGCTGGGCGACGAACGTCTGCGCATGGCCATCTTGGGCGAAGGTAACACTTCGGTCCGGCTCGATGATGACACTTTCGCAGTCAAGGCTTCCGGTTCGAACCTCGCCAGCCTCACGCTCGCGGATGTCACCTCCTGCGCTTTCGACCGACTACTCCCGTTGTTAGACAAGATCTCGGCGACCGATGTCGAAGTCGATCAGGCGTTGCTCGCCGCCCGTCTGGATTCGACCGCCAAGAAGCCTTCGATCGAAGCCCTCTTCCACGCCTACCTGCTCACCCTACCCGGCGTCCGTTGTGTCGGCCATGTGCATGCGATCGCCGTCAACCAGATCCTCTGCTCGCCGCGCGCCCGGGAGTTCGCCGAGAAGCGGGCCTGTCCGGATGAGATCGTGATGTGCGGCGTCGAGTCGGTCTTCGTGCCTTACGCCGAGCCCGGCCTCGGGCTTTCCCAGGCCATCCGCCGCGAAGTCGTCGCTTTCGTCAAGCGCACCGGTCGCGACCCGAAGATCATCCTGCTGCAGAACCACGGCATCATCGCCGTCGGCGCTTCCCCCAAGGCTGTCCTGGGCTCCCTGCTCATGGCTGAAAAAGCGGCCGAGATCTTCGTCGGTGCCGCCGCTCTCGGCGGACCGGTCTTCCTGACGTCGGCCCAATGCGAACGTATCGCCGGACGTCCCGACGAACATTACCGGCAGAAAATGCTCGGTATGTGAACCTCTTCACCCCTCCCCTCCCCCCTTCTGACCATGTCCAATTACCTCGCCATCGACCTCGGAGCCGAATCCGGCCGCGTCATCCTCGGCCAGCTCAAGGCCGGCAAGTTCACCATGAAAGAGGTGCATCGCTTCTCGAACGGAGCCATCACTGCCAATGGTACCTTGCGCTGGGACATCATCCGCATCTTCCGCGAGATCCGCATCGGCCTCGCCAAGGGCGCCAAGCTCGGCCCCATCAAGTCGGTCGCCTGCGACTCCTGGGGCGTCGACTACGTCCTCCTCAAGGGAGACGGACCCCTTCTCTCGCTGCCCTTCACCTATCGCGACGAACGCAGCTTCAAGGCTTACGAGCTGGCCATGCGTCGCTTCTCCCAGAAGGAGATCTTCGAAGGCACCGGCATTGCCTCCATCTCGATCAACACACTCTACCAGTTGTTCGACGACGCCGAGAACCGTCCCGAGATGCTACAGTTCGCGGACAAGTTCCTGCTCATCGGCGACTACATCACTTGGTTGCTCACGGGCAAGGCCCGCGCCGAAGAGACGCTGATCTCCGGCAGCCAGTGCTGGGATACCCGTAAGCGCGACTGGGCCTGGCCGGTGCTGAAGAAACTTGGCATCCCGAAGCATATCTTCCCGAAGCCCGTCGCCCCAGGCGTCAAGCTGGGCAAGATGCTGCCGTATCTCGCGAAAGAGACCGGCCTAGCCAAGGCCGAGGTCGTCACGACCTGCGCCCACGACACCGCCGCCGCGGTCGCCGCGGTGCCCGCCACCAAGGGCGATGACTGGGCCTATCTGTCTTCCGGCACCTGGTCGCTCCTCGGCCTCGAACTTCCTAAGCCGCTCGTCAACGAGACCGTCCGCAAGGCCAAGTACACGAACGAAGTCGGCTTCGGCGGTACGTCCCGCTTCCTGAAGAACCTCGTCGGGCTCTGGGTGCTCCAGGAATGCCGACGCGAGTGGATGGAAAAAGGCGAGGTTTCCGATTACGGCGAGATCGTGAAGCTCGCGCTCAAAGCGCCGTCGCTCCGTTCGTTCATCCGTCCCGATGACGTCCGCTTCGCCAAGCGCGGCGACATGGTCGCCAAGGTCCAGGCGTTCTGCCGCGAGACCAAGCAGCCGATTCCGAAGACACACGGCGAAATAGCGCGCTGCGTGCTCGAATCCTTGGCCCTGCTCTATCGCGTCGAGATGGACGGCATGGAGAAACTCACCGGTCGTAAGCTGAAGCGCCTGCACATCGTCGGCGGCGGCTTCCGCAACGCCCTACTCAACCAGGCTACGGCCGACGCCACCGGCCGGACCGTCATCGCCGGACCCGTCGAAGCCACCGCTGCAGGCAACATCTTGGTCCAAGCCATCGCCATGAAGGAGCTCAAGAATCTGGACGAGCTGCGCAAAGTCGTCCGAAACTCCTTTGAGGTAGTGACTTACGTACCGAAACCCACGTCGGCCTGGGCCGCCGCCCAAGCCAAGTTTAATGGTTTAAAGAAGTCATAAAACCCCTTACTCACCTCACACCCTTTCCACGTAATCACATGTCCAACTACAAGTACGTCTCCCACCTCTGGAATGATGCCGAAGCCGCGAAGCTCGATCCGGTCGGCCGTCTGGTCTATCGTTCGAACAAGCTCGGCGCCGACCAGCGCATCACGAACACCGGCGGCGGCAACACCTCTTCTAAGATCGTCGAGAAGGACCCCCTGACCGGCGCCGACACCCAGGTCCTCTGGGTCAAAGGTTCCGGCGGTGACCTCCGCACCAGCAACCGCGACAACTTCTCCTCCCTCTACCAGGACAAGCTCATCGGCCTCCAAGCCTCCTACGCCGCCCGCGCCGACAAGGGTCTCAAGTCCCAGGCCGAGGACGACATGGTCGCGATGTACAACCACGCCACCTTCAACCTCAACCCGCGCGCCTCGTCGATCGACACCCCGCTGCACAGCTTCCTCCCGGGCAAGCACGTCGACCACATGCACCCGAACGCGATCATCTCGATCGCCGCTTCCAAGAACTGCGAAGCCCTGACCAAGGAGATCTTCGCCGGCAAGATGGCCTACGTGAAGTGGATGCGCCCGGGCTTCGAGCTCGGCCTCGCGATGCAGGATATCTCCCGCCAGCAGCCCGCCATCAAGGCCATCATGATGGGCCAGCACGGCTTCATCTCTTGGGCCGATGACGACAAGGCCTGCTACGAGCTGACCCTCGCGATGATCGAGCAGGCCGGCGCCTACATCGAAGCCAAGTACCAGGCCAAGGGCGGCGACGCCAAGGTCTTCGGCGGCGCCCTCTACCAGACCCTCGACACCGAGAAGCGTCACGCGACCTTCGCGGCCATCCTGCCTTGGCTCCGCGGCCAGGTCTCCAAGGAGAAGCGCTTCATCGGTACGATTCAGGACGACGAGAAGATCCTCCGCTTCGTCAACTCGAAGGACGCCCCGCGTCTCGCCGAACTCGGCACCTCCTGCCCGGACCATTTCCTCCGCACGAAGATCAAGCCGCTCTACGTGAACTGGAACCCCCAGTCCGAAGACGCCGCCGCGCTGAAGACCAAGCTCGCCGCCGCCCTCGAGCAGTACCGCAAGGACTACGCCGCTTATTATAACGCCTGCAAGCGCCCGAACTCCCCGGCGATGCGCGACCCGAACCCGACGGTCGTCCTCATCCCCGGCCTCGGCATGATCGCCTGGGGCAAGGACAAGTCCGAATCCCGCGTCACGGCTGAGTTCTACAACTGCGCCGTCGAAGTCATGCGCGGCGCCGAAGCCATCGACCAGTACATCGCCCTGCCGCAGCAGGAAGCCTTCGACATCGAGTACTGGCTGCTCGAAGAAGCGAAGCTGAAGCGCATGCCGGCCGAGAAGGAACTCGCCCGCCAGGTGATCATCGTCGTCGGCGCCGGCTCCGGCATCGGCAAGGAGACCGCCCATCGCCTCGTGAAGGAAGGCGCCCACATCGTCTGCGTCGACAAGAACGTCGAGGCCGCCCAGGCCACCGCCAAGGAGATCACCGACAAGCTCGGCTCCGGCATCGGCGTCGCCGGCACCGGCCTCTCGAACTGCGGCCCGGCCATCGGCCTCGCGGGCGACATCATGGACCTCGCCTCGATCCGTCAGATGCTCGACCAGGTCGCCCTCGCCTACGGCGGCTTCGACTCCATCTGCGTCACCGCCGGCGTCTTCTGGCCGAGCGACACCACCGGTCACATTCCCGACGACAAGTGGGCCTTCACCTTCGGCGTCAACGTCACCGGCAGCTACATCGTGGGCGACGAGGCGTTCAAGAC
>JBKCKE010000114.1:0-33902 GCA_046301395.1 Verrucomicrobiota bacterium | reverse complement strand
GCTCCGCCGGAGCGGATTCGTCTTCCATAAATTCGCGGGGATCGCCGGTCGCACCTTCAAGCCGCTGATCGTGAACAACGACGTCAACCAATGCCTGAGCCAGATGCTCTGGGCTGACGCGGTCTACGTGAAGGACTTCATGGCGCTCGATCGCCTGCCCGCCGAAAAACTCCTGCGAATGGCGGTCATCCTGCATCTGGTCTACGGCTCCTTCGACCTGGCGATGCAGGCCTTGCTCGCCTACGACCGCCAATGCTCGTCAGGCCTCGCTCCGGCCTACCTGCACCGGCTGACGTTGGGTAAGTGATGCGCGGGGCAGCAGCCCCCGCACCATGCGCCCGAGGCTGGTTTTGCCCGCTTACCTCGATTCGAGGCCGGCGGAGTTCACCGCGACGACTTCATACTTCCCGCCAGCTTTGGCGCCCTTATCGACGAAGCGCATCGCCGCGAGCGGCTGCGTCGGGGTGTCGCCATAGGTCACGCCTTGGAAGAGCGGGCGGCCAAAGGGGTTGGTGAGCTTCTCCGGCACGCGGCCGACGACCTGGCCGTCCTTCTTGATCAGGAACTGCCGGACGCCGCTCTCGAAGTCGGCATGCGCTTCCCACGTAAGCTCGACGCCTTCGGCGATTGCCTTGGCCGCGACGTTGAAAGGCGCAGGCGGCGGCGTGGTATCGTTTGTCGTACCGGTCTTCACGTATTCCGTCCAAGCCTTGGCGAAGGTCGCGTCAGGCAGCCAGCTGGACTCGGCTTTGTCGCCGGCGTACGCGCCCGCGGGCTTGGCTTCGTTGCCCAGCAGCGGGGCGAGCCAGCCTTTCGACTGGTCGATCTTGCGAAGAGCGTTGCCGGACGCGGGTAAGCGCAGGGCGAGGCAGGCGTCGAAGAAAGCGATGGAGGCGTAGCGCTGGTCGCCGGTCTGGTGCGAGGTGAGGGGGTCCGGCGCGAAGCCGATCGGCGCACCCTTGGCGCGGTAGGCTTTGAACATCGCCAGCGAGCCGGTCCAGGCGACGTTGAAACGCTTGTCGCCATTCTCCTTGGCGCCCGGGTTCGCCATCATCGGGATCTCGTAGGCGGCGTCCGGCAGGATGACTTCCGGGATCTGGCGCTCCTTGGTCGGGTCTTCGGGCTTCTGCCAGTAGGAGTAGGCCGTGCCGGAACGGAACCAGATGGCGACGATGCGCTCGGGGTATTTCGCCTGCATGATGCTGGACCAGAAACCGCCGCCGCTGTGGCCCCAAAGGCACCAAGGCGCCGTCGCGATCTCGGGGTGGCCGGTCTGCTTGGCGAAATCGGCGAGGGCCCGCAGGTAAGTCTGGTCCGAGCCGTTGCGCGGGTCGCACCACATGCGGCAGTTGGCCTTGTCCGGCTCGCCGATCACCGGGCCGACCAGCGCGCAATCCCACTTGCGTGCGAGCGCCTGCCAGTGGAGGTCGTCGGCCGCGGTCACGGCGCTCTTGTTGGAGCCAGCTCCGCAGCCGTGCTGGTGTACGATGATCCCGCGGACGGTCTTCACGCCCTCGGGCAGCCAGAGATTATAGGTGGCGGGGAAGATGAGTTCGCCGGGCTTGTCTGAGGCCGGATAGCTCACGGAGTATTTGGCGCCGTCGGCCAGGGCGGCCAAAGGCAGGAGGAGCAGGGCGAGGAGGGGTCGCATGGGGTGTCTTTAGGACAGTCAGAAAGCCCTCTGGTTCAAGCCAGCGTTGGCTGGACGGCCGGGTGGTTACGATTAGGGTCGGCCTATGTCCGACGCCAAACCCTTGGCCGAGCAGCTGATCGAATGCGAGCAGTGGTGCGCCGCTCGCTCGGAGAAGGAGTATCTCGCCGTCGCCACGAAGGGCCTGCGTATCCTGCCAGGGCACCACGCCGAATTGGTCAAACCCTTGCCTGGGCAGGAGCCGCGTGCCGACGGATGGTCGCTGCGTTCGGACGTCATCGGCACCGGCAACTGGTTGCTGCTCGGGGGCTTGATGCTGGTGGGCGTGGTGATGTGTTTCGTCATGACCTTCGAACTGGTCGACCGCACGGGCCAGCCATTTCTTTACGCCGGCGTCATCTCCCTGCTGCCCTCCGCCGCGGTGGTCTACTTCCCTCTGCGGATGATCATGCGCAGACATGAGCTGATCTTCGGCGACGACTCCTTGGTGGTCCGACGCCTTGTCTTCGGTCGCCTCAATAAGGAGTGGCGGCTGCCGATCGCCGGCGAAGTCCGCGTGGGGCTCGCCTACCGGGGCGCCCGGCTGAGCGGGAAGCATAGTTCCTATGCGCAGTTGTCCGTGGTCGTGGGCTCAGGCGACGCCGAGATCGCGCTCGGCGATGACCTGAAGCACGACGAGCGCGCCCGCCTGGCCATCCTCATCGACCACTACTATAACGGCTCCGAGGAACTTCCTCGCACCGCCTGAGGCGGACGCTTCAATCCAAACAGACACATGGGACTACGCGAAGAATTCCTGGCGAAATTCGCCCGCTTGAAGGCCGAGGCGGAAGCCCGGCAGGCGTCGATGGCGACTGGGCGTGAGGCTAAGCTCCTGACGGACGAGGAGGTGGCCCGCGGCCATCCGAAAGTTAAGGTCGAGTCCGACTTCCAGGGCGTCACCTACGGCGTGCGGCTCGGGACTTGGTTCGGCTGGTTCTGGCTGATCTTCACCTGCGTCCACTGTGTCGCGCTCTTCTACGGGCTGTCCCAAGGTTCAGTGAAGATGAACGGCCGGATGGTCACGCAGCCGGACTGGTGGCACTTCGCCCTGCTGGCGCTCTTCTACGTGCCGTTTTTCCTGGTCGGCTTCGCCTTCACCATCGCGCGCTATCGGCTGACGCTGACCGACGAGCTCGTGACCCTGCGTTGGCGGATCCTGCCTTATCTCGGATGGACGTCGACTTTGCCCGCCGGCGACGCGGTGAAGGTCACGCTGGCTTTCCGGGGCTCCAAGCAGAACAAGCGGCCGGTGGACGCGGTCGTCGTCGCCTCGCAGGGCAAGGAGATCCACTTCGGCGCGTTCCTGCCGGAGGACGTCAAAGAGCACCTGGCCGGGCTCATCCGACATTACTACGGCGACCCACCGTCGGCGGAGCCCTTCGTGGTGGAGCCCGAGGCCGGGCGTTGACGCGGCCCGCCCGGGTTCCAGCATCATCTCCGTGACCCCTTATCTTGAGCAGCGACGGGCCGAGCTCATCCGCACCTATCGGGACGGGCTCTTGCAGGACGTCATCCCGTTCTGGCTGAAGCACGGCCTCGACCGCACGCATGGCGGCATCCATACCGCCCTCGGCCGAAAAGGCGAACTGCTCGACTCCGACAAGGCCGTCTGGTTCCAGGGCCGCGCGGCCTGGACCTTCGCCAACCTCTACAATACCGTCGAAACGCGTCCGGAGTGGCTCGCGGCGGCGCTGTCGTGCGCCGACTTCCTCCACGACCGCTGCGCCGACCTCTCCGGCAAGCTGCATTTCGCCGTCACCGCCGAAGGCGACCCGTTGCGCATGCGCCGCTATGTCTTCAGCGAATGTTTCGCCGCGATCGGCTATGGCGCCGTGCATCGCGCGACCGGGCAGGTCAAGTGGAAGGAGCACGCCTTGGCCGCCTACGAGACTTTCCTCCGCTACCAGCGGGAGCCGGGTCGCATCGCCCCGAAGGTCTCCCCGGAGACCCGGCCGATGAAGGGCCTCGCGCCGCTGATGATGACCTTGGTGACGGCGCAGGACCTGCGCGCCGACCTCGGCGACGTGACGGTGCTCGGACGCACGCTCAGCCAGTGGGCCCGCGAGGCCATCGATGAGATCGCCCGGGACTTCGTGAAACCCGACTTGCGCGCGGTGATGGAGGTCGTCGGCCCGTCCGGCGAGGTCCTCGACCATTTCGACGGCCGACTCCTCAATCCCGGACATGCCATCGAGGCCGCGTGGTTCGTGCTCCGGGAGGCGCGTCGCGCCGACGATGCGAAGCTGAAGCAGCTCGGCCTCGCCATGCTCGACTATATGTGGGAGCGCGGCTGGGACCGTGAGCACGGCGGCATCCTTTATTTCGCCGACGTGCACGGCAAGCCGATCCAGGAATACTGGCACTTCATGAAATTCTGGTGGCCGCACAACGAGGCCATCATCGCGACCTTGCTCGCGCATCTCATGACCGGCGACGCGAAGTACGCCGAGATGCACCGGCAGGCGCATGACTGGGCCTATGCGCATTTCCCCGATCGGGAGCACGGCGAGTGGTACGGCTATCTGGATCGCCAAGGCCGGCCGACGACGGAGCTCAAGGGCAACATGTGGAAGGGGCCTTTCCACCTGCCCCGCCAGAAGCTGCTCTGCTGGCAGATGCTCGAAGGCGCCTTCTGAGCGCGCAGTTCAACGGCCGGCGGCCGTTTCGAGCGCGACGCGACGGTAGAGCACCGTCGTGTTGCTGTTGGGTTCGTAGAGCACGCCCAGTCCGCCTTTGACGGGCGCCATCGAACTGTACGCGAACGGGCCAGGGAAGAGCAGCGTCGATTGGGTCCACGTCTTGCCGCCGTCGTCCGAGCGCCGGAGCGTGCCGTTGGCGCGACCTTTGCCGGCCGGATTGAGGAAGTAGAAGCGGCTCGTCGCGCCATCGTCGATGCGGAGCAACGATGCCTGGCAGGTCGGATCAGGCTGGGAGGCTTCGTCCGTCGCCGGGCTCCACGTCTGGCCGCCGTCCTGAGACCACGCCACCTTCCGGAAGGCGGAGCCCTTCCAGCGGCGGGAATTCAGGTAGAGGGTGCCGTCGCGCGCTTCGGCGACCTGGACTTCGTTGAGCTGCCGGCCCCCGTCCTGGGGGACGTTGCCGCCACGGCGCCAGGTGCGTCCGCCGTCGTCGCTGTAAGCCACCCAGTTGACGAAGTTCCTCTTCTTATCCTGCGAGTTGAACGGGATGACCAGACGGCCGGCGTGCCGCAAGGATTTCAGCTTGATGCCGATGCCCGGGCCGGAAGCCGTGGTCACCGCGTCCGCCGGCTTGAGGTCCTTCGTCAGGTCCGCGGGCCGCGACCATGTCACGCCTTCGTCGTCGGAGGCGATGACGCGGATACGCGTCCCTTCCGGGGCGTCGCCGGCCGGCAGGCCGCCGAACTCATGGCTGCCCGCGGGGAAGGTCTGGAAGAAAAGGTAGACCCGGCCGATGAGCTCGTCTTCCACCAGCGTCGGGTTGTTGCAGCTGTCCTTGCCTTGGTCGTAGGCCACGCGGGGTTTCGACCAGTTGACGCCGTCGTCCCGGGACGTCGCGATGACGAGGTCATTGCCGGCCTGGTCCGTCGCCTTCTCGCGCGCTTCGGCGACGGCGATCAGCGTGCCCTTCTTAGTGCGGAGCAGCGAAGGGATGCGCACGGAGGCGTGCGTGAGGTTCTGCTTGGCCTCGAACACGGCCACGGGGGCGTCGCCCACGAGCGTGGGCTGGGCGAAAGCCGGCGTCGCGACGGCGAGCGCGGCGAGGAGCAGGATCAGTCTTTCCATGAGAAGAAGCCGATGGCGTCGAGTTCGCCCAGCATCGCCTTCACGCCTGCGGCGTCGGGGTTTCCATTGGGCAGACGGGCGGGGCCGACGGGCACGCCGAGGTGCGTCATCAGCGCCTTCGCACAGCCCATGTAGCCGCGGCGGGCGACGATGCGGATCACCTGCATCATGCGGTCCTGCTCGAGCTGGCAGGTCGCGAGGTCCCCTTGCGGGAAGGCGGCCATCATGCGTTGGAGCGGGCCGGGCACGAAGTTGTACGTGCTGCCGACGCCGCCTTGCGCGCCCATCGTGAGCGCCGCGAGGAAGTATTCGTCGATGCCCCACGGCAGGTCATACTTGCCGCCGTCGAGGCGCTTGCCGAGGAGGTAGGCGCCGAGGTCAGGGTTGGAATATTTGACGCCCGCCAGGTTCGGGATGCGGGGCGCGGCCGCCCGCAGGAAGTCATCGACCGGGAAGCCGGCGATGCCGGTCATCGCCGGGATGTCGTAATAATAGAACGGCAGGCCGGGCGCCGCGGCCGCGACCTGGGCGCAGCTGGCGACGAGGTCATCGAGCGTCCGCGGCTTGAAATAGGAAGGCGCGATCATCGACACCGCGCCGGCCTGGTTGCGCTGCGCCTGGGCGGCGAGTTCCGCGGCGTCGGCGAGGCACTGCGCGCCGACGTGGACGACGACCTTGATGCCGGTCGCGCGCGCGACCGCGGCCCAGCGGTCGCCGAGCGCGAGCCGTTCGGCCACCGTGAGCGAGGCGCTTTCGCCGGTCGTGCCGCCGATGAACACGCGGTCGATCTTTCGGGCGAGCAGATGGGCGGCCTGGCGCTCCACGACATCGAGGTTCAGGCGGCCGTCTCCGTGGAACGGCGTGTGGGTGGCCGGGCAGAGGCCATGGAACTTGAAGGCGGACATCGGGTTCAGCGTAGGTCTTCGGAGACGGGTACGATCCTAAGGACGAGCCAGGCGGAGAGACAAGCCACGGCGGCGAATCCGGCGAAGATAAGGTTCAGGGGGACGTGATGGTCGCGCAGCCAGCCGAACCCGACGTCGGAGAGCCCGCCGCAGGAGATGCTGGCGAGGTTCATCAGGCCATAGCCCGTGGCCCGTCGCTCGGGACGCGCGATCTGGGCGAGGATCGGCATGTTGTTGCCATCGAACAGGCCCCACCCGAGCCCGAACAGCACCAGGAAGAAGATCGCGAGCGGAAGCGAGCCGAGCTCGATGACGATGCCGACCCCGAGCAACGCCGGCGCGATGAGCGCCATGCCGAGGGCGCTGACCTTCTGGCGGCCGCGCAGGCTCTGGCGCATCCACCGGTCAGCGAGCCAGCCGCCGAACAGCGCGCTCGCGATGGCGGCGCCTTGCCACCAGACCACGGCGCTCACGCCGGCGAGGCCCTGCGTGAGGCCGAGTTCCTTGCGCAGCACGCTGGGCATCCAGTCGCGCACGACCCAGCCGGCCAGCGCGGGCAGGGTGAAGTAGAGCAGCAGCAGCTGGAAGTTGCGGTCGCGCAGGAGTTCGCCCGCCGCGGCCAGCGGGGCGCCGGCGGTCGGCGCATCAGGCTTGCGCGGGGCTTCGCGGAGCCACCACCAGAGCGGCAGCGCATAGCCGACGCCCGCCAGTCCCATCGTGGCGAAAGCCCAGCGCCAGCCGAGGGCCGGGTCGTCCGCCACGTAGCCGCCGACGCTGCCCAGCATGACGCCGAGGTAGATGCCGATCTGATGCAGGCTGACGGCGCGCGAACGCGTCGCGCTCAGGTGGTGGTCGGCGATCAGCGCGAGCGCCGCCGGGATGTAGAACGCCTCGCTCAGGCCCATGATGGCGCGAGTCCAGAGGAGCTGGTCGTAGGTCTGCACATAGCCCGTCGCCCAGGTGTCGGCCGACCAGACGAGCAGGCTGAGCGCGATGACGTGGCGTCGGCCGAAGCGGTCCGCGACATAGCCGGCGAAGGGGCTGGCCAGCGCGTAGGTCCACTTGAACCAGGCCAGCATGTGTCCCCACTGCTCCTGACTCCGGATGCCGCTGACGTCGCCCATGATCGACTTCTGCATCGTGGCCACGAGCTGGCGGTCGAGGTAGTTGAGCAGCGCGACCGGTATGAGCAGCGCGACGACCAGCCAGGCCGTGCGGGAGGCGGACGGGGTTTCGTTCATCGGTATCTGGCCGGGATGGGCCACCGGGTGAGCTTGGGGGTGCGGACGCCGGGGCGCACTTCTCCGCTCACGGTCACGAGGTCGTCGCCCAGCCGCAGGAGCGGCGCGACCGCGACCGAATGCGGCCACTCGCCGAGCTCGGTCACCTCGAGGGACTCGAGGTCGATCGCGAAGATACGCCGGGCGAGGCCGGTGTGCGTCTCATAAGGGTGTCCGTACTGCGTGCCGTCGTCCCCTCCCACGAAGAAAAGGTGCGTCGCCGTCGCCACGCCCGGTCCGGCGGCGCCGGCGAGCGCGTGGGGCAGGCCGTGGAAGCGGTTGCCGGCGTCGAGCGACGACTGGAAGGCGAGGTTATCATGGTAGTCGCGGAACGGTTTGCCGTCCTTGGCCGAGAGCGAGCAGCCGCCCGCCCAGAGCAGCAAGTTCGGGCCGGCGCCGACGAGCGGGATGATCCGACCGAAGCTCGGGTCGGCGTCGGTCGTCCGCCACGCCTTGTCGGGAGCGTCGAGGTCGAGCGACGTCAGCGTCGGGATCGTCTCCGTCGCCTCCGGTCCGTCCGTCCCTCCGAGGATGACGAGATGTCCTTTGGTCGAAGTGAAGCCGGCGTAAGCCCGCGGGCGCGGGAGGTCGGGCCCGAAGCGGGACACCTTGCCGTCGAGTCCGATCCGCCAGACGCCGGCGCGGTGGCCATCGGCCGCGGCGCCGCCGGCGAACACCACCGCGTCTCGCCGGGGCGTCGCGCAGAAAGCCGTCCCGACCAGTCCTTCGGGCAGTTCGCCGAGCTTGCTCCAACTCCAGGCGCCGTCCTTGCGCGCGAGCTTGAGGATGTCCTTGTGATATTTTCGCTGGCCGCCTTGCCAGGGCATCTTGTCCGGGAAGTTGCTGCCTCCGGCCGCCACGATGACCTCGCTGCCGTCGGCTTCGCGGAGGACGGCGGCGATCATCCCGGCCCGGCCGAGAGGGTCGGGCAGGTCCGGCAAAGGCTCGCCCTGCGCGCTGGCGAGCGCCGCCACGAACAGGCCGAGCAATGGGGTGAGGCGGAGCATGGCGCCGGGGTGAGGCTTTTGTAGCCCCGACGACGTCGCCCTGCCAGCCCCAATGATTATTCCGCGCGCAGCAACCAGCCTTCGGCGGAGCGCACGAACGGACGCAGCTCGCCGTTGGTCAGGGCGTAACCGCCGGACCACTTCGTGCAACCGGTGGACAGTACGTTGGCGGAGCCGGCTTCGGCCTCGGTCCACGTGTCCGTCGATTTGTCGTAAGCCAGGACGGTCTTCGCGTAGCCGGGATGCTTGGCCGCTTCGACCTTGCCCGCCAGCTTGCCGTCGTCGCCGCCGAGCACGAGAATCTCGTTCTCGAACACCGGGCAAGGCGAAGGCGCACCGGCGACCGGCCGGGGCATCGCGGAGAGACGGCGCCATTCCTTGCCGAGCGTGAACGCGTGGCAGTCCGAAAGGTATTCGCGTTCGATGCCCTTCGCGCCGGGGCTCAGCGCGACGCCACCGAAGAGGTAGAACGTGTCCTTCGTGCCGGCGGACTGGGCGAGCATACGACCTGAGCCGGCGCAGAGCGGAAGCTCCCTCCAGCCGGCGTTGAGGTTGGCGAGGTCGATGGCGAAGGCGCTGGACGACGCCGCGGTCGCGTCAGGACGCTCGGTGCCGCCCGCGACGATGACCTTGCTGCCGACGAGGGCGCCGGTCGCGTAGGCCAGCGGGCGCGGCAGGAAGGGGAAGGGGCGGACCTTCAGCTCGCCGTCCTCGACAGCGAGCGTGTAACAGTCGGCGTAGTGACGATGAGAGTCGGCGCCGCCGATCATGAGCAGGCCTTGGCGGATCGAGACGCTGACGCCGTAGCCGCAAGGGCGGGGGAGCTTGCCGATCGACGCCCACTTCTTCGAGCGCGTGCTGGTCAGCGAGTAGACCGTGTCGTGCCAGGCTTTGACGCCGCCCTCCCAGGCGGGCTTGTCGGGGTAGTTCGAACCGCCGCCGCAGAGGAGGAGGTCGCCGGAGGTGCCCACGAAGGCGCCGCCGAAGCCGGGGGCGTTGGGAGTTTCAGGAAGTCGGGACCAGCGCATGGGATTGGTCACAAGGAAGACAGCCCGCACAAGGGTGTCCAGAGATTAGGGGGCCATGGGGTGAATGTCGCCGCGACCCCTGTTAACCTAAGCCTTTTCGGATGAATGCGGTGTTTTTAGCGGGAGGGTCGCCAGGTCGAGGGAACGAGGATTTGTTTGACAGAGCCGCCCTGACCTTGCCTTGATTGGACTCCTTTCGCACTGCCTGGTAGCTCAGCGGTAGAGCAGGTGACTGTTAATCACTTGGTCGTAGGTTCGATCCCTACCCAGGCAGCCAGAAAGGACTCTTTCCTCTCCCCCGGTCTCCCGGGGAAGGTCCGTAAACCTTCTCCTTGACCATCCGAGGGGTTGCGGGAGGATGCACGCACCATGGGTCAACAGAGCAACAAAGTCATCAAGCGTCGCCGTCGTCGCGCCTACCTCGAGCGCAAGAAGGCTCGCGTCAAGATCGCCCGCGCCGCCGCGAGCAAGAAGAAGGCCAAGAAGTGAGCCGAGCAGTGAGCCAGGCCTCTCTGTGGGCCGCGCTCGCTGCGCTGCTCTTCGTGGGTTGCGACACCCCCGTGATCTCGTCCGACGAGGTCTCCGGTATCTCGTATGTGAATGAACGCCGCCGCACGGCCGCCGACGCCGCCCGCGCGTCCGACGTGCTGGGCGAAAAGGAAGACCATGGGTCCGACGTCGTCTTCCGCACCGATCCTGCCGCCCGCGGGGGATATTACTACTATATCAAGCTCGCGGAAGCTCCGCCGGCCGACGCCCGGCTCGTCCTGCAGGTCGTCCGCACGGAGAACACCGTCGCCGAACGCTACGAATTTCCCGCCCGCTTCCGCCCGGGCTTTCCTTTCGGCGAGGTTGTCATCGGCCTGACCGGCAAGCAGGCCGGCGAGGCGAATTGGCGTCCGCTCGCCTGGCGCATCTCGGTCGTCGACGCGCAGGGCAAGGTCCTCGCCGCCAAGCATAGCTTCCTCTGGGGCACGCCCCGCGACCTCGGACGCTGAGTCCATGGCCGCGACGGAGTGGACAGCTTGGCGCCCGCTGCGGTTGGCCGACGACGTCCCGGCAGCCTTGCTCGCCGAGCAGCTCGACGGGGGTCAGTCCTTCCGTTGGCGTCCGTCGGACGACGGCACTTGGGTCGGCGTCTTCGGCCGCACGGTGGCGATGCTCCGTGCCGGCAAGGACGGGCTCGAGTGGCGCGGACTGAAGGGCGCCGCCGGCACGGAGCCGGCGCTCCTCGCTTATCTCGACGCCGGAGGCGCGCAGGCCCGGCTTTCCGCCGATCTGCCGTGGCGCTCCGATCCGGTCCTCCGCGCGGCGCGCGAGGCGTTTCCGGGCCTGCGTATCCTGCGACAGGATCCGCACGAGACGCCCATCGGCTTCCTGTGCAGCTCGAACAAGCGCATCCTGCAGATCCGCGTCATGGTCGCCTCGCTGGCGGAGCAGCTCGGTGAGCCGCTCGGCGCCGGTTTCCACGCCTTGCCGACGTGGTCCGCCTTGGCCGCCGCGGATGACGCCGTGCTGAAGTCCTGCGCCTTGGGTTATCGCGCGGCCTTTCTCCGCGGCACCGCCCAGCGGCTGCTCGCTCGCCCGCGTTGGGCCGAAGAATTCGCGGCCCTCGACACGCCCGCCTTGCTCGCCGAACTCCAATCCCTCCCGGGCGTCGGTCCGAAGGTCGCCGCGTGCGTGGCGCTCTTCGGTTTCGGACGCCTGGAAAGTTTCCCGGTCGATACCTGGGTCGTCCAAGCGTTGGGCGACGCCTACGGCCTGCGCGGCTGGAAGCCGGCGCCGCTCGAGCAGTTCGGCCGCACGCATTTCGGTCCCGCCGCCGGTCTGGCGCAGCAGTATCTCTTCTCAGCGGCCCGACACGGGAAGCTGCTCACGCTTCCGACTGAGCCGAAGCGCCCCAAGTCGCGGCGATGATCGCCGGCGTGAGCGCGGCCGACGGCACGCCTAGGCCGATCGCCCGCCCTTCCGCGAGGACGAGGACAGCATCGCAGTCCCTCGCGAAAGCGAGGTCATGCGTCGCCACGAGGACGGTACCGCCGGCTTGGGCGAAGCGCCGGAGTGTCGCCGCGACCAAGGTCTGCCGGGCGAGGTCGAGCGCCGCCGTCGGCTCGTCGAGCAGGAGCAAGGCGCCGTAAGGTTCGTCGAGCGAGGCGAACGTCATCGCCAGATGCGCGGCCTTCTGTTCGCCGCCGGAGAGTTGGGAGAGCCGGCGCGTAGCCAGCTCGCTCAGGTCAAGGCTGCCCAGCCGATCGGCGTAAGCGTCCGGCGCACCGATGATCTCGCCGAGGTCGCTGACGCGGTAATCCCACGCGCTGGCCGGCTGCTGCGCGCCATAGGCCCGGCGGCGGGCGTTGGTTTGGGCGGAGGCCTGGCGAGGATCTTCGCCGGCGATACGGAGTTCGCCGGTCGAGGCGATCAGCCCCGCCAGGGCGCGGAGGAGCGTCGTCTTGCCCGCGCCGTTCGGGCCGACGATGGCGACGACCTGGCCGGCTTCCGCCCGCAACGAGACGCCGTCGATGATCCGACGGCCGCGGAGTTCCACGGCCAAGGCGGCGCATTCGAGGAACGGCTCACTCATGGCGGCCCCTCGCGATCCAGATGAAGAGCGGCGCGCCGATCACCGCGGTGACCGCGGCGGCGGAAAGCGGCGCCTGCGGCCAGAGGCCGCGGCCAAGGGTGTCGGCGGCGAGCAGGAGCGCGGCGCCGAGCAGCGCCGAGCAGGGCAGGACGCCCCCATGGCGCGGACCGACGATGGCCCGCGCGAGGTGCGGCGCCAGTAGGCCGATGAAGGCGACCTGGCCGACGAGGCATGTCGCGGCGGCGGCGGCCAGCGCGGTCAGCAGCACCGCATCCCGTCGCACTCCGGCGACGTCCGTGCCGAAGCCGCGGGCGGCGTCGTCGCCGAAGGCCAGGAGGTCGAGCGAGCGCGCCTTCGGCAGGAGCAGCAGCGTCGCGGCGAGGCAAAGCAGGATCGGCACCCAGGTGAGTTCGAAGGTCGCCATGCCAAGCCAGTCGCCGTAGGCTCCGTTGGTCAGCAGCTCGCGGGATTCGCCGCTGCGCGAGGCGATCACGAGCGTGCCGGCCGCGGTGAAGGCGTTGAGGCCGAGTCCGGTCAGGAGCAGGCGCGCGGAGGAGCCGCCGCGCCCGCAGACGACCAGCAAGGCCGAGGTCGCGAGTGCTCCGGCGAAGGCGGCCGCGGGCAGGAGCCAGGCGTGGCGCCAAGCCGTTTCCGGCGCGACGCCCAGCAGTACGGCGATGCCGAAGAGGGCGCCGCCGAAGACGCCGGTGAGCCCGGGGTCGGCCAGCGGATTACGGAAGACACCTTGTTGCGCGGCGCCGCCGACGCCGAGCGCCAGGCCGGCGGCCAGCGCCGCGAGCACGCGCGGGGCGCGCAATAAGGCCCATGCGCCGCCGTCACCCCAGCCGAAGCCTTGGGCGCCCACGGAAAGGGCCAGCGCGACGAGCGCCGCCAGTCCGGCGAGACCGGCCAAGGTTGCGCGCGTCGCCGTCATCAACGACCGAGCTCGTTAAGCAGGTCGCCCAGCGGATTACGTTTGCGCGGAGGCGGCACGGCCTGTCCGCCGGGCGCGGCCTGCGGGGCCTGACCGGCCGGCGCGGCCGCGGGGGCGTTACGCGTGCGGTCGACGGCGGCCTGGAGTTTCTCCGTCAGGTCGGTACGGACTTGGTTCAGCGAGCCGGTCACGTTGATGCCTGGGCCATCGGTGAAGCCGTCGGCGACCGCCGGACCGTTGCCGAATCCCAGCACCTGGAAGTATTCCGCGAATTCCCCCGAGCCACGCAGTTGGGTGGTGAAGGCCATCGGCCAGTCGGCGAAGCCGGACTTCGGGTCGACGCTGATGCCGCCCTTGGCCGAGAGCTGCAGCGTCTCGTTGCGGATGTCGGCCGTCTCAAGTTTGATCGTACCCGAGGCGAGCCGGGAGGCCTTGATGGTCGCGGAGGTATAGGCGAATTCGGCGACGGCTTTCTGGAGCTTGGCGGCAGCCGTCATCGCGGCGCCGATCTTGGCGATCTTCTCGCCTTGCTGCTGGTTCTTGGTGAGCGCACCAGCGATCAGGGCGAGTCCGCCGAGCGTCTCGCCGATGTCGCCCGCCTTATTGGCGGACACCGACATGCTGCTGTTCTTGTCACCGAAGGCGCGGATGACGCCGCCGCGGGAGGTGAGCTGCGTGTCGGCTTGGAGGCGGCCGAGGAGCTCGCCCGGGGTGCCGCTCACGCTGGTCACGGAGACGGTGGCGTCGCCCTTGCCTTGGAGGAAGTCCTTTACCGCCGGGACCGCTTGCGCGACCTCGCCGAAGTTGAATTGCGTCAGGCTCAGCGACCCGGCGAGCGCGTAAGGACCGTTGCTCGTGGTCGGCTGGAAGGCCAGCTGGCCGCGGCCGCTGAGCGTACCTTCCGCCAGTCGGCCGGACAGTTGGCTCAGTCGCAGGCCGTTCGGCTGCGCATCGGCGCGGACGACGAGCCCCTCGGCCTTGATGCCATAAGCCTTCGCAGTGCCGACCGTGACTTCCAGTGCGCCGGTATGGCCGGCCCAGAAAGGCGTCCGGTCCGGCACCGGCGTCGTCGTGGGCGTCTCGGCGATGATCTCCTCGGATTTCGGCAGCAGTGAGAGCACGTCGTCGACGTCGATGTTGTCGACCGTGACCTTGGCCTGCCAGTCGGTCTTCGTCCCGGCGACGCGTTGCGTGAGGGTGAACTTGCCGGCGCTGGTGTGCGCGGCCTGCAGGCGAAAGCCGCCCTCGGCGTCGAGCCCGTCCGGCTTGGGCGCGTAGCGTCCCGTGACGGTCGCCTGCGTGATGCGACCTTCGCTCTGACGAAGGCCGACGTCGCTGACTTCCAGGGAGACCTTGATCTCGCCGTCCTGGGCTCGGTCCGCGCTGGCGCGGTAGCGGCCGCCGGTGACGATGCCCAGCGGGCCCGCGAAAGGTTGTTCGGCCAAGGCGCCGAGGTCGCCCTGCAGGCGGAGCGTCGTGCCGGCTTCGCCGAGCCCGACCTTGATGTCCCCTTCGGCGAGGACGCGGTTCTGGTTCTTCAGCGAGGCTTGGTTGAAGCCGATCAGCGTGGACTTCTCGCCGATGAGGAGATCGAGGCTGGCGGCGAGGTCGCATTCCTTGACCCACGCTTTGCCGGCCCAGGAAGCACTCGTCCGGGCGAAGGCGAGCGGCGCGCCTTCCGTGCGGACGAAGAGGCCTTCCCGGCTGAAGCCTGCGACGAGGTCGGCGCGGGTGAGATCGCCGGACAGTTTGAGTCCCGGGACCACGGCGGCGAGGGATTCGAGCGGAAGATCGCGTGCGGTGGCTTCGACCAGTACGCCGGTCGGTCTGGCTCCGACGGTCGGCAGGGGTTGGCGCAATTTCAAGGCGAGCAGGTTGCGACCCTCGCGGAAGATCCGCGCTTCGGCCGAAGCGACGACCGGAGCTTGGCCGGCGGCGCGTTCCACGGCGGCCTTCGCGCTGATGCGGATGCCTTTGAGTTTGTCCACCGGGAGGTCTTCCCAATTCGGCTGCGAGGCGAGTTCGACGATGCCCACGTCGATGTCCGCGAGCGCGTTCCAGGCGCCGTCGGCGCCGGGCCGGAGCGTGAGGCGTCCGCCCGCGATCTCGCCGGCGGCGCAGCGCACGCTGAAGGGACCCAGGGCGATCGTCCCGTCGGCGGAGCTCACGGGGAGTTCCGCGTCGATGCCGCGCACCAGCGGCTTGCCCGCTTGCTCGAGGGTGACGCCGCGCAGGCTGTGCTTGCGCACGCTGCGCACGGCGGGCTGTCCGGCCTTGAAGGACACCGAGGCTTCGCCGGTCGCTGGACCGGCGGTCGCGATCACGTCCGCGGACGCGAGGAAAGGATTCAGCGCGACGAGGTCGGCGTCGTCGGCGGCGATGGTCACGGTCGCCTCATCGGCGTTCACCGGCAGGAGGCCGCCTTTCCAGGTGAGGGTCTGCGGGATGGCGATCTTCACGCCGTGGCCCGCGATGGTCAGGCTTTTCACCGCGAAGCCCGCGTCGGTGCTCTGCGCGTTCGCCGCGAGCCGCCATTCGGAGCGGCCGCCCTTGGGCAGGCGCGGCGAGAATCGGCTCAGGTCCGCCCAGAGCGCCTTGAGGTCGACGTCGGCCTGCCAGCGGGCGCCTTCCAGTTCGCCTTTCGCCCCGCCGGTGATGCGGACGTCAGGGAGCTGCTGGCTGAGGATGCCGAAGCGGGAGGGGTCGACGTCGAGGTCGGCGGCGACCGAGGTGCGTCCGGCGAGATGCTCGCCGCGGAGCTTCACCGCGGGACGTCCGGCGGAGTCGTTCATCGTGCCCGTGAAAGTGACGCCCGGTTTGCCGGGGACGGAAGCTGCGTCCAGGATGAAGCCGACGGAGCCGACGGCGGCCGGACTGGCGTCCTTCGCTGCGAGCTCGATGCGGAGCGACGCGAGGTCGTCGAAGAGCGTATCGAGCGAGACGCCTTCGGCGCCGAGGGGACGGCGGAACGAGGCCTTCAGGGAGACCTCGCCGCGCGGGTCGGTGGTCTGCTTGCCGACGACGAAGCCGGGCCAGGCGACGCCGGCGCGGAGATCGGCCTGACCGCGGGAATCGAACGCGTCACCGCGGACGCTGAAGCGCAGCAGCGTGCCGTCGGCCAGCCGGACGCGTCCCGTCGCGGCATATGGTCCGAGGACGAAAGGCGGCAACGTGGTCTTCGTCGCGGTCGTGGTGGGAGCAGCCTCGGCCTGGGTGGCGGGACGGCGCGTGCTCAGGTCGACGTCGATCGTCTTGAGCTCGAGGCTGCGCAGCGCGTAGGTGCCGCCGATGATGGCGAAGAGGTCGGCTTCGCCTTTCAGCGAGGCCGCGGCGACCTTGGTGCCGTCGGCGAGGACGAGGTCGATACCCTCGGCGGAGAATTTTCCGTCGAGGGACGCTTCGATGCGGGCGATGCCTCCCTTGATGCCGTTGTCGGCGAGCAGGCCTTTGACGCGGGCGCCGAGGGGTTCGGGACGGAGCTGGGATTCGATCCAGAAAAGGGTGGCTCCGACGGCGACGGCGACGAGGCCGACGCTCCAGAGGGTGATGCGGAGAGCGCGGGACATGGGAGGCGGAGACCCATCTTGCCCGGCCGTCCGGAGCGGGCAACAAAAAGCCCGGCGGAATCGCTTCCACCGGGCTGAAATCCCGCGGTTTGTCCGCTGCTCAGGCCTGCGGAGCCTGGCCGCCCTGCGGGGGCTTCGGTTTACGGGCGGTGCCGGTCACGATCTTCTTCTGAAGGTAGATCGGTTTGGCGTCTTCCGAGGCGATGCAGAACTCCGTATCGAAGTCGCGCATCATCGCGGCCTTGGTCTGTCGGAGCATGCGGGAACGACCGTAGCGCATCTCCTTGATCGCCATGGCGGCGTCCTCGTCGAGCAGGTTCCGGAGGTGTTCCACCTTCTGCTTGGCCCAGTCCGTCAGGTCGGAGCGCTTGAGGAGTTCCACGAATTCCTGTTTCGCTTCGACGAACTTGCCGGCGCGGGCGAGGGCTTCGACAGCCTCGATCTTCTCGGAGACCAGGGCTTCGGACACGGCGGCCGCGACCGAGGCGTCGATCGGCAGGACGGAGTAGGCGGCGAGGTCCGCCTCGGGCAGCGCGATGAGTTCCGGGCCGAACTTGAGGAGCTCGCCCTCCTTGGTGAGCGCCTCGAAGTTGACGGCCGCGAGCGCATCGGGCTTGGCGCTGGCGCCGATCTTCAGTTCGACGACCGCGACGAGCGAAGCATCCCAGGGCAGGGTGCCCAGCTTGCGGCTGCGGGCCACGCCTTCCTCGAGGAGTTCGCCGACCAAGCGGGCCTGCACGTCGCTCCCGCCCTGCACGCTGACCTTCACCTGGCGCAGGTAGCTGTTCGAGAGGATCGCGAACTGTTCTTCGAAGGCCTCGTCGAGGTCGTCCGCGGTCTGGCCGAAGTTAGCGACGCCTTCGCCGGCGGTCGCCATGCCCGTCATGAGCGATTCGTTGAAGCCGTGGCCGAGGCCGACCGTGGAAGTCGTGATGCCGGCGCCGGCGGCCTTGGTGACGCGGGCGAAGATCTCCTGCTCGTTCACGAGGCCGTGGTTGGCCTGGCCATCGCTGAGGAGGATGACGCGGGCGATACGGTCCTTGCGGGTGAACGGCGCGAGCTGCTTCACGGCCTCTTCCCAGCCGCCGAAGAGGTCGGTGGAGCCGCGGGCGTCGATCGAACGGATGCGCTGGACGAGCGAGGCTCGGTCGGTGGCCGCGACGAGCGGCTGGACGACTTCGATCTCACCATCGAAGGCCACGACGGCGACACGGTCGTCGCTGCGCAGGCCGTTGACGATGCGGGCGGCGCTTTCGAGGGCGGCTTCCAGCGGGCGGCCGGACATCGAGCCGGAGCGGTCGATGACCAGGGCGAGGTCGAGCGGGGCGCGGGGAGTGGCGACGACGTCAGCCGGCTGGCTGGGGGCGACGATGCGGACGAGGACGTGCGTCGCTTCGGAGGCGGCGCGGAGGAAGCCCTTCTTCAAGGGCAGGATTTCGATCTTGGGTTGGCTCATGGGAGGAATCATCCCCACCACCATGCTCCAACTCCTTATACTGTCAACATCCAATAAGATACTATAACATAACTAGCATCAAACTAACACTGTCATAATTATAAGTACTTCTTCATCAATGCTTTGCTGAAGTTATCCACGATTTCTACCAGTTCTTCTTTGGTCGGGGTCACGCGGCTATCGATATTGAAGTGGGCTTCGCACCAATGGGTCAGTCGGACTTTGGTCCATCTTTCGGTCTTCGGTTCATCGCCGCGGGAGGTCGGATTGAAGGCCAGAAGCTGATCCAAAAGGCTGCGGGCGGCTTGGTTGAGGTCGTCCCGGGCTAGCTCCTTTTTTATCATCAACCGCAGGGCTTCGGCGGGGGATTCCTCGGTGTCGGCCACTTGCTTCATCTGCTGTACCATCGTGAAACTGGACTTGCGGACGGGCTTGTAGGCGGGCGCGGCGGATTCACCGTCATCGTCGCGTCGGGAATAGGCGATCGGCGACCTCGCGCGATGCAGGCTGGGTTCTTCGAGACCTAGGGCGGCATTGCTGTCGGCGGCGCTGGAGCGAGTCCGGAAGAAGAGCTTTTCCGCTTCGGTGGGCGTGGCTAATTCGTCGATCAGCTTGTTGAGCGCGCTGATTTCCTGGTTCTGCAGGAGGAGGGTGCGGATGCGATCGAGGTCCCAGCCGCGCTCGGCGAGCAGGCGGGCGAGCAGGAGCTGGCGGACCTGCAGCTGGCCGAAGAGCCGCTGGCGTCCGTCGTCGGGGGCTTTTTCCGGTCGGCTCAGGAGTTTCTGGTAGGCATAGAAGCGAACCAGGCGCTCAGAGGAGCGGTGGCGCTCGCCGAAGCCAAGTTCAGCCAGCTTCTCGGACACGAAGGTGGCTAATTCCTCGGCGGTGCCTTGGAAGTCCCGGTCGTTCAGTTGGGCGGAGATTTTAAGCATGGCGGACGAATGAAGACATTCTGGTGTCAGTATTCGAAAGTTGGCAATTCCATAGTAGATTAAGCCACTGTCAGGAAATCCCCTAAAAGAAGCAGGCCGTCCGGTCTCGGACGGCCTGCGGGCCGGCTTCCCTGGAGGGAGGCTTAGGAGTTGTGGCTGTAACCTTCTTCGCCGTGGTCCGAGATATCGAGGCCGCGGGCCTCTTCTTCTTCGGTCGGGCGGAGGCCGATGACGGCCTTGATCACGTAGGCGAGGATCGCAGTAGCGACCAGGGAGAGCACCAGGGTGATGCCGATCGCCTTGAGCTGCTCGGTGAGGAGGGTCTTACCGACGATCTCCTTGAGGTTCGTGTTCAAGTTGCCGTTGACGTCGGCCGTGGCGAGGATGCCGGTCAGGATGGCGCCGAGGGTGCCGCCGACCGCGTGGACGCCGAAGGTGTCGAGCGCGTCGTCATAGCCGAGCTTGGACTTCATGTAGACCACGGCCAGGAAGGGCACCACGCCGGCGAGGACGCCGATCAGGACCGCGGAGCTGGCGGTCACGAAGCCCGCGGCCGGGGTGATCACGACGAGGCCGGCGACGGCGCCCGAGCAGAGACCCAGGATGCTGGCGTGCTTACGGAGGATCCACTCGAGGGCGCCCCAGGTGAAGGCGGCGACGCCCGCGGCGAGCGTGGTGGTCATGAAGGCCTGGGCGCCGACGCCGTCCGCGGCGAGGGCCGAGCCGGCGTTGAAACCGTACCAACCCACCCAGAGCATGCCGGTACCGACGGCGCAGAGCACCATGCTGTGCGGGGTCATGGCCTTCTTGCCGAAGCCGATGCGAGGTCCGAGGATGATGCAGAGCAGGAGCGCGGACCAGCCCGAGGTCATGTGGACGACCGTGCCGCCGGCGAAGTCGATCGCCTTGATGGAGGCCTTGGCGTGCCAGACGCCGTTCATCTCACCGGTGATGCCCCAGATCGCGTGGGCCATCGGGAAGTAGACGAGGAACATCCAGCCGAGCATGAAGAGCATGACCGCGGAGAACTTCATGCGCTCGGCGATGGCGCCGACGATGAGGGCCGGGGTGATGATCGCGAACATCAGCTGGAACATCGAGAAGACGTTCTGGGAGATCCAGTAGGCGTAATCTCCGTTCGGGGCGGCGCCGACGCCGTTCAGGAAGAAGAATTCGCTGCCGCCGAAGATTTTGCCGAGGAAGGTGCCGTCGAAGCTCTTGCCGAAGACCAGGGAGTAACCCACGGCCCACCAGAGAATCGCCACCATGCCCGCCAGGCCGAAGCACTGGGCGACCACGGAGAGGATGTTCTTCGAGCGCACCAGGCCGCCGTAGAACAGGAAGAGGCCGGGCAGCGTCATGAAGAGCACCAGCGCGGCGCACACCATGATGAAGGCGTTGTGGCCAGGACCCGCGGAAGCGGCGATCGGGCCGGCGGCCACCTTGTCATCCGCTGCCTTCGGCCCGGTGTTATTGACGTAGGCTTCGAGGTCAGCCACGCGCTGTTCGATGGCGGGAGCAGCGGGTGCGGCTTTGGCGGGTTCAGCCGCCGGAGCGGGCGCGTTCTGCGCCGACGACAGGTAAGGCACTGCCGCCAGGGCGAGGATAGTGAGAGTTCGTAGCAGGGATTTCATGGCGTAAGCCCTTTCGCAACCCCCGTGCCAACACCTCGCATTCGAACCGATGGCCTAAAAGTGCTTAAATTAAAGCGAAGCCTTCTCTGCCGCCTGCCCGAAAAGAGGCAGGCGGTCAGTTTCAGCGGAAGAAAACCGACTTAATTCGCGTTATAACCTTCTTCGCCGTGATCGGCGATGTCCAAGCCCTGCGCTTCCGCTTCTTCCGAGGGACGTAAGCCGATGGTCGCGGCGACGAGCTTCGCGATGATCCAGGTCATGACGAGCGAGACGACGATGCAAAGCAGCATGGCCGTCAGCTGGCCCTTGAGCAGGCCCTTAGCGACGAGCTTGCCACCGGCTTCGTTGACCGCGCCGTCCATGAGCAGGGCGGTCGCGAGCGCGCCGATCGTGCCGCCGACGCCGTGCACGCCGAAGGTGTCGAGGGCGTCATCGTAGCCGAACTTCGGCTTGAGCACCGAGCAAGCCCAGTAGGAGATGCCGCCCGCGAGCAGGCCGATGATCACGGCCGAACCGCCCGAGACGAAGCCCGCGGCGTTGGTCACGGTAGCCAGGCCGGCGATCGCGCCCGAGCAAAGACCGAGGACCGAGATTTTGCCGCGGTGGACCTTCTCCACGAGCGCCCACGTCATCGTGGCCGTAGCCGCGCCGAGCGTGGTGGTCAGGAAGGCCTGCAGGGCCACGCCATCGGCGGCGAGGGCCGAACCGGCGTTGAAGCCATACCAGCCGGCCCAGAGCAGGCCGGTGCCGATCACGCAGAGGACCATGCTGTGCGGCGGCATCGCGCGCTTGCCGAAGCCGATGCGCGGGCCGACGAGCACGCAGAGGAGCAGGGCGGACCAGCCCGAGGTCATGTGCACGACGATACCGCCGGCGAAGTCCGCGGCCTTGAAGGCGGCGTCCGCGTTGGCGATGCCGGAGAAGTCGCCGGTGGCGCCCCAGACGGCATGCGCGACGGGGTAATAGACGAGCACCGTCCAGAGGAAGGAGAAGAGCAGCACGGCGGAGAACTTCATGCGCTCGGCGACCGCGCCGATGATGAGCGCCGGCGTGATGGCGGCGAACATGGCCTGGAAGAGGGCGAAGGTGCCCGAGGAAATCCCGGCCGCGTAGGCGGTGTCAGGCGTGAAGCCGAGGCCGGCGAATCCGAGGTGCTCGCTGCCGCCGAAGATGTGTCCGAGGAAACCGCCCGCGAAGTTCTTGCCGAAGACGAAGCTGTAGCCGAAGGCCCACCACATGAGGATGCCCATGGCGGTCAGCGCCAAGCATTGCGCCGCGACCGAGAGCACGTTCTTACCCCGGACGAGACCGCCGTAGAAGAGGAAGAGGCCTGGGATGCACATCATCAGGACTAGGGCGGTGCTGATCAGGACCCAGACGTTGTCGGCGGTGTTCGGCGCCGGAGTGGCAGAAATAAGCATGTTGCGACTAATTAAGCAAAAATCGTGCCATAAAACGACCAGCGCCACCTACCCGCTTGCTATCCAAGATTTTCGGGAATAATTTATTTTTATACGATGAAACGTCTGCACAAAGTTGAGCAAATCGGCTTAATTTGCTCATTCTTACTCATCTCCTCGGAGTCCTTAGGCCAGACTCAGCCCAAGCCTTGGCTGCTGATGGCCGACGGCCAGTACCGGGATGCCGACGTTATCTCCCATGCGGGCGGCGTGACGGGGTCCTTCGGACGTTCCCGTTCCGGCGCCGAACTGATCTACCAGACCGACGACCGGGCCATCGACCTGGAGTGGTATCGTTACGAGCATGACTTCACCGGCGCGGTCGCCGGGACCGATCGTTCTTATGGGAATACGCAGGACCTGATGCTGTCCGGCTTCCGTCAATGGAAGCTGACGGACAAGTATGCGGGTCAGGTGATCTATGGTCTGGAGCTCGCGGCTGAAGAATCGGTCGGCCTGACCGATGGATTCCGCTGGGGCCTGGGCGGCGCGCTGCGCTGGCGACCCGACGATGAGACCGATGTCGCGCTCGGCCTGATGTTCCAGGATCGCTTCGAGAATTCGATCCTCCCCGTCCCTTACGTGAAGGCTTTCTGGCGTCCGTGCCGGTATGCCGAGGTCGAACTCCGCGCGACGGGCCTGCAGAACGGCATCATCTTCCGTGGCTTCCCCATGGAAGACCGCTCGACGACGGTAGATCTTTCGGTGGCGTACGAGACCCTCAACTTCCGCCTCGCCGACGCCGCTTATGGCAGCCGGGCCGTGATCGTCGGTGAAGTGCCGATCCGCTTCGGCGTCACGCAATTCCTCGAGGCTTCCGGCACGTGGTTCGCGCGCGCTCAGTTCGAGTGGGTGCCGTTCGCGCGCCATAGCTTCAAGCATGACGGCGAGACGCAGGGCGCGTTCCAGCCGGCGGCGACCTGGGGTCTGGGCGGACGCGTCGGCGCCCGCTTCTGATCGGAGCCGCCGCGCGACCAGCGCGTGGAAGCGACGATCGCCAGGAGCCGGCGCCAGTTCATGGCGTTCAGGCGACGGCCGAGTTCAGCGCTTCGTCACGTCGACGGATCGCCAGCTCGAGGTCGTGGGTGCGGAGCGAACGCCGGACGCGGCGCTTGGTGAAGTCCGCGAGGTGCTCGGTGTAGTGCAGCCACCACGTCCCGTTGTTGTTCCAGAGGTGGTGCAGGCGGTTGGCCTCGCTGACGCGGATGGACAGCTTGGGGGCGGCGGGACGGGCGGCGGTGTCTTGGGTGTTGATCATGATGGGCGGCGGTGAAAGGGACGCGCAACACGATCAATCCTCAGGGGACTGTGATTTTTAGCCTTTCGGCTCTCATCTCGGCGCCTTGCGGCTCCGATGACCACCGTGGCCCGGAAGGGCTCGGTTGGTGCAGGTTCGGCTTTCGCCCGTCCTGCTCGTGATGCGACTACTGAATGAACTGACGGTACTATGGGCGGCCGCCCGCCGGAAGGCAAGCGGGACCTGCGTTGCAGAGTGTCATAAGAAAGCGGGTAATGGCCTGGCCGGCGGGCTTGCCTGCCCTCGGACGGCCGCCACGCTGGCTCCCGATGGGTTTCTTCCGCTTCCGTAAAGTCATCCCGCTCGGCCGCTTCTTCCGGATCAACGTCTCGAAGACGGGGACTTCGCTTTCCGTCGGCCGCCCGGGCGCGACCGTCAACGTGCGCAAGGATCGCGTCGACGGCACGGTGGGTGTTCCGGGCAGCGGCCTCTCTTACAAGGAGCGTCTGTCGAACCGCGGCTGCGCTTCCGTGCTGGTGTTCGCGCTGATGCTCGCTGCTTCGCTCGCCGTCGTCGCCTACGCGCGTTGAACGCGGGTTCGCGCGACGAGGCTTGCGCGACGTCGGCGATCTTCGCCGCAAGTGCCCGGGAAAGGACTCGAACCTTCACGCCTTTAGAGGGCGGCGGATTTTGAGTCCGCTGCGGCTGCCATTTCGCCACCCGGGCGGATTGCGTGCCTTCATTCATTCCGCGCGCATCGGCGCGTGCAAGAAAAACCGTGCCCGTCGGCGCGGGATGCGAGGCGCGCGGACGCGGCCAACAAAAAAGGCGCTCCTTGCGGAGCGCCTTTCAGCGAGCATCTCGTGAGAGATTACTTGGCGCCGAGGATCGCGTCCTTGGCGGCCTTGGCCACGCGGAACTTCACGACCTTCTTGGCCTTGATCTGGATCGTTTCGCCGGTGGCCGGGTTGCGACCCTGGCGAGCTTTGCGGTGGACGAGGACGAGCTTGCCGAGGCCCGGGAGCGTGAAGGAGTTCTTCGCGTTCTTGTAGGCGAGGGCGGCGATGATCTCGAGGATCGCGGTGGCCTGCTTCTTGCTGATCTCAGCTTTTTCGGCGATGGCACCGGCGATTTGGGACTTGGTGAGGGCTTTGGACATGTTGTTTGTGGGTTGGTTGTGCAGTGATGCGGGTGTATTAAGTAGCGAACCGTGCGCTGAAAACCAGCGAAAAATAAGGGCAGGGTGAAGGTTTCTTCCGGGCCCGTCTTGCCCGCAAAAAATCTTTTGCATGCGCCCGCCTTCCGACTTAGGTGTCTCGTACACCCCCAAGCCATGAGACTCCGCCCGTCCGCCGCCCTCCTGTTCTCGCTCCTTCTCGGGATGACTTCCGCCGTCGCGCAAGACGCGGTCGTCTCCCTGGAGCCCGCCTTCGCGGACATGAAGTTCAGCCTCCCGGTCGCGGTCTCGCCTCTGCCCGGAAGCAAGGACGCCGTCTTCGTGATCGAGAAGGGCGACCCAGCCCCCGGCACCTCCACGGATAAGAAGAAGAAGGGGGGCGACTTCCTCGGCGGCAAGGTCCAGCTGATCTCGGGCCTCACCGCGGGTAAGCCGGTCAAGACGGAGGTCTTCCAGCTTAACCCCAAGGACGGCAAGTTCGACGCCGCCGGCGAGTGCGGTTTCCTCGGTTTCGCCGTCCATCCGAAGTATAAGGAAAATAAGCAAGTCTTTGTCTATTATAGTCTTAGGATTGATGGTAAGCTTCACCAGCGCGTTTCCCGCTTCCTTCTTTCGAGCGTCGAGCCCTTTAAGGTCGACCCCCAGTCCGAGCAGCCGTTCATCACTCAGCTCGACCCGGCGGCCAACCATAACGGCGGCGACCTGCACTTCGGCCCCGATGGCTACCTCTACATCAGCTGCGGCGACGGCGGCGCCGGCGGCGATGCCTTCGATACGGCGGGTTACATCAATAAGGGCTTCCATGCCGCGGTCTACCGGATCGACGTCGATAAGAAGGCCGGCAACCCCGCCCCCAACCCCCACGCCTCCGTCGTGACCGACGCCAAGGGCCAGGCCTTCTACGCCATCCCGGCCGACAACCCCTTCCTTAAGGTCACCTCCCATCGCGGCCGCCCCGTCGAGCCCGCCTCGGTCCGGACCGAGACCTGGGCCACCGGCCTGCGTAACGCTTGGCGCTTCTCCTTCGACCCCCAGACGGGCACCTGCTTCGCCGGCGACGTCGGCCAGGGCCTCTACGAGGAAATCGACATCCTGGTGTCCGGCGGCGACTACGGCTGGCACGACGTCGAGGGCTTCCACCTCTTCAACCAGAAGGACTCCGGTGGCAAGAAGGCCAAGCCTGAGCTCGCCCCCGCTTCCGACTTCAAGGCTCCGATCCACGAGTACGACCGCAAGCTCGGCAACTCCGTGACGGGTGGCGTCGTCTGCCGCGGCGACCGCGTCCCGGCCATCGCTGGCGCCTATGTCTTCGGTGACTTCGCCTCGGGCCGCATCTTCTCGCTGCATGAGCGCGGCGGCCGCTGGGAATCCCGTGAGATCGCCCGCGACGCCACCGTCGCCGGCTTCGGCCACGACCCCAGCAACGGCGACGTGCTCGTCGCTTCGCTCACCGGTCAGGTCAAGCGCATCGTCCGTAAGTAAGCCGATGCTCTCCCGCCGTTCGCTGCTGGGTCTCTCCGGTTCGCTGATGGCGGGAGCGATGCTCCGGCCCTTGCTCGCGGCGACGCCCTCGCCGACGACTCCGGCCTTCAGTCTCTTCACGAAGCATCTCGTCGGCCTGCCTTACGAAGTGCTCGCCGAGACGGTCGCGGAACTCGGTTTCAAAGGCGTCGAAGTGCCCGTCCGCAAGGGCGGGCATGTCGAGCCCGCGCGCGTCGAGGAGGACCTGCCGAAGCTCGTCGAAGCCTTCAAGAAATGCGGCGTGGCGATCACGCTGATGACGACTGACATCAATACGGTCAATACGGCCGACCGGACGGAGAAGGTGCTCCGTACCGGCGCCGCCCTCGGCATCCCGAGCTACCGCATGAAGTGGTACGCCTACGCCGCCGGCAAATCGCCGTGGGCCCAGCTCGATGAGATCAAACCGCAGCTCCGTGACCTTGTCGCGCTCAGCCGTGAGGTCCGCATCCTGCCGGGCTACCAGAATCATTCCGGCGCCAAGTATGTCGGCGCAGGCGTCTGGGACATGGCGATGCTGATGAAGGATTACCGCCCTGATGAGCTGTCCTGGAACTTCGACTTCTTCCACGCGATGGTCGAAGGCGGCCTTTCCTGGCCCAACGAACTCGCCTTGGCCCGCGACCATATCTCGATGGTCTACTTCAAGAGTTTCCAGTGGGAGGGCAGGGTGCCGGTCGGTTGCCCGTTGTCCGAAGGCTCCGTGGGCAAGGACTCGGTGGCGTTGCTCCGCAAGTCCGGCTACGCCGGGCCGGTCTGCCTCCACGTAGAATACCTCAAGGGCAAGGTCACGGACCCGGGCGCCCTGCAGGCGGCGGTCGCCGCGACGCGTAAGGATTTCGCCACGCTCCGTCAGTGGTGGGCCTGAACTGAGGCAGGGCAGGGGGCTTCCGAAAAGATAGGCTGGAACTTGCGGCCCTCGGGGATGTAGAAACCTTCACCCCCATGCTCCCCCGTACCGCGTTTTTCCTCCTGGCCGCCGCGTCCCTCGTGGCTGCCCCCAAGACCGCCCCCAAGTCCGTGCCCGCCGCCAAGCTTCCGGCGCCCGAGCCTTATAAGCCTTCCGAAGGCGGCTCTCTCCCGGCCGGGCTCTTCCAGCTGCCCGAAGGTCTCGAGGTCACCTTGTGGGCCCGTTCGCCGATGCTGGCGAATCCGACCAACATCGATTTCGACGCCCAAGGCCGCCTCTGGGTCAACGAAGGCGTCAACTACCGCACCTATAACAAGGGCGGCAAGCGTCGCCCCGAAGGCGACCGCGTGATCGTCCTCAGCGATACCAAGGGCCAGGGCTTCGCCGACTCCGTCCAGACTTTCGTGCAGAACCCCGACTGGACCTCCCCGCTCGGCATCGCCGTCATCGACAACGTCGTCTACGTCTCGCACGCCCCGACCATCACGAAGTACACCGACGTGAACCGCGACGGCAAGTTCGACGCCGCCGTCGACAAGCAGGAGACCTTCCTCACCGGCTTCGGCGGTCAGGACCATGACCATTCGCTCCACGCCGTCGTCGCCGGTCCGGACGGCAAGCTCTACATCAACTCCGGCAACTGCGGCGCGGTCGTGACCGACAAGTCGGGCAAGACCTTCCGCGTCACCAGCAACTACGTCGACGAACGCGGCGGCAAGTGGCCCTTCGACGCCCGCGCCAATATCGGCACGAAGAGCGACGACGGCTTCGTCTGGTCCTCCGGCTTCTCCGGCCGCCTCAACGCCGACGGCACCGGACTCGAGATCCTCGGCAACGGCTACCGCAACAGCTTCGAAAGCTTCCCGTCCTCCCTCGGCGACCTCTTCCAGGGCGACAACGACGACTCCCAAAGCTGCCGCACTTCCTTCATCCTCGAATACGGTTCGGCTGGCTACACCACTCCGACGGGCGCGAGCTACGGCTCCGTCAAGCGTCCCGGCCAGTCGATGCCCCGCGCGCACTGGCGTCAGGACGATCCCGATACGATGGACGTCGGCGACGTCTATGGCGGCGGTTCGCCCACCGGCATCACGGTCTACGAGAACGGCGCGCTTGGCGAAGCCTGGGCCGGCACGCTCCTGAACTGTGAGCCCTCGCGCAACACGGTCTTCGCCTACAAGTTGGCACCGCAGAAGGGCACCTACGCCCTTAATGAGTCCACGCGCAAGGACCTCATCACCTCCAATCCGGCCCGCGAGTTCGTCGGCACCGACTTCAAGAAGATCTCGCCCGAGGAAGCCGCCAAGCCCAACGAGCGCATCCTCTTCCGCCCGTCCGACGTCGCCGTCGGCCCCGACGGCGCCATCTACGTCGCCGATTGGTATGACTCCCGCGTCGGTGGCCACCAGACCCTCGATGATACTTGCACGGGCGCGATCTACCGCATCGCTCCGAAGGGCTTCAAGTCCGTCGTCCCGAAGATCGACGTCTCCACGCCCGAAGGCGCCGCCGCCGTGCTGCGCAACCCGGCCGTGAACGTCCGTCACCTCGGCTTCAACGCGCTCAAAGGTTTCGGCGCCAAGTCCCTGCCGGTCGTCTCGGAGATCCTTCGCGACGCCAATCCGTATGTCGCCGCCCGCGGCGTCTGGCTCCTGCCTCACCTCGGCGAAGAAGGCGTCACCCGCACCAAGGCGCTCCTCAAGGATGCCAATCCTTCGCTGCGTCGCCTGGCCTTCCCGTCGCTGCGCCGCGCCGGTCATGACACGCTTGGCATCGCCGCCGAGCTCGCCGCCGATGCCGATGTCGCCGTCCGTCGCGACGTCGCCACGTCGCTCCACGCCGCCCCGGCCGACAAGGCCGTGCCGATCCTGATCGAGCTCGCCCGTCGTCTCGACGTCTCCGACAAGAACTCCGTCGCCGCCTTCGGTAGCGGCTCCGCCAACAAGCAGGACGCCGTCTGGTCCGCCGTGAAGTCGACGCTCGCCAAGGATGGCGCCGAAGCCTGGTCGCCGGAAGTCGAGCGCATCGCCTGGCTCCTCCACCCGGCCTCCGCGGTGCCGGAGTTCCTCGCCCGCGCTTCTTCCGCCAAGGTCTCGCAGGCCTCCCGCACGCTCGCCGTCGAATCGCTCTCGTTCGTCGACAGCAAGGAAGCCGCCCTCGCGATGATCAAGCTCTGCGCCGACGGTTCGCCCTCCGCCTCCGAAGCCAAAGGCTGGGCCCTGATGCGGATGACCGGCCTCTGGTCGGCCTACGACATCCGCGCCGAGCTCAAGAACGCCGGCGTCTACGACGCCAAGAAGGTCGTCGTGAACGCCGTCGAAGTGCCGGAAGCTCCGGCCGGTACCTACACCGAGCAGGACGTCCTCGCCAAGACCGGCGACGCCGCCAAGGGCGCCGCCCTCGCCCAGCGCTGCATCATGTGCCACCAGCTCAACGGCAACGGTCCGGCTTACGGTCCGGAACTCAAGGGCTGGGCCGCCCGCCAGAGCCGCGAGGCCCTCGTCCGTGCCATCGTCAACCCCTCGGCGGACATCGCCCTCGGGTACGAAGGCGTCTCCCTTAAGCTGAAGGCCGGCGGACGCATCGACGGTCGCCTCCAGTCCAATAACGATCCGATCGTCATCACCTCGACCGGCGGCCTCACCCAGCTCGTCCCCAAGGACCGGGTCGCCGGCGGGCAGACCAAGATGACCCAGTCCCTCATGATGTCCGGCGAGCAGCTGGGTCTGAGCGCCCAGGACGTGGCCGATATCGCCGCCTTCCTGGCCTCCTATAAGTAAGCCAAATCGCTAAAAGCGGGTTTCGAGGGGGTTTTCCACCAGGAAGACCCCCTTTTAATTTACCGCTTGCTTCTGGGGCTGGGTTTATCAGGTTCGACCCTCCTTTCCCTAGGCGAGGCACGGCCGCATGACGCGGGTCCGCGACTCACTGGGCACCAAAAGACCTTATACCAACATGAAGCAGCTCACCCTTAACGTCACCAGCCGCGCGCTCCATGGCCGCGGCCCCGCCCGCCGCCTCCGCGTCGATGGCTCCATCCCCGCCATCATCTACGGCAAGTCCGGCAACCAGAGCGTCGCCGTCAAGCAGGAGGCCTTCCGTGACCTCATGCGCGCCAAGGGCAATGCCGCCTCCCTCATCAACCTCGATGTCGACGGCAAGAAGATGCTCTCCCTCATCAAGGAGTTCCAGCGTCACCCGATCACCCAGAAGTTCCTCCATATCGACATCATGGAGATCGACCCGAACTCCCCGATGACCGCCGCCATCCCGGTGCGCGCCGTCGGCGAAGCTTACGGCGTCAAGACCGACGGCGGCACGCTCGCCATCGTCTCCCAGACCATCAACGTCCGCTGTCTCCCGAAGGACCTCCCTGAGTTCATCGAAATCGACGTCACCGAGCTCAAGGTCAACGAGTCCATCCACGTCGGCGAGGTCAAGGCCCCGGCTGGCATCACTTTCCCGGGCGACCCCAAGCGCGTCGTCATCGTCTGCTCCGAAATGGCCGAAGAAGAAGCCGCTCCCGAGGCGACCCCCGCCGCCGGTGCCGCCGCTGCTGCTCCTGCCGAAGGCGCTGCCGCTGCTCCCGCCGCCGGTGCCGCTCCTGCGGCCGCCGCTGCGCCTGCCGCCAAGAAGTAATTTCCGCGCCGGGCGTTCCCGGTACCTGTTCTTTGAAGTCAAATGCCATTCTCGGTCATCGCCGCCCTCGGCAATCCGGGCCGAGAATATGCCGCCACCCGCCACAACGCGGGTTGGATCGTCATCGACACGCTGGCCTCCCAGGCCGGCGCGGTGTGGAAGGAAGAGAGCCGTTTTTCGGCCTCGGTCGCGAAAATCACGTTCGGAGGTTCCTCCGTCCATCTGATCAAGCCGCTCACCTTCATGAACGACAGCGGGTCGCCACTGGCGGCCTTCCTCCGGTTCCACCGGATCGAGCTCCCTGAGCTCGTCGTCCTCCACGATGACATCGCCTTCGAGCCCGGTCAGCTCCGCCTCTCCCTGGGAGGTTCCGCCGCCGGCCACAACGGCGTCGCCAGCTGCATCCGCCACCTTGGCGAGCAATTCGTCCGCGCCCGTCTGGGCATCGGACCGAAGAAGCACCCCGGCCAAGATCTCGCCGACCACGTCCTCGGACGTTTCCCCGACGCCGACCTCGCCCTCCTGACCCAGCGCATTCCCGACTTCATCAGAAACCTCGAAACCCTCCTTTCCCAAGGCCTCCCGGCCGCCCAAAACCTCACCAACAGAAAATCACCATCACCATGACCACCGCCACGATCCGCCGCGCCTACCGCGCCAGCCTCATCCTCGACCTCCGCGGCTCGACGGATGCGCCCGAGACCGTCATCGACAAGCTCAAGGACGTCCTGAAGTCCATCGACTGCAAGGTCAACGAGGTCGAGAACCTCGGCCAGAAGGAGTTCTCGCGCGTCGTCGACCGCAAGTTCCCCTCCGGCCTCTACGTCCAGTTCCACTTCGAAGGCCCGGTCAACGCTCCGACGACCTTCCGCGAGAAGCTCCGTCTCGACCGTACCATCAATCGCCTGCTCGTGCAGGTGACCAAGTAATCTCCGACCCCGCCTCGCCGTGGCCTCTTCCTTCAATCGCGTGATCCTCGCGGGCAACATGACCCGCGACCCCGAGGCCCGCGCCCTTCCGTCCGGCCAGGCCCTCACGAAGTTCTCCCTCGCCGTCAACCGCGCCTACACCACCAAGGAAGGCGAGAAGCGCGAGGAAGTCACCTACGTCGACATCGAGAGCTACGGCAAGCAGGCCGAGATCATCGCCAAGTACTGCGGCAAGGGCTCCGGCATCCTCGTCGAAGGCCGCCTCAAGCTCGACCAGTGGGAAGACAAGAAGACCGGCGAGAAGCGTTCGCGCCTCGGCGTCGTCCTCGAGAACTTCACCTTCATCGGCGGCAAGTCCCAGGGTGGCGAAGAGGGCGGTTCCGCTCCCCGCTCCCGCGGCGGCAACGACACCCCGGCTCCTTCCGGCGACCACGGCGGCGACGACGTCCCGTTCTAAACTTTCCCTCCCCAACCTTATAACCCAAGCAAGATCATGGCATTCACCGAAGTCCTCCTCATCAAGCCCGTCGACGGCCTAGGCGCCGAAGGCGAACAGGTCCGCGTCCGCGCGGGCTTCGCCCGTAACTTCCTGCTTCCGCAGGGCATCGCGCTCCCCGTCAACCGCTCCAACACGAAGTACGTCGAGGCCCTCAAGAAGGCCCGCGAAGTCCGTGAAGCCCGCGACCTCGAGGTCGCCAACGAGACCGCCGCCAAGCTGGCCGCCATCAAGCTCGTCTTCGCCGTCAAGACCGGCGAAGGAGGCAAGATGTTCGGCGCGATCAGCACCGCCGAAATCTCCGCCAAGCTCGCCGAGCACGGCATCGAGATCGAGCGCAAGCGCATCCATCTCGGCCAGGGCCCGGTCAAGCTCCTCGGCAAGCACACCACGAGCATCCGCCTCCATGGCTCCGTCATGGTGGAGCAGGAGTTCGAGGTCGTCTCCGAGAACCCGATCGAAGTCGCCGCCGAAGAGGCTCCCGAGGCCGAAGAGCGCGAGTACCGCGACGACAAGAAGGCCCGCAAGCCCCGCAAGGAAAAGGCCGCCAAGTCCGAGTAAGCGGACCGGCTCCCCGGAAAGGCGCGAAGTGCGAACTTCGCGCCTTTTTGTTTTCCGGGGTCCCCGCACCTGTGAATAGGCCGTGAACAAGGCGTGAACGTCCGCCCTGTTTGGCGCTGTCCACCGGACCGCCCCCGCCCATACTCCGCTTTTTCCCATGGCCGAACGACCCCAGCGCCAGCGCCGCGAAGCCGCCCCCAACTACGGCGACCGCGTCCCGCCCCATAACCTCGACGCCGAGCGCGGCCTGATCGCGAGCATCGTCATCGACGGCGGCGACACCTTGCAGCGCTGCCTCGAGCAGCGCGTCACGCCGGATTACTTCTTCGATCCGAAGCACCAGGACATCTACGAGATCGCCGTCAAGCTCGCGCAGGCGAGCACGGGCATCGACGAGATCACGCTCACCGAACAGCTGCGCCGCGACGGCAAACTGGAGTCCGCCGGCGGCGCGACTTACGTCAACGAGCTGACGGGCCTGATCTCCTCGAGCGCCCACGCGCCCCACTGGCTCGCGATCATCCGTGAGAAGCACTTCCTCCGGCAGCTGATCTCCACCGCCGTCACGACGGTCGAGAAGGCCCACACGCACGCCGAGGGCATCGAGCGCCTCCTCGAGGAGGTCGAGCAGTCCTTCTTCCGCATCAGCGAAGACCGCATCTCCGAGTCCGCCCAGACGATCGACGGACCCATCGCCGAGGCGATGGAACTGGTCCAGCGCATCATCCGCGACCGTAACTCGGTCCAAGGCGTCCCGACGGGCTTCCCGGACCTCGACGCGATGACCTTCGGTTTCCAGCCCGGCCAGATGATCGTCGTCGCGGCCCGTCCCGGCATGGGCAAGACGTCCATCGCCCTCAACTTCATCGAGGCCGCGCTGTTCCCCAAGCCCAGCGAGAACCGCAAGCCGTCCAATGTCCTGCTGTTCTCTCTCGAAATGCCGGCCCGCGAGCTGGCCCTCCGTCTGCTCTGCTCCCGCGCCCGCGTGAACATGCAGAAGCTGCGTACCGCCCACCCCGACGAGCGTATGCAGGTGGACCTCGTCCAGGCCGCCAACGAGTACAAGGGCCTCCCGCTGGTGGTCGACGACAACGGCGGCCAGAACATCCTCGAGATCCGCGCCAAGTGCCGCCGTGTCCACGCCCGCACGCCCCTGGACATGGTGGTCATCGACTACATCCAGCTCATCAAC
>JBKCKE010000113.1:0-23750 GCA_046301395.1 Verrucomicrobiota bacterium | reverse complement strand
GAAGCGCCGAGGTTGAACCAGGTGTTGTCGTTCGAGAACCAGAGGCCTCGATAGTAGTACTCGCTGTCGTAGCCGACCGTCAGGTCGAGGGCGACCGGAGCGGGAGCGGCAGCAGCGGCGGTCTGGGCGAGACCGGTCGCGGCGAGGAGGGTGGTGAGGGTGAGGGCGGTGATGTGCTTCATGGCACCACCCCTAATGCTTACCCCGTGCCAAAGCCTAAATCCGTGCCATTGGCACAAGAAATTGACCGATTCAGGTCGTTTTTCGGCAATACGACCGAAATCTGTCTTTTTTTAGGCTTAAGAAGCTGTCGGAAACTGGTCTCAGGCCGACTGATAGACTGCGACGTGCTCTTCGGCGGCCCGCGCCCAGCTGAAATCCTGCTTCATGGCCTGCTTCCGCAGGGCTTTGAAGGCCTTGGGTTGGTCGTAAAGCTCGAGCGCACGCTCCAAGGCCCAGGCGATTCCACCCTGATCGGCGTGCTCGAACACGATGCCGGTGCCTTGCTCTTTGCCGTCCCAGCCGGTGACGGTGTCGGCGAGGCCGCCGGTCGCGCGCACGATCGGCAGCGTGCCGTAGGCCATCGAATACATCTGGTTGAGTCCGCACGGTTCGAAGCGGCTCGGCATGAGGAAGAAGTCGCTGCCGGCTTCGATGCGATGCGAGAGGCCGTTGTCGTAGCCGATGCGCACGGCGCAAAGGCGCGGGAAGTCGGCCGCGAGCCGACGATACTCGTTCTCGAGCGCGGCGTCACCGCTGCCGAGCAAAACGAAGCGCAGCTTCTGTTCGCGCAGGAAACGCGGGAGCACGGCCGCGGCGAGGTCGAGGCCTTTCTGTTCCCAGAGGCGCGAGATCACGCCCACGAGCGGAAGTTCGTCATCGGTCGGCAGGTCGAGCTCGCGTAGGAGCGCGGTCTTGCACTCGGCCTTGCCGGCGGGCTTGGCCGCGGAGAACGTCTTCGCGAGATGTTTGTCGGTCGCCGGATCCCATTCGTCGCGGTCTCCGCCGTTGAGGATGCCGCGGAGCGCGCCGGCGCGTCGGCGCACGACTTCGTCGAGGCCGTAGCCGAAAGCGGGCGTGAGGATCTCCTTCGCGTAGGTCGGGCTGACGGTGATGACCTTGCCGGCGTGCAGGATGCCGCCTTTGAGGAAGTTGACGCCGCCGAGGCATTCGAGCTCCTGCGGGCTCCAGAGGAATTCCGGCAGGCCGAGGTAGGTCATGAGGCGCCGAGGGTGCAGGCCTTGGTGCTGCAGGTTGTGGATGGAGATCGCCGTGCGGGCGCCGCCGAGGGCGGTGTGCTTGAGCGTGGTGTTGAGCAGCACGGGCACGAGGCCCGCGGTCCAGTCGTGGCAATGGACGATGTCCGGGATCCAGCTGGTCGCCAGGCAGGCGTCCAAGCCGGCCCGGCCGAAGAAGGCCGCGCGTTCGCCGGCGTCCTCGCGCGCGGGGTAGATCTCCCGGGCGCCGTAGAAATCTTCGTGCTCGATGAACCAGGCTTCGAAGCCTGGTGACACCGCGAGGGTCCGCACGCGGCAGGCGGCGCGGCGAGGGTCGCCGCTGACGCCGACCTTGAGGGATTCGACGAGCGTGCCCATCTGCTCGCGACCCGGGACCGACCCGTAGAGCGGGGTGACGGCGCGGACGTCGTGACCGAGCGCGGCCAAGGCCTTGCCCAACGCGACGGTGGCGTCGCCAAGGCCGCCGGCCTTGGACCAAGGCGCGAGTTCAGGGGTCACGAAAAGGATCTTCATGCTTCGGAAGGGGGAGTCTGGGGTCGGCCGAGCCGGTTGAGGAACGGCACGAAGGCCACGAGGAGCAGGAGGGCGGCGACCATGGCGACGTTACCGGCGAGGTCGTGCACCGAACCCAAGGACGAGAAGCCGGCCTGGCCGTGCTCGATCCCCGCGAGGTCGCGGTCGAGGGATTTCGAGCCATGCTCCAAGGCGTGGAAGGTGAGGTAGGCGTTGCGGCCGATGTTGAGCAGGATGGCGGTGAAACCGGCCAGCGCGATCAGCGACACCTTCCGCAGCAGCGCGCCGATAAATCCGCCTTCGAGGAAAACCGCGCCGAGGAAGGCGCCGGCGAAGACGCAGGCGGACAGGGAGCGGATGCCGGAGCAGGCTTCCGCCACGCCCACGGCGTCGCCGTTCGGGAAGACGATGGTGTTGCCGTTCACGCGGATGACGTGACCGCACGCGCGCAGGAGGCCGGAGACGATCTCGGTGACGTTCGTGAGCAGCGCGCCCTTGATCTGATTGTCGACGAGGTAGAGGAAGGGGCCGGAGATGAGCCATACGCCCGCGGGAAAGAGGAGCAGGCCCACGGCATGCCAGCGCGTGGCGGCGGTCGCCGCCGAATCCTGCGGCCCGCGCGCGGAGAGGTAGCCGAACGCGAGCGCCGCACCGGTAAGCCCGAAGGCGATGGCCAAGGTCGGACCGACGCCGGTGCCGAAGACGGCCCGCGCCGCCGCGCCGAGCCCGAAGCAGGCGACGGCGAGGAAAGCGAACAGCTGGACGCCGAGCAGGCCGGCGCGTGACGCCGGGGCGGTGACGTGCGAGCGTTCGCCGGTCAGCAACGCCCGCAGTTCGTCCCAGCGGTCCCAGAGCACATAAGCCGAGAAGAAGGGCACGAGGTAGCCGAAGGTGTAGTCATCCTTGGTGCTCCAGATGGCCCACTGGTCCCAGGTCGCGAAAGCCGCCATGCCGACCAGCAACAGGCCGAGGCCGCGCGTCGTGCCGTCGAGCGCGCCCGGCTTCGTGGCCTGTGCGTCCGCGGACATCAGAACCGGGGCACCGCGGCCAGCAGCGTCTTCGTGTAGGCTTCCTGCGGGTCGCCGAGGATCTGCGCGGGCGTGCCTTGCTCGACGATCTTGCCTTTGGACATCACGAGGATGTGGTCGCTGACATGTTCGACGACGGCGAGGTCGTGGGCGATGAAGAGGTAGGTGAGGCCGAACTGTTCCTGGAGGTCCTGAAGCAGGTTCACGACTTCGGCCTGGACGGAGACGTCGAGCGCCGAGACGGGTTCGTCGCAGATGATGAGCTCGGGCTGCACGGCGAGGGCGCGGGCGATGCCGATGCGCTGGCGCTGGCCGCCGGAGAATTCGTGCGGGTGACGACGGAGGTGTTCGGCCGGGAGCTGGACGCTGCGGAGGAGTTCGGCGCAACGGGCCTCGCGGTCGGCGCGGCTCATCGCGGGGAAGTGGATCTCGAGCGGCTCGGAGAGGATGCTCAGGATGTCGGCCCGCGGGTTGAGCGAGTTATACGGATCCTGGAAGATCATCTGGATCTTCTTGCGCCAGGGGAGGAAGGCGGCGTTCGAGAGCGTGCCGATGTCCTGGCCTTGGTAACGGATGCTTCCGGCGGTCAGGGGGGCGAGCTTCACGATGGCGCGGCCGGTCGTGGTCTTGCCCGAGCCGGATTCGCCGACGAGTCCGACCGTCTTGCCCCTGGGGACGACGAAGGAGATATCATCCACGGCCTTCTTCGGCGCGGCTTTCTGGAAGAACCAGGCGGCGCGACCGGGGTAGTGGACGGAGAGTCCGCTGATTTCGAGGAGGTTGTCGCTCATCGGGAGACTTTGAGTTCCTCGGAGAGGGTGGTGAGGCGGCGTCGACGCTGGCCGAGCCGCGGGATGCAGGCGATCAGCGCCTTGGTGTAAGGATGGGTCTGCGTACTCATGACCTGGGCGACCGGGCCGCTCTCGACGATACGGCCCTTCCACATCACCTGCACCTTGTCGGCGAAGTTCGCGATGATGCCGAAATTATGGGTGATGAGGATGATGCTCATGCCCCGCTCCCGTCGCAGGCGGGCGAGGAGGTCCATGATCTCCTTCTGGATGGTCACGTCGAGCGCGGTGGTCGGCTCGTCGGCGACGAGGATCTTCGGGTCGCAGGCGAGGGCCATGGCGATCATCGCGCGCTGCTGCATGCCGCCGGACAGCTCATGGGGATACTGTTCCGCCACGCGGGCCGGGTCGTTGATATGGACTTCCGTGAGGGCGCGGATGACTTCGGCGCGGACATCCTTGATTTCCGGGCGATGCAGGGAGATGGCTTCGCCGATCTGGAAGCCGATCGTGTAGACGGGATTCAGGGAGCTGCCGGGTTCCTGGAAGATGTAGGCGATGGAACCGCCGCGGACTTTGGCTAGCTGGGCTTCGGGCAGGGTGAGGAGTTCGACGCCCTGCAGGCGGACGGAGCCGCCGAGCACGCAGCCGGGGGCAGGAGGGAGGAGCCGCGTGAGGGCCAGGGCGGTGACGGACTTGCCGGAACCGGATTCGCCGACGACCGCCAGCACCTCGCCGGCGGCCAGCTCGTAGCTCACGCCTTGGGCGGCGACGGTCTCGCGGTCACCGTTGCGGAAGGTGACGCTGAGGTCCTGGACTTTCAGGAGAGGCTCGGCGGACATGGGTCGGAGGTTAGGTCGGGGGCGGAGGAAGGGGAAGGAAGAACGGCGGTCATTCGGAGCGCCAGCGATCCTCGATCACGGTCTTCGGCGCGCCGCGTGTCTTCCCGTCGCGGAAATCCCTGAGGTCGGTCTCGCGCTGGGCGGGGTCGAGCCAGAAGAGGCCGTATTGGCCTGGGTCCTCGGCGGCACGGACGTCGAAGCCCGCGGGGAACTTGACCCAGTTCCAGTGGGCGATGCGGTAGCCCGGAACTTTGAAGCCGGGGATGAAGTCCGCCAGATCATGGATGCGGTGCTGCATCGCGTACGACAACTTGACCATCTCGTCTTCCTCGGTCGCGTTACGGAACCGGTCGATGAGGCCGTCCAGCTCACGATCGTCGACGCCGGTGATATTGTTCGTCTGCCGCTTCGGCACCTTACGTCCGTCGGCCAGGACTTCGACCGCATTCTCGGAGTGATGCGATTCCCAGAGCGCCGGGATCCGGCTGGAGACCGACCAGGCCCAGAAGACGATGTCGTGGTTCTTCTCCATGACCTTGCGGTACATGGTCGTGTGCTCGAGCGTCTCAGGACGAAGTTCGACGCCGCAGCGGCGGGCGGACTCGACCAAAGTGGCCAGGTATTTGCGTCGGTCGGAGGTATCGAAGGTCAGGCGGAAAGAAAGCCGCTCCCCGGCGGCGTTGCGCAGGATGCCGTCGGCGTCGGCCGTGGTGAAGCCGGCCGTGGCGAAGGCGGCCCGGGCGAGCTCGGGTGAATAGCGGCGGGCGCGCAGGGCGGGGTCGGTGAACTTGCCGAGCCCTTCGCTGAACTGCTGCAGGCGCTCGTAGTCGCCGCGATAGAACCCATCGATGACGCGCTGGAAGTCCGTGGCGTGCTGGAGACCGATGCGCACGTTGACGTCCGCAAGCAGGGGACGCTGGGTGTTGATGTACAGCCCGTAGGGCGGGCGCGGGATGTCGTTGAAGAACTGCGCCTTGGTGAGGTAGCCTTCTTGGTAGGCCTTCTTCTCGTTGGTGCCGTACCAATAGCGCGGCATCATGATCGGCATGTAGTCGATCTCGCCGGCGAGCATGGACGAGTAGGCGCTGTCGAGGTCGCGGATGACGCCGTAGTGGATGGAGTCGGGGTTATAGCGATGACGGTAGTATTTCCGACGGTCTCCCCACCAGTCGGTCACGCGGGTGAGGGTGATCGACTTCTCCCGGAGGAAGCCGTCGGGCTTCACGTAATAAGGCCCGGTCGTCGGGTGGAAGCGGTCGTTGTAGGCCTTCTCGTAATTAGGGCCGAAGTCCTTGAAGAACTGGCGGGGCGTCGGGCGCAGGCCGCCGAGGAGTTCCAGCTGATAGGGACGCTTGCGCGGGGCCTTCACCGCCAGCGTATGGTCATCGTATTTCGTGACGCCGCCCCACTCGCGGGTGTAGTGGTCGGCATACCAGTCCGCTTTGGCCCAAGGAGAGCGGTGGAAGTAGAAGGTGTAGAAGTAATCGTCGACGGTGACCGGCTGTCCGTCGGTGAACTTCGCGTTCGGATCCAGGCGGAAATAGGCCGTCATGCCGTCGGCGGACATCGCCCAGCTGGTCGCGAGGGCGGGGATGATCTCATCGGTGTCCGGATGCCCGGCGAGCAGTCCGAAGTCGTTGTTGTCGTAAAGTTCGCCGCGGAAGCCGTTGTTGGCGTTGGGTCCGACGCGCCTGAGCGTCGGCGGGGTCGAGGTCGTGAACTGTCGGAGCACGCCGCCGCGGACCGCGCGGGGGTCGGCGAATTCCGGCTGAGCAGAGCCGTCCTGCCAGACAAGGTCCTTGGGGAGGTCGGCCGGCTGGGCGAAGCGGAAGAAGTCCGGGTGCTCGGCGTAGAAGGCCGCGGCCCTGGGGTCTTGGTAAGTCTCCGCGTGGGCGGCGCCGACGAGGCAAAGGAGGGCGAGGAGGAATCTCATCGTTGTTGGCGGCGGAGGTCGAAGGCGTCCTGCAGCGCTTCGCCGATGGAGTTGATCATGACCATGGTGCCGACGAGGCAGCCGAGGGTGGGGCCGAGGATCCACCAAGCGTGCCAATTCTCTTTGGCTTGGTGGAGGAGGTCGCCCCAGGAGGGCTCGGTGGGCGGCAGGCCGAAGCCGAGGTAGTCGAGGGCCGAGAGCGAGAAGACCAAGCCGTGCAGGCTGAAAGGCAGCGTGGTCAGGATGACGGTCGCGCAGTTCGGCAGGATGTGGCTCCAGATGATGCGGGCGTGGCCGGCGCCGAGCGCGCGGGAGGCGGTCACGAAATCCCGCGCGGAGACCTGGTAGGCGGCGGCGCGGAGCTGTTGCGCCAGTCCGATCCACGAGAAGGCCACGAGGATCAGGATGAGGATCGCGAGCGACGGCTCCAGCAAGCTCGCGAGGAAGATGATGGCGTAGAGGAAGGGGATGTTCGACCAGACTTCCATCATGCGTTGCAGCACGAGGTCGAACCAGCCGCCGAAGTACCCCATCGCTGCCCCGAGCGTCAGGCCGACGCCGTAGACGCAGGGCAGGAAGATGACGGCGGCGAGGAGCAGCATCCGGAAGCCGCCGAAGAGCCGGGCGACGATGTCGTGACCGGATTCGTCGGTGCCGAGCCAGTGGCCGTCCAAGCCGGGCGGGCAGGGCGAAGGAATCAGGGTGCGCAGGCCCGCGCCCGGGGCCCAGTCGGTCCGGTCGCTGGCTGGCACGCGGCGCACGAGTTCGCCGGCGGCGAATTTGGCTCGGGCGAGCGTCGCACCATCGGCGAGGAGGCGGGCGTCGCCTTCAGGACGGCCGTTGATGATCGTCCAGACCTGCCGACGCGTGCCATCGGCGTTCAGGGAGAAGATACGTCCTTCGGCGATCAGGCCTCGCGGATCCTGCCATCGGCCTTGGTCGTCGCGCGAGACGGCGGGCATGACCTCGCAGACCTCGTCGGGCGCGAAAGGCACGGGCGGCATGAGGAGCCAGCCGCGTCCGTCGCGCTTCAGTTCCTCGGCGAGGAGCCGATAGTTGGGTTCGCCTTCGATCTTCAGTCCGAGTTCCCGTCCGGAGATGTAGCCGGCGAAGACCGGGAAGCGCGTGACGCCCTCGACCTGCAGGATCAGCGGCCGGTGGCCGACGAGCAGCGGGCCGAGCAACGCGAGGACTGACAGCGCCAGCAGCGCGAGCAAGGACCACCAACCGGCGCGATGACGACGGAAGCGGGCGAAGCGCTGCAGGGTGATGGGGTCGAGCAGGCTCATGCGGATTTGTCGAACCGGATGCGCGGGTCGACGGCGGCGACGCAGAGGTCGGAGACGATGTTGCCGATGAGCATCGCCAGGCTGGAGAGCGTGAGGAGGCCGAGGAAGACGGGGAAGTTGCGGTGCGTGAGGGCGTCGTAGCCCAGCAAGCCGAGACCGGGGATATTGAAGGTCACCTCGATGAGGAACGAGCCCGTGAGGAAGAAGCCGAGGTTGCCGCCGAAGGTGGCCGCCAGCGGGATGAGCGCGTTACGGAGGGCGTGGACGAACACGATGCGTCCGTGGCTCAGGCCTTTGGCCTTGGCGGTGCGCACGTAGTCGGCGGCGAGATTATCCAGCAGTCCGTTGCGCGTGAAGAGCGTCAGCGCGGTGAAGGCGCCCACCATCTCGCAAGCCAGCGGTACGACGGTATGATGCAGGCGGCCGCCCCAGGTGAGCGACTCCCAGTCGAAGCCCTTGGTCGGGAACCAGCCGAGCTGGAAGCACAGGAACTGCAGCGCGGCGACGGCGAGGATGAAGCCGGGGATCGAATAGAGAATGAAGAGCACCTGTGAAGAGCCGCGGTCGAACCAGCCGTCGCGCTTCAGCGCCTTGGCCACGCCGAGCGGGATCGAGATGCCGTAGGCGAGGAGCAGGGACCAGGCGCCGAACCACGCCGAGATCGGGAGGCGTTCCTTGATCTCATCCCAGACCGGTCGGTCGCTCGAGGTAGAGTCACCCAGCTCCCCTTGCAGAAGACCGGCGTAAGCACGGCGATAGACGAGCACGCGCGGCGCTTTCTCGGGGTCGTCCGGTAGCGGCGCCGCTTCGGCGCGCCAATCGGGTCGGATCAGCTTGGCGTCGGCGGGGGTAACGACAAAGCCGCCGTTCTCGGCGCGCACGATGAGTTTCAATGGCGAGCCTGCCGCTTGGTCGTCGGCGACGTCGGCTTCGGCCTTGCCGTCCTTGTCGAGCCGCACGGTCACCCAGTCCGCCGGGCCGGGCAGGGCGCCGAGCCAGATGGCGTAGGCCTGGAGGAGCGGTCGGTCGAAGCCGTAGCGACGACGCAGGTTGTCGAGTTCCTCCGGCGAGGCCGGACCCGAAGGGCGGGCCGCAGAGGTCTGCTTCCGGTTTTCGGCCTGCTGACGCTCGGCCATGGCCTGCTCGATCGGTCCGCCCGGGACGAAGCGGGTGAAGCAGAACGCGACGAAGGTGATGCCCACGAAGGTCAGTGGGACTAGCAGCAACCGTCTGAGGACGTAGTCGCGCATCGCGGGTTCCCATAGGGCATCCGTGGAAGGGAAGGGGTCAACCCGAAAGGACTCGGCTTGCACCGGTCCGTCGGCTCGGCAATTTAGTCGCGTGCCCCTGCTTTACTCGCTCGCCTGGTTCCTGCTGATGATCGCCGCCGCGGTCGCCGCAGTCGTCTGCCTCCTGCTGCTGGTCTTCTTGCTGGCGCTCGCCTGGCGGGCGCCCCGTCGGCATCGCGCGATGTCGCTCGGGTATTGCGCCGTGCAGACCGGTTGCTGGTTGTTCCTGAAGTGCTTCTACCGGATCCGCCTCAAGGGGTTGGAGAACCTGCCGGACCAAGGGGGCGTGCTGCTCATCGCCAATCATGTGGCCTACGTCGACGTCCTGATCGTCGGGGTGCTCTCGCCGCGTCCGGTCCGGTTCCTTTCTTGGGAAGGTTTCGAGCGGCAGCGCATCATGCGTTTCCTGACCCGTACGATGGGGACCATCCCCGTGGCCGAATCCAAGGCCAAGGACGCCATCCAAAAGTCGGCCGATGCCCTCAAAGCCGGCGAGGTCATCTGCATTTTCCCTGAGGGTAGCCTGACCCGCAACGGCGGCATCTTGCCTCTCCGCAAGGGTTACGAGCTCATCGCCCGTCGCGCCGAATGCCCGATCCTTCCTTTGGCCATCGACGGCATGTGGGGTTCGCTCTTCAGTTTCAGCGGCGGCAAGTTCTTCTGGAAGATGCCGAAGCATTTCCCGCGTCCGGTGAGCGTGGTCATCGGTCAGGCTTATCCGGCGGCCGAACATGCGAAGACGCGCCTGCGACTGCTGGAACTGGCGTCGGAGGCTTTCGCGCAACGCGCTTCGCTCGGCGGGCATCTCGGGCGCGAAGTCGCCGAAGGGTTGGCGAAGAAGGGTGGGGCGGTCGCGTTGGTCGACCGGACCTCAGCGCGTCGTGAATTCGGCGGTGCCACGTTGCTCGCCTTGTCCTGGGCCTTCGCGGGTGAGCTCAAGAAACGGACCTCTGCCAAGCGCGTCGCCATCGTGTTGCCTCCGGGTGTTGCGGCGGCGGTCGCTAACCTGGGTTGTCTGCTCGCCGACAAGGTGCCGGTGAACCTGAATTTCTCCCTCGGACGTGAGCAGGCCTTGTCCTGCCTGCAGCGGGCCGAGGTCGAGCTCGTCGTGACCGCCGGCGCCTTCCGTAATAAGCTGGCTGAGAAGTTTCCGGATTTCCCCTGGGGCGATCGCGTCCTCGACGTCGCCGATTTCCTGACCGCTTATCCGCGGGCTGGTCTCGCCTGGCGGATCGCGCTCATCCGCGCTTTGCCGGCTTCCTGGACCTCCGCCTGCCTCGGCCTGCCGCAGCACGGCGGCGAAGCCGAGGCTGCCTTGCTCTTCACCAGCGGCAGTTCCGGTCAGCCGAAGGGCGTGCGTCTCTCGCATCGCAACATCCTCGCCAATCTCCGCCAGATCGAGGACGCCGATATCCTGCCCGATTCGGCCGTCCTGCTCAGCAGCCTCCCCGTCTTCCATAGCTTCGGTTTCACCATCGGCCTCTGGTATTGCCTCTCGCGCGCGCCGCGACTGATCACCCTGCCTTCGCCGCTCGACGCGGCCGCCGCCGTCAAGGCCATCAAGGAGGAGAAGGTCACGGTCGTCGTCGGCACGCCGACGTTCCTCCGTCCGTATCTCCGTCGGGGCACGGCCGCCGACTTCGCTTCGCTCGAATGGGCCGTCGTGGGCGCCGAGAAATGCCCGGCTGACCTCGTCGACGCTTTCGCGACCCAGCTCGAGACGCCGATGCTCGAAGGTTATGGTATCACCGAGACCAGCCCCGTCTTGTCCGTCAACGTCCCCGATCGCGCCGATCCTGAGGCGCCGGACGGCGTCTGGGTCGGCAATGTGCGTGGCTCCGTCGGCCGTCCGGTCATCGGCGTCGCGGTCCGTTTCCTTGAACCGACGACCGGCGACGTGCTGCCGAGCGGGCAGGTGGGTCTGCTCGAGATCCGCGGCGCCAACGTCTTCATGGGTTACCTCGACGCCGAGCAGACCGCCAAGGCGATGACACCCGATGGATGGTATCGCACGGGCGACCTGGCGCGCCTCGACGACGACGGCTTCCTGCATCTCGCCGGCCGTCTCTCCCGTTTCTCCAAGATCGGCGGCGAGATGGTCCCGCATGGCACGGTCGAGGAAGCCTTGCGCAAGGTCATGGGGCTCACGGATGCGGTCGAGCTCAAGGTCGCTGTCGCGAGCACGGCTGATCCGCTGAAAGGCGAGCAGCTCGTGGTGCTGCATACCGAGGACCTGGACGTCGAGGCGATCCGTACCGCGCTGACCGCCGAGGGCCTGGCCAATCTATGGATTCCCAAGGTGTTCAAGAAGGTACCGGGCATCCCGATTTTAGGCACGGGCAAGCTGGATTTGCACAAGTTGCGGGAGCTGGCACAGGGCTGACACGGTTTTGGCTCGCTTGTGGCTTAGGGTCGATTGTCCTCACCGACGATCATGCCTAAAAAGAAGAAGCCCGCGAAGAAGTCCGTCAAGGTGGTCAAGGTCCGCAAGCCGGCCGCCAAGCCCGTCGCCAAGCCCAAGGCGAAGGCGAAAGCGCCTGCCAAGGCCGCCGTCGCCTCTCCGGTCGCGATCTTCCGCGACGCCATCCTGCATCATCTGAAGAGCACGTTCGCCCGCGATCGCGTCACCGCTACCCGCAATGACTGGTGGATGGCCACGTGCATGGCCGCCCGCGACCAGATGCTCGAGCGCTACATCGACACGCAGTCCCAGCATGCCAGCAAGAACGTCCGCCGCGTCTACTATCTCTCCCTCGAGTACCTCATGGGTCGCGTGCTCACGAACAACCTCGTGAACTTGCAGCTCCGCGAGGTCGCGGCGCAGGCGTTGTCTGAACTCGGCCAGGACCTCGAGACGGTCGCCGACGAAGAAGCCGACATGGGCCTCGGCAACGGCGGCCTCGGTCGTCTGGCCGCGTGCTTCCTGGATTCCCTCGCGACGATGGACATCCCGGCCGTCGGTTACGGCATCCATTACGAGTTCGGCCTCTTCCGGCAGACCTTCGCGCAGGGCCGTCAGGTCGAAGTCGCCGACAACTGGCTGGCCAACAACAATCCGTGGCTGATCCGTCGCCCGAACTTCCGCGTGAGCGTGCCCCTCTACGGTCGCGTCAAGCATAGCACCGACGACCGCGGCAACCACTCCGCCGAACTCGTCGAGACGCGCGACCTCCTCGGCGTGCCCTGGGACATCCCGATCGCCGGCTTCGCGGGCAGCAGCGTCAACTTCCTCCGCCTCTGGGAATCCAAGGCCGCGTCCGAGTTCGACTTCCGCGCCTTCGACCGCGGCGGCTACGTCGAGGCGGTCCGCGACCGTACATCCAGCGAGACCGTCTCCAAGGTGCTCTATCCGAACGACAGCACCGAGAGCGGCAAGGAGCTGCGCCTGGTCCAGCAGATCTTCTTCGTGTCGTGCTCGCTGCAGGACATCCTGCGTCGTCACCGCCGCCTGAATCCCGATTTCAGCAGCCTGCCGGCCAAGGCCGCAGTCCAGCTCAACGACACCCACCCGGCGATCGCCGTGGCTGAGCTCATGCGCCTGCTCGTCGACGTCGAGCGTCTGAACTGGGACGAAGCCTGGGCGCTCTGTACCCAGACCTTCAGCTACACCAATCACACCTTGCTGCCCGAGGCGCTCGAGACCTGGTCCGTGCCGCTCTTCGAGAAGGTGCTCCCGCGCCACCTCGAGATCATCTACGAGATCAACCGCCGTCACCTCGAGGAGGTCGACCGCCGCTGGCCCGGAGACGACGCCCGTAAGACGGAGCTCTCGATCATCCAGGAAGGCTTCCCCAAGCGCGTCCGCATGGCGCACCTCGCCGTCGTCGGCTCGCACCACGTCAACGGTGTGGCCGAACTGCACACCCGCCTCCTGCGGGCCAATCTTTTCCCGGGCTTCGACGAGCTGTGGAAGGGTAAGTTCGTCAACGTCACCAACGGCGTGACGCCCCGTCGCTGGGTCCGCGGCTGCAATCCCGAGCTCAGCACCCTCTGCGACGAGTTCGCGGGAGCCGGTTGGGAAACCGATCTCGGCCGCTTGCGCAAGCTCGACGCCGTCGCCGACCGTCCGGCTTTCCAGGAACGCTTCCTCGCGATCAAGCGCGCCAACAAGGTCCGCCTTGCCGCCCGCATCAAGGAGCTCGTCGACGTGGACGTCTCGCCCGACGCGCTCTTCGACGTGCAGATCAAGCGCCTGCATGAGTACAAGCGCCAGCACCTGAACCTGCTGCATATCCTGCACCTTTACCGCCGCATCCTCAACGAGCCCAACGGCAAATTCACGCCGCGCGTCTGCGTCTTCGGCGCCAAGGCCGCCCCGGGTTACGCGTTGGCCAAGCACATCATCCACGCCATCAACCGCGTGGCCGCCGTCATCAATTCCGACGAGCGTGTGCGCGGCCTGCTCAAGGTGGTCTTCCTGCCGGACTACCGCGTCTCGCTCGCCGAGCGCATCATCCCGGCCGCGGACCTCTCCGAGCAGATCTCCACGGCGGGCAAGGAAGCCTCCGGCACGGGCAACATGAAGCTCGCCCTCAACGGCGCGGTCACGATCGGCACCCTCGACGGCGCCAATGTCGAGATCGCCGAAGAAGTCGGCGACCAGAACATCTTCATCTTCGGCCTCAAGGTCGAAGAGGTCCAGCAGCTCTGGGCCGACGGGTATGATCCGCACGCGGTGCTCGCCGCCGATCCGGAGCTCGCCTCGCTCCTCGACTGGCTCCGCTCCGAGACCTTCACCCCCGAACAGCCGGGCGCGCTCGCCCCGGTGGTCGATTCGCTGATGTCCGGCGGTGACCCTTACCTGGTGCTGGCCGACTTCCGCAGCTACGTGGACGCGCAGGAGAAGGCCGCCCAGGCCTTCCTCGACCGCCGTCGCTGGGCCGCGATGGCCATCCGCAACGTCGCCCGTTGCGCCAAATTCTCGTCGGACCGCTCGATCGGCGACTACGCCAAGCTGATCTGGAAGACCAAATCCCTGCCGATTCCCCGCTAAGAAGGGATTGAGGTCGGTCGTGGGGGCGCCCAAGATGGGTGGCCTTGCGACCCCGCGTCTCCATTCCCGTGCTGCTTGCCCTGGCCGTCCTGACGGCCGTGGGGGCTGAGCGTCCGCCCGGAGGTATGAAGGCCGGCGTGGTCATCACCGCCGAGGGTGGTATCGAGGGAACGCAGGTCTATCGCTACGACGCCGAGGGTAAGCCGTTGGACGGGACGCCGGCGAAAGCCCGCACTTCGAACCCGCTCCCGCGTCCCGCTTCCGCGGCCAACGTCACGCCGTCTCCGACCGCGCCTGCTTCGCCGGCTCCCAAGGTCGATCAGACCATCCGCACGGCGGACGGCCGGACCGTCCCGTTCTCTTTGCAGGGCCAAGGGACGGGAAAGAGCGTCGATGGCGCCGTGGATGTGGACGCCGGCCTCAAGCGCGCCTCCAAGGCAAGCGGCCTGCTCGAGCAACGTTACGAAGCCGGCACGGCGCCGATCGGCAAAGAGCAGGTCTATAATCGCAACAACTTGGTCACCCTCGATACGTGGCACGGTCGTTATGACACCCTCGGGAGGAAGAAGGCGGAGATCGAACTGGCGGACGGTCTCGGCGCGGAAGTCCGTCCGAAGGACACCATCGAGGTGAAGTCCGTCGCCCGGACCAATTCCACCGCCAACGGCGCCAAGGCCGAGATCCAGGCCTGGGAGGAGCGCATGGGCGTCGTCTCGGACGATCGCTACACCGGCGTGAAGTCCGGCTGGCAAAGTCGCCTCAATCCTTCGCCGAAGTCGGTCGAGCAGCTCTCGATGCAGGACATCAACCGCTATCAGTTCCGTCGGAACCGTTCCGATGAGCCGGGTCTCCCGGCCGTCAAACCGGGCTCGGATGCGGTGCAGACCAAGGGCGGCGCGAAGTAATCGGCGGGAAATGAGGCGATTACCATGCGTTTTTGCCTCGCAGGTTAGGTCGGGAGATTTACTCCTAGACCCTTAACTTCATGAGCGATGCTCTGCCCAGACCCGCCTCGAGCGGTATCAGCGACCTCGAGGTCAAGGATGGCCAGATCATCTTCGACTCGGTCTGGTCCAGTCTGGAGCGTGAATTCGGCCGCGAGAAGCTGGCCTTCCCGCGCGAGATCTTCTGGCTGAACGGCGCTCCGGGCGCCGGTAAGGGCACCAACACGGCGTTCATCCTCCAGTATCGCGACTACGCCGCCGACCCCATCGTGGTCAGCGACCTGCTCTCGAGCCCGGAAGCCAAGAAGCGCATCGACGCCGGCATGCTCGTCGGTGATCGCGAAGTGGTGGAGATCCTCTTCCGCAAGCTGCTCTCGTCCGAGTATGTGAGCGGCGCGATCGTCGACGGTTTCCCGCGCTCGATGGTGCAGGTGGAGTGCCTCAAGCACCTTTTCGCCAAGCTCAACGACCTGCGCACCGAGTTCCGAGGCACGCCGCATGGTCCGCGTTTCCCGAAGCCCCACTTCCACATCCTCGTCCTCTTCGTCGACGAGAACGAGTCGGTCCGCCGTCAGCTGAAGCGTGGCCAGGAAGCCCTCGCCCAGAACGAGAAGGTCGCCCGTGAAGGCGGCGCGCTCGCCGAGGTCCGCAAGACCGACCTCACGGCCGACGCCGCCCGCAACCGCTACCGGGTCTTCAAGGAACGCACCTACGAGCCGCTGCAGTCCCTGCGCGACATCTTCCACTATCACTTCATCAACGCGCAGGGTTCGCTGCCGGAAGTCCAGGCCCGCATCATCAAGGAGCTCCAGTACCAGAGCTCGCTCGAGCTGGCCGAAGAGACGTATGACCTGATCTCGCCGATCCCGCTGGCCTCGCAGATCGTCCAGCACGCCCGTCAGGACCTCGTCCGCCGCCTCGATGACTACGCCGAGCGCAACGCCGAGACCTTCCGCCAGGTCATCGAGCTGATCCAGGACAAGTTCCTGCCGATCATCAAGGCCCACGCCATCTCCGGCCAGGCGCACGTCAACATCGAGACCACCGTCTTCGACGACCCGCTGGCCATCTCGATGTTCATCGACATCTTTTCCGAGCGCGGCTTCCACGCCGTGGTCGATCAGCACCGTATCGAGATTCCCGAGACCATCGTCGCCGGCACCGGCAAGGTGATCACGCGCGTCAAGAAGGTGTGGCGAGTATCGATCCGCTTCGAAGGCTCCGAGATCCGCCGCGGCGGCGCCTGAGCCTCGCGTTCCCACACTGCTTCGTCGGATCGGTGGCGCGGTGGGCGGCTTCAGGCGACGCGGCGCCCCGCGTTCATTCCTTGAGCAGTCCGACCATGGCCTGGCCCATCGCCTCGCCCACGGCCATGTAGGTCTCGGCGTTACCGTTGTAGTGGCTGTTGCCTGAGCCGCCCTTGGAGAGGGGGTGCGCGTAGACCGTCGCGACGTTGCCCTTGAACTCCGGATATTTGCCGGAATTTCCGTCGACGGCCAGCTGCGCCGCGAGGATGCGGCCGCCGTTGCCGCCGGATCCCTTCACGGCCTCGCCCAAGGTCGCCAGGACGAATTTCGCCTGAGGGGCCTCGAAATCCTTGCGCAGCTGCTTGATGAAACGGACGAGGTTGGCCTCGTAAGCGGCCGCGTGGCCGGGATTGCCGCCATCTTTTTCGCCCTGCCAGAAGAAGAAGCCCGCTACTTCATAGCTTTGCGCTCCAGGGCAGTGCTTAGGGAACTCCGCCAGGATCTTCTTCGCGTTGGCCACGTCGTCGTCGTATTGTTTCCCGGCGTACCAATCGATCGGCTTGCCGTTCTTGTCGACCCAGGGCGGCGGGGGCGTGTTGATCCCGCGCGCCGGGTCGGCCGGCCAGGTGTCGGGTTTCTCCTTGTAGGCCGCGTAGACCTTGCCCTCGAAGAGTTCCCTTGGGCTGCCGGGAGGCAGCAGGTCCCAACCGAGGCTGCGATTGCCGATGCAGCTCTTGAGGAGCATCGCGGTCGCGGGCAAGGCGTCTCCCAGCGGATGACCGATGCCGTATTCAGGTCCGAGGGTGCGTCCGCCGACCTTGAGCCATTCGTCGTTGAAGATCTGCATGTTCCCGCCGCGGCCGACCATCACGCGCACATGACGCACGTCCTCGCGCGCTCTCCACGCGCCTTGCGCATCGACGAGATAAGGGAAGAGCTTCTTCTCTTTCACCGCGTACTCGAGCGAGCCTTCGCGGCCGGAGACCTTGCCCAGGCCGACCATGTTGGACTGGCCCATCAGGATGAAGACCTGGATGGGCTCCTTGGCGCCGTTCTGGGGCCACGCCGTCGAAGCGCTCAGGAGGAACAAGCAGGTGAGGAAGGAACGCATGGTCTTATTTGGAGGTCTTCAGGAAACCTTCGGCACCCATCCATTCGCCGGCGGTCTTGGTCCAGCCGTCGACCGGGAATTTCGTCTGGCGCGTGCCAAAGCCGTGGCCGCCCTTGGAGTAGATGTGAATCTCCGCCGGGAGATTCTGACGCTTGTATTCGATGTAGAGCTTCGCGGCTTCGAGCGGGTTGGCGCCGTCGTTATGGGCGACCACGAAGAAGCAGGGCGGGGCGTCGGCCGGGACGGAGAAGCCTTCGCGGAACTTGGTCTTGTCCTCCTTCTCGAGGAAGCCGCCGCCGTAGACGAAGATCGTGAAGTCCGGTCCGCGCGGATCGTCGACGCCGGGCTTCTGTTCGTAGGTGCGGGGCGTGCGGTCCCACGAGGCGTGGCCGACGAGGTTGGCGCCGGCGGAGAAGCCGATCACGCCGACGCGCTTCGGGTCGATGTTCCACTCCTTGGCGTGGGCGCGGACGAGGCCGAGGGAGCGCTGGAGGTCCTGGACGGGATAGCCGTGCGGTACGGTCTCGTCGGACGTCGGGGTGCGGTAGCGCAGCAGGATGCCCGTGATGCCGATGCTATTGAGCCACTCGCAAACGCCGGTGCCTTCGTTCTTGGTCGAGAGGAACCAGTAGCCGCCGCCCGGACAGACGATGACCGCGGCGCCGTTCGGGTTAGCGGCCGGGTAGACCGTGATCGAAGGCTCGTTGATGAAGGTCTCGTGGCCGGCATAGCTGCCCTTAGGGCCGATGCGGTCGGTCGTGGCCTTCGACGGCGCCACGCGCTTGCCCGGGACGCCTTCGGGCCAGAGGGGTAGGACGGTTTCGGCGGCGGAGGCGAAAGTCGCCAAGGCTAGGAGGCACGGCGTAAGGAAGCGCATCGGGGTAAAGCAAGGACAGCACACCCGGACGGATATGCCAAACAAAGAAGCGGCCGAGGGGCCGCTTCTTAAGACCGATATGGCGAGGCGCCTTAGGCGATGGCCTTGACGTAGAGCTCGTTGGCCTTCTTCCAGTCGACGACCTTCCAGAAGGCGTCCACGTAGTCGGGGCGGCGGTTCTGGTACTTGAGGTAGTAGGCGTGTTCCCAGACGTCGAGGGCGAGGACCGGGGTGCCGTTCACGTCGGCGACGCCCTTCATGAGGGGGCTGTCCTGGTTCGGCGTGGATGTCACGGCGATGGACTTGTCAGCCTTGACGATGAGCCAGGCCCAACCGGAGCCGAAGCGGGTGGTCGCAGCGGCTTTGAAGGCAGCCTTGAGGCCCTTCTCGCCTTCGAGACCACCGAAAGCCTTCTGGATGGCTTCGCCGAGGGCGCCGACGGGTTCGCCGCCACCGTTCGGGGAGATGATGTTCCAGAAGAAGGTGTGGTTGGCGTGGCCGCCGGCGTTGTTGCGGACCGCGGTGCGGATGGACTCAGGGACTTTGGAGAGGTCGGCGATGAGTTCGTTGACGTCGGCCGGAGCGGCGAAGCTGGCTTCAGCGATTTTCGCGTTCAGATTGGTGACGTAAGCGTTGTGGTGCTTGCCGTGGTGGATCTCCATCGTCGCCTGGTCGATGTGCGGCTCGAGGGCGGCGTGAGGATAGGGCAGGGGGGCGAGGGTGTAGCTCATGGTTTGGGTGGAAGAGGTCTGGGCGGAAAGGGAAGAGGCTCCGAGGGCGGCGGCGGCGAGGGAGGCTTTGCCGATGAAATCGCGACGATGCATGGGGTGAGAGTAGGGCGTCTCGAGTTTGGAGTATAGGACTATATTCCGGCCGATAGGGAAAGAGGTTGCGGAAAGCCTGCCGGGGTCAAGCCGAGGCGGTGGAATCGCGGCCCCGCTTCATGTTGAAATAGGCCTGCAGGATCTCGCGGCAGGGGCCTTCGAGCACGCCCGAGGTGACTTGGACGCGGTGATTGAGCTTCGGCAGGCTGTGCAGTTCGACCGCGCCGCCCATGCAGCCCATCTTGGGGTCGCCCCAGGCGTAGACCACGCGGTTGAGCCGGCTCATGATCGTGGCGCCGGAGCACATCGGGCAGGGCTCCTTGGTGACGTAAAGGTTACACTCGTTGAGGCGCCAGTCGCCGATTTTCTTGGCGGCTTGCGTGATGGCCAGCATCTCGGCGTGGGCGGTCGGGTCGTTGGCGCGTTCGACCTCGTTGTGGGCGGCCGCGATGATCTCGCCGCCGCGCTCGATGATCGCGCCGATCGGGACTTCGTCGATGCGCCAGGCATCGACGGCCAAGTTGAAGGCCAGGGCCATGTAGAAGGCGTCGTCCCGGTTCAACTGGGAGGGGCGCATCTTCTCGAAGGGGCAGATGAGCCCGGGCCGGGGGGTCGAGGCGTCGCCTTCCATGGGGGCAGGATTGCCCTGATAAGCCCCATGGCAAGAGGGGAGGCGGGCCTCGTTAAGGGTGATTGACTCCCCTGATGGTTGGGGATGCACTGCCCCCACTAAGGCATGGCTGAAGAACCCGTTATCGAACTCGAAGGCAAAATCCTGCAGGTGCTTCCTGGCACCATGTTCCGGATCGAGCTCCCCAATAAGCACGTGGTGCTGGGACGTATCTCCGGCCGCCTCCGCAAGAACTTCATCCGCATCAATCCGGGCGACCGCGTGAAGGTGGAGATGACCCCTTCGGACCTGACGACCGCTCGCATCATCTTCCGTCTGCGTGACACCGCTCCGCGTCCGGCGATGCCGCCGCCCAAGCGTCGTTACTAAGCCTCCTGAAGACCCGGTTATGCCGGGTTTTTTATTGCGAAGGGGAGGGGGCTAATTCAGTCATGTTGACTTAACAACCTCTCAATACCCATGGCCATCTACAACAGCGTCCTCGACACCATCGGTCACACCCCGCTCGTCCGCCTGAACAAGGTCACCGAAGGTCTGCACGCCGAAGTCCTCGTGAAGCTCGAGTTCTTCAACCCGCTCTCGAGCGTCAAGGACCGCATCGGCCGCGCAATGGTCGACGCCGCCGAGCGTGACGGCCGTCTGAAGCCGGGTGGCACCATCGTCGAGCCGACTTCCGGCAACACTGGTATCGCCCTCGCCTTTGTCGCCGCCGCCCGCGGTTACCGCTGCATCCTCACGATGCCGGAAACGATGTCCATCGAGCGCCGCGTGCTGCTCCGCCTCCTCGGCGCTGAGATCGTCCTCACCCCCGGCGCCAAGGGCATGCGCGGCGCCATCGAGCGGGCCACGCAGCTCCGCGACGAGATCGGTGCGAATGCTTTCATGCCGATGCAGTTCGACAACCCGGCCAACCCGGAGGTGCATCGTCGCACCACCGCCGTCGAGATCTGGGAAGACACCGAAGGCAAGGTCGACGCCATTGTTTCCGGCGTCGGCACGGGCGGCACCATCACGGGCATCGCTTCCGTGATCAAGGGTAAGAACCCGAAGTTCCGCGCCATCGCTGTCGAGCCCACCGCTTCTCCGGTCATCACTCAGACCATGGCCGGCCATCCGGTCCAGCCCGCTCCCCATAAGATCCAGGGCATCGGCGCCGGCTTCGTCCCGAAGAACTGCGACGTCTCCCTGATCGACGAGGTCATCCAGGTCTCCAACGAAGACGCTTTCGCCATGGCCCAGGAAGTCTCCATCCGCGAAGGCCTCGCCGTCGGTATCTCTGCGGGCGCCAATATCTGGGCCGCTCTCCAGCTCGCCAAGCGGCCGGAATACGCCGGCAAGCGGATCGTCACGATCGCCTGCTCGCCGTCCGAGCGTTACCTCTCGACCGCCCTGGCCGAGAAGGTGCGCGCCGAAGTCACCGCCCTGACCGCCTCGTAAGCCGAGGTCCTGGTTCGTCCCGAAGGCCCGTGTCGCGAGACCCGGGCCTTTTTGTTAGGGGGCGAGGTAGGGACAGTACCACGTGCTGTCCTAGTTCTCGCCGCTCGGGGCTGGGCCGCATCACGACATCGGGCGATTAGGACAGCACGTGGTGCTATCCCTACCTGGGCCCAGGGCCTGATGCTTTCTCCTTGAAGCCTTTCCCTGATGGGTGAACATATGTTCACTTATGTTGGACATGCGCACTTTGCAGGGGTTCGAAGCCCGGCGGCCGTTGGCCTTGCCGTTGCTCGGTACCCGCGCGGTCGCGGGCTTCCCGTCGCCGGCCGATGACCACATGGAGCGTCGCCTCGACCTGAACGAGCACCTCATCCGCAACCCGATCTCGACCTTCTTCCTCCGGGTCGACGGAGACTCGATGTCGGGCGCCGGTATCCTCCCCGGCGACCTCATCGTCGTCGACAAGGCGCCGTCGCCGCGCGCGGGCACGATCGTGGTCGCGGAGGTCGGTGGCGAATTCACGGTGAAGCATCTGGAGCGTGACCACGCGGGCGCCTGGAGTCTGCGAGCCGACAGCCCGCGCTGGCCAGGCTGGTCATTGCCTTTCACACCCGAATGCCGTATCTGGGGGACGGTGGTCGCCGTCGTGCGCCGCTGCTGACGCCATGCTCCGCGCCCTCGCCGACTGCAATAACTTCTACGCGTCCTGCGAGCGCGCGTTGGATCCTTCGTTGATCGGCGTGCCGATCGTTGTGCTGTCGAACAACGACGGCTGCGTGGTCGCGCGTTCGTCCGAAGCGAAGGCGCTGGGTATTCCGATGGGCGCGCCGTATTTCGAAGTGCGTCGCACCTGCGAAGCCCACGGCGTCCGCATCTTCTCGTCCAACTTCTCGGTCTACGGCGATTTCTCGGAACGCGTCATGGCCGCCCTCGGCGAGCAGGCGCGCGACCTCGAGATCTATTCGGTCGACGAAGCTTTCCTCGGCTTTCCCGACATGCCCGATACGGATGCGAAGGCCTTGGGGCTACGTATCCGGGCCGACGTGCTGAAGCGCACGGGCATCCCGATCTCGCTGGGGATGGCCCCGACGAAGGTGCTGTGCAAACTGGCCAACGAGCGGGCCAAGGCCGATAAGGCCAGTGGCGGCGTGATCGTCGTCCCGGCCTCGGTCGAAGGCCGCACGGCTTTCCTGCGCGGCGTCGAAGCGGAGGACGTCTGGGGCGTCGGCCCGGGCCTGGCGGCCCGCCTGCGCTCGCACGGCATCCTTTCGGCCATCGACCTCGCGGAAGCCGATCCGGGTTTCATCCGCCGCATCGCCGGCGTGGTCGGCGAACGTCTCGCCCTCGAGCTGCGCGGTATCTCCTGTCACGACATCGTCGAAGACGCCGGTCCGCGGAAGAGCGTGCTGGTCTCGCGTTCCTTCGGCCGCCCCATCACCGACGCGTTCGAACTCTCCGAAGCCATCGCCGCGCACGCCGCGCGCGCGGCGGAGAAACTGCGCGAAGACGGGATGCTGGCGTCCTCGATCGTCGTCTTCATCCGCACCAACCAGCACCGCATCGATCAGGCCCAGTATCGGGGCGACGAACTGGAGCCGCTGGACCCGCCGACCGACGATGCCCGGGCGATCTGTAGCGCGGCGGCCCGCGCGCTCGCCCGCGTCCGTCGCGACGGCTACATGTACAAGCGGGCCGGCGTGATGCTCCAGGGCCTGACGCCCGCCGACGTCGTCCAGCCTTCCTTGCCCGGCATGGGCGGCGAGATCGACCCGAATAAGGACCGCCTCATGAAGGCCGTCGATGCCTTGAACCATAAGCTCGGCCGCGATGCCGTGCGCCTCGCCAGCACGGGTTTCGAGCGGGAGTGGAAAGGGAAGGCCGAGCTTCAGTCCGGCGCCTCGCTTTCCGACCCCGCCAACCTCCCCAAGGCCAAGGACGGCCCCAAGCCGCGGATTAGGTTCCACGAATGATCAAGGTAGGGGCAGCACCGTGTGCTGACCTAGGTCTGCTTCGGGTAGGGTTGAGCGGCCCGCTCAACCACGGCTGACCAGGGCCGGTCAGCCCTATCTTGAGGACAGCACGTGGTGCTGTCCCTACCTCGATGCAGCTATGTCGTGACGCGGTCCCGACCCTACCGATGGATACAAAGATACAGTATGGGGTCAGACCGCTTCTGACTGATATCCTTCAGGAGCGGTCTGACCCCATACTCGCGGGCTTGTCCCGGGAACCTTCCTCCGACATATCTGCTCATATCCCCATGAGTTCGCCCCGACTCGGTTTCCGCCATGCCATGCTGGTCCTGGCCTGCGTCACGCTCTTCGCGGCCCCTCCGGCCAAGCCTGGCGTCCGCGTGGGCTTCGCGGAGCGCGACATCACGCCGGAGCTCGGCATGGAAGTCCCGGGCAATTACGGGAAGGTCTATTCAAAAAAGATCCACGACCCGTGCAAGGTGCGCGCGAGCGTCTTCGACGACGGCCAGAAACGCGTGGCGCTGGTGGGCATCGATGCGCTGATGATCCGGCGCGAGACGGTGCAGGAGATCCGATCTTTGGTGAAAGCCGCGACGGGCATCACCGACGTGATGATCGGCGCTTCGCATTCCCATTCCTCCGGTCCGATCGGGATGATCCTGCCGGGCGAGTTCGACCACGCTTCTGCCGAGATCCAAGAACTGGCTTACCAGAAATCTTCCTGTGCCGACGCGGGTTACCTGAAGAAGGCCATCTCCGCCACGGTCGAGGCCATCGTCGCCGCCGATCA
>JBKCKE010000112.1:0-2658 GCA_046301395.1 Verrucomicrobiota bacterium | reverse complement strand
CAACATCCTCTTCGGCATGCCCGCCTGGCAGACCATCGTCGTCTGCGGCATCCTCAACGTCGTCTTCGCCGCTCACTCCGGCCTCTGGGGCGTGCTCGTCATCGATATGGTGCAGTTCTTCATCAAGATGACCGCCGTCTTTGCGGCCGCCTGGTTCTCGCTCGTCGAAGTCGGCGAGCGCCTGGTCGGTAAAGGCGCCGGCGGTTGGGCGGGCCTGCAGGCGCTCGTGTCCAAGCTTTCGACCCAGCAGGTCGTCACCGCCGACGGCGTGCCGGCGATGTCGGTCTCCGACGGCAAGGGTCAGCCGATCCTGGATCTGCTCCCGAACTTCACCATGCCCGAGCTGGCGCTGATGATCTTCATCCTGCCGATCGCCATCAGCTGGTGGGCTAACTGGTATCCCGGCTCCGAGCCGGGCGGCGGTTCTTACATCGCCCAGCGCATGCTGGCTTCGAAGTCCGAGAAGGATTCCCTCGGCGGCACGCTCTTCTTCAACATCGCCCACTACGTGCTCCGTCCTTGGCCGTGGATCATCACCGCGCTGTGCTCGATCATCATCTACCCTGACCTTGCGGCCATCAAGGCGGCCTTCCCGGCGGCCGATCCGACGCTCATCGGCCATGACTCCGCCTTCCCGGCCATGCTCATGTTCCTGCCGGTCGGCTTCGTCGGCCTGATGATCGGCGGGCTCATCGCTGCGAACTCCTCGACCATCCTGACGCACCTCAACTGGGGTTCGTCGTATCTCGTGCACGACTTCTACCGTCGCTTCATGAAGAAGGACGCCACGGAAGCCCATTACGTGAACGTCGGCCGCCTCTCGACCGTGCTTCTGTACGTCGTCGCCGCGGTGCTCAGCCTGTACATGACCTCGGCCCAGCAGGCCTTCCAGGTCCTGCTCTCCATCGGCGCCGGCACCGGCCTGCTGTACATCGCCCGCTGGTTCTGGTGGCGTGTCTCCGCTTGGTGTGAAGTCGTCGCCATGGTGATGTCGCTCGTGACCGCCGTGGCCGTTCCTTTCTTCATGCCGACCGCCGACTTCGCGACCACGACGATCATCCAGGTCGGCCTGACCACGATGTCCTGGCTCATCACCGCCTATGTCGGCCCGCAGACGGATCGGGCGACCCTGATCAGCTTCTGCCAGAAGGTGAAGCCTGCGGGCCCCGGCTGGACGGACATCCGCGCTGAAGCCGGCATCAGCGACGTCGAAATCGCCCAGGAGAACCGCGTCGGGTCGGCGTTCGTCGGCTGGATCGCCGGCTGCGCGCTCATCTGGGGCTCGCTCTTCGCCATCGGTAATTTCCTCTACGCTTCCGGAGATCCCCAGCGCCTCACCTTGGCGTGGATCCTCACCGCCGTCACCGTCGTCAGCGGCTACGTCCTGCTCAAGGTCACCCAGCAGATGTGGGCGGATAGTACGGCAGCTGAGGGAAGGTGAGGGGCGAAGAGGGTGGGATGAGTAGAGGACTGAGTGGAGGACTGCGTTGAGGGCTGAATGGAGGGCTGAATGGAAGAGACACGCTTCAGGTGGCGGGTGGCAGCCCCGGGTGGCAGGTGGCGGGAGTGAGCACTCAAAGGGAAACCGGAGACCGGATGATTGGCTGGGGTGTCTTGAGGTAGGGACGCGTCGGCGACGCGTCCGAGTATTCTCGTAAGGTCGCGACACCGTCACGCCCCTACCTCAAGGCTTGGTGCTAACCGCCAACCGCCAGCCGCTAACCGCTACCACCTCTGTCTCTATTCAAAACTAAACTCGCTGTCGGTGGATTCGGTGGGAGGGGGGTCGCCGGCGAGGATGGTGCGGACAAAGAGTTCGCGGTGCTCGGCGCAGGGGCCGTGGGCGCGCAGGGCTTCGACGTGTTCTGGCGTGCCGTAGCCCTTGTGCGTGGCGAAGCCGTATTGCGGGTAGCGGGCGTCCATCTCGACGAGCATCCGGTCGCGTTCGACCTTCGCGACGATGGAGGCGAGCGCGATGGCGAGACTCTTACCGTCGCCGCCTTTGACCGACTCATGCGCCCAGGCGAAGGGGCGCAGCGGGAGGCCGTCGACGAGCACCAGGAAGGTGCGCGCGTCGGTGCGGCCGAAGAGTTCGCCCTCCGTGCCGGCAGCGGCGAAGAGCGGGGCGACCGGGCCCACGGCCAGCTTGGCGATGCAGCGGGCCATCGCGAGGCGCGTGGCGCCGAGGATGTTGTGCGCCGAGATTTCGAGCACCGAGCCCGTCGCCCAGGCCGTCCGTAGTTTCCCCTCGGCTTCCATCTTCGCGATCACGTCACGAAGTTCGACCCGTTTCTCCGCCGTCAGCTTCTTGGAGTCGTTGGCGCCGGAGAGTTTCCGCAGCCAGGCCGGCTCGCCGTAGAAGCCCGCGTCGAGCAGCACCGCCGCGGCGACCACCGGGCCGCAGAGCGAACCGCGGCCAGCTTCGTCGACGCCCGCGATGCCCGGGCGGTCGGCGCCTTTCTTGCGGTCGAATGACGCCAGCGAGGCCACGGCTTATTCCGCTTTCTTGCGGCGGACGAACGGTTTGGATTCCGGCGGCTCAAGCCCACGGACCTCGTAGGCCGTCTTGAAGTGGAGCTTCGCGAAATTGACCAGGATCGCCGGGCCGAGGCGGCCGACGAGTTCGATGCCGGCGTTCTTGGCTTCGGAGCCCGAGCC
>JBKCKE010000111.1:0-4280 GCA_046301395.1 Verrucomicrobiota bacterium | reverse complement strand
GACATGCTCATTGATGAGCTGGATGACGGGCTGCGCGAGCCAGCCCATCCAGTCCGCCGGGATGACCCCGAGCGCCTGCTCTTTCGCGAAGTCCGCCCCGAGTTTGATGGCCTTGGCGAGAGGGTCGTGGGTGAGGAGGAGTTTCAGATTCAGGAACCACGTTACCGGCAGCGCGACGAGACACCAGAGAGGCACAGAGGCCCGGAGGCTCGGTTGACCAGAAGGAATAGGTGCGGGATTCATTTCCGGGTGGCAGGTGGCGGCCTCAGGTGGCGGGTGGCGGGAAGGTAGATAACAAGGCCGGGCTCGTATAGGTTAAAGGTAGGGGCGTGCGGCCCGCGCGCCCGAGGACGACCGGGCCGGTCATCCCTACCCGCGCGGCGAAGCCGCGAGGGGGCATGCTGGCATGGTGACAAGAGGACGCGACGGGGTCAGACACGTTCAGCCTTCCGAACGAAGTCAGACCCCGGCGCGTCGGCGGACGGTTCGGAGAACCGTCCCTACCTGGAGACAGAGGACAGCACGTGGTGCTGTCCCTGCCTTAGATCCGGCGGATGCGATGTCATCGCATCCCTACCCTGAGGCCCGGGAAGGGGCTGGACGGGTTCTACGGGATGAATAGAAGGAAAGGCATCGATGGCCTACTCCACCGCCGACTTCCATTATCTGACGATCCTCCGCGAGCTGGAGAAGGAGACGACGCGCCTTGAGCGACGCCGCAAGTCAAGCGAACGCGGCCAGGCGCACCGGACGAGCCGGGTATTCCGAGACCTGTTCGGCGAACTCAGCGGAAAAATGACCGGCGATAGCATCACGCTGAAGCTGAAGGCCTCCGGCGAGAAGCTGCTGGAGACCGAGCTCGCCAGCGCCGACCTGATTCGCGAGCTGACCGAAGGACGCCCCCGCCTGGAGCGCATCGTCGCCGGCGACTGGCCACCCGTCGTGCCGGCCCCGCGCATGGTCGAACGCTTCACGGCTCTCACCATCGGCCAGCATTCCGAAGACCCCAGCCAACCGCTTTCGGCCCATGCCGCGCAGGCCTTCAAGTCCGCGGTCCTCCCAGCGCTGGCCTGGGGCCTGGTCAGCAGCCTCTACGAACTCGCCGAAGACCTCCGCGCCGAAGCGCAGGCGGAACTGGCTCGCCTCTTCGCAGGCGCCCGCAAGCCCCATCAGGACGAACTGATCCTGAACGACGAGGAGCGCGTAGGTTTCCTGTATCTACGCATGGTCGAAGCCTGGTTCAGCCTGCTCGACTCCGCGCATCCCTGGGGCGTACCGAAGGCTTCGCTCGAAGAAGCCCGCCGAACGCTCGCCGGCTGGCTCAAGCGTCCGCTGACCGAACTGGATACCCTGCTCTGGGAAAGCCTGGGCGAGCATTACACCAGCCAGCACGTCGGCGCGCAACGCGCCCGCGTGGTCAGCCAGGCGGGCGGCCATACGGCCGGCTTCATCCGGCACCGGCTCCAACTCTTCACCGCCGCCGCCGATCCGAAGCTGCGCAAGTTCCGCCTCCAAACCGAGACGATGCTGGCCAAGTCGCTCGACGTGAAATTCGCCGCCGAGAGCCTTACGTCGGACAAGCCCGAGCCCGCCGCGCACGAAGCCTGTGGCGCGGCCTTCTGGCTGGCCCGCGCCTGTTTCGGCAAACACATCGGCGACCAGACCCGGAACATCCCCGCCGATCGCGCCTCCGAGCGGGTCCTGCTCCTCCTCCTGCGGGCCGCCGTGCACCTGAAGCACGACGCGCCGCTCCAGCTGACATGCGTGCGCTATGCGGCCGGTTTCGCGACGAACCCGCGCTACGTCCGTTCCGGGCTCGTGTTCGACAACCAGGAGCGCCTGGTCGACCTCTATGCCCAGATGCCTGGCGCCCGGCGTTCGCTGGCGCACCTTTTCCGAGGTCGCATCGCCTGGCATGACTGGAAGGCCGGACGCGTCGATTCTCCGCAGGCCGCCCTCAACCATTACGCCGCGGCGCTCAAGGAATACGGCCACCCGGAACACGGCTTCGACGCCGAGGCCCCCATCCACTTCTTCCCGGAGCTGATCGTCCTGCTCAACCAGGCGCGGAAGCGGAAGATCCGCGAGGAGAGCACCCTGCGGGCGGTGGACGTCATCACCCAGCGTAACTACGGCATCTACTTCGACATCGAAACCGAGGAGCGGATGATCACGGCAGGCCTGAAGGAATACGCCGACTTCAAGGCGATGGTCCGCCAGCGGCTCAAGGCGCGCGGTCAGGCCAAGCTGGCCGCCAGCGACGCGCTCGGAGGTAAGGACGCCGAGCTGTTGACGGCTTATCAGGTGGTGGTGGACGAGCTGCACCCCTCGGGGCCGGAATACCGCGAACATATCGCGGACCTGTTGTCGATGCCCGGGGTCACGATCCGTCGCCGCCGCTAGACGCCAGGCGACGCCTCGATGCATTGGGGCATAAGGGTTTAGGAAATAATCGGCGCTTTCGGGCGACGGCGACTTTGCGTCCGGCGGGAACAGCCTAGGTCGATCTAGCCGAAACCGCGGACACTGAGCAAAGGCCTATGGATATTGGGCTTTCTGCATGGCAAGGGGTGTGCGTGCGACAAAACCAGCCTACGGGCCAAGGCGGAAGGGAGCCTAGTTATTACCTAACCTAACATCACTACGACCATGCTACCTCTCAACTCCATCCCCACCGAAATCATCCGCAAGGGCTTCGTGCCCTACCGAGGCTTCCTCACGCAGATGCTCATCGACCTGCCGCCCGAGGACGAGCCGCTCCGCGGTCACGTCGGGCAGCGCGATCGCCTGAGCGGCGCAAAAGAAGCCGACCTAGCCCTATCCGTGACGCCGATCTACCAGGTCTTCGCCGACCTCTTCGGCTACGACCCCGCCCTGCTCCAGGCCGGTAACGGGGATTGTGGCGTCGACGGACATGACTGGAACATCTACGGCCGCAAGGACCGCATCCCCCAGGTCATCCGCTGGCGCGGGTTCGACGGCGGCGAAGCGCTGCTCTGTATCGGCGCGACGCATAGTTCTTACCATCTGGCGATGGTGACCGGTATCGCGAACAAAGCGATGTCCCCCCATCTCGCCCGGGTGTTCGAAGCGATCGGCGAGCTCGCCAACGATCAGAAAAAGACGTCCGCCGACCTGCCGGCGGGAGACCTCCTGCATAAGGTCATCACGGAAACCCAGATGTGCCGCTGGGAACTGACCGCGGGTTACTGGTGCTCGACCGAAGCCGGCGACCCCGACGAACAGCAGGCGGCGGAACTCAAGAAACTGCGCTTCTCCAGCAGGTTCCACTCCCACTTCGGGTACGGGACCTTTACGTACGCCGTGCCCCGTCACCGCTTGGCCGAACTACGGAAGGCCCAGGAGCCGGGCCAGCGGATGGTCATCACGCACGCGGACGCCAAGGTCCCGCTGCTCTTCGCGAAAGGGGAGCCGCTCCCGGAAACGATCGTGGAGCAGATCTACGCGACCTCCGTGGAAGACGCCGAGAAGGCGATGCAGACGATGATCCACCCGGAGTTCGAGAGCCGGGAGGAGCGCCTGCATAACTTCCTCTACGACGAAGGCCTGGCCATCACCGTCGGCAATGCGGAGGAAAACGAGCGGGCCTTCGCCCTGATGTTCCGCATCCAGGCGGTGGAGCGAGGCATGCTGCGCCCGATGTATCGCGAAGTCCTGCAGACGACGTTCAGTCCGAACTTCCGTAGCACGCCGCCGAAGAGCCTGCTGGGCACTGGTCCCATCAACCAGCTGTGTGGCGGGCATGTCATCGCGAGCCAGGACCTCATCAAGCAGCTGATCATGGCCGCCTTAGAGCATGCGGATCGGCTGCTCGCCCGCCGGGACGACGAGTTCAAGCTGCTGGGACGCGTGATCACCAGCGATGACATCGCCCAAAAGCAGGACATGAAGCCGCTACGCACCAAGATCGTTAAGCTGGAGAAGCCCTACACGGCGATCTTCCGCGGCCTCCCGATCCGCGTGACGGAAAGCATCGAGGTCGGCCACGCTGACGACTCCGAGGGGCTGGCGGCCGATTACTACCTCGATCACCAGAACCAAGCGCTCCACTTCGTGGCGCTGTATCGGGTGCCGGCGCCGGCGCGCTAGCGCTAGCGCGAGGGAGCAAGCTGGCAAGGTGACACGGGGACAAGGGGCGAAACTAGAGGCCCGGAGGCTCAGAGGCTCGGTTGACCAGGAGAGACAACGTTTGTTGATCAGTTGGCCGGTTGGCCAGAGATCCAAACGAGAGGCCCGGAGGCTCAGTGGCTCGGTTGACC
>JBKCKE010000110.1:0-6135 GCA_046301395.1 Verrucomicrobiota bacterium | reverse complement strand
GGCCGACGAACCCGGACGCATCGTCGTCGCGCGGAAAGGCAGCCCGCTCGTCATCGGCGTCGGCGAAGGAGAGTGCCTGATCGCTTCCGATCCCTCGGCCCTCATCTCGCATACGCGGCGGGTCATCTACCTCGACGACGGGGATGTCGCCCTCGTCACCGCGGACTCCGTGGACATCACGGACCTCAACCACGCGCCCATGGATCGGGACGTCGCCGAATTGGAGTTCGAACCCGGGGCCGTGGAGAAGGGCGGCTACGACCATTTCATGCTCAAGGAGATCCACGAGCAGCCCGAGTCGGTCCGGAACGCCCTCCGTGGTCGTCTGGACCTCCTGAACGGCACCGCGGTCTTGTCCGGCATGGGCGCCAGTGCCCGCGAACTCCTCGACCTGCAGCGTATCGTCATGGTCGGCTGCGGTACCTCGTTGCACGCCGGCATGGTCGGCGATTTTGCGTTCGAAGAACTCGCCGCACTCCAGGCGGAGGTCCAGCCCGCCGCCGAATTCCGTTACCGTAATCCTTTGGTGGACGGACGTGACCTTGTCGTCGCGATTTCGCAGTCAGGCGAGACCGCCGACACGTTGGCCGCTGTCCGGGAAGCAAAGGACAAGGGCGCGATGATCATGGGGCTCGTCAATGTCGTCGGTTCGACCATCGCCCGGGAGACCGGGCGGGGGGTGTATCTGCACGCCGGACCCGAGATCTCCGTCGCCTCCACCAAAGCCTTCACCGGCCAGGTAGCGGTCTTACTGCTCATGGCTCTTAAGCTCGGGCGCGGACGCCGGCTGTCCCGCGAGCGTGGCCTAGCCTTGGCCGCCGAGATCGCCCGCCTCCCGGAGCTCATCGAAGCCGTGCTCCGTCAGGACGCCGCCATCGCCAAGGTCGCTGAGTCCATGGCGAAGCACGAGCACGCCTTCTTCCTCGGACGCGGTCCCATGCATCCCGTCGCCCTCGAGGGCGCCCTGAAGCTCAAGGAAATCTCCTATATCCACGCCGAGGGTTATCATGCCGCCGAACTGAAGCATGGCCCCATCGCCTTGCTGACGCCGGGCATGCCGGTCGTCGTGCTCGCCAACCGTTCGCAGGTCGTGGAAAAGACCTTAGGCAACGCCGAGGAGTGCAAGGCGCGCGGAGCTCACATCATCGCCATCGTGACCGAAGGCGGCTCCGAAGTGGCGATCGCCGACGAAGTCATCCGCATCCCCGATTGTGATCCCTTGGTCGCCACCATCCCGGCGACCGTGGCGCTGCAGCTGTTGGCGTATCATGTGGCCCGCCTGCGCGGCTGCCCGATCGATCAGCCGCGGAACCTGGCGAAGTCGGTGACCGTCGAGTAAGGACTTCGCCTCAGCGATACACCTCAGGCCCTTGCCGTTGCCGACCTTGGTTGGGACGACTTGCTCGGAGTCCCATGAACGAACGCTCCAAGAAGAAGTGTCGGTGCTGTGAGAAGACCCTGCCGATGGGTCAGTTCCATCGACTCGAAGGCACCGCGGCCATCCATCCTTTCTGCCGGCCCTGCCTGGTGACCGCGGCGCGTCGCCGTTCGGCCCGTCGGGCTGAGCTACGCACGCTGAAGACGCGCTGCTGCGCCCAGTGCGGACAGGACCTCCCCGTGCAGATGTTCCACTGGCTCCGGGCCTCGGGTAGCTTCCACAGCTATTGCCGGCCTTGTCACGCCGCCTACATGGCCGAGCGCTACCGGCGCCTGCAGGACGGGCGCCGGAAGTGATGGAAAGGTTTCCCGCTGGTGGCTGGACGGGGACTTGAACCCCGAACCAATTGATTAAGAGTCAACTGCTCTACCATTGAGCTATCCAGCCAGACAGCGGGATGGGAATGAGTGCAAGACGCGGGCAGGATTTCAAGAGCAAATGCACATTAATCGACGAAGCCGAGGAACGGGCGACCAAGGGGAGGTTCGGAGTGGCCAGACCGGGACTCGAACCCGGAACCAATTGATTAAAAGTCAACTGCTCTACCATTGAGCTATCTGGCCTGCCGAACGCGAAGATTACGACACGCCCGACCGCACGGGTAAAGGAAAATTGACCTCAGCGATGGCCGCGCTGCCGGACCGCCTCGAAAAGGCAGACCCCGGCCGAGACGGAGACGTTGAGGCAAGGCACCTGACCGAGCATCGGGATGCGGAGCAGGAAGTCGCACGTCTCGGCCGTCAGGTGGCGGATACCGTCGCCTTCGGCGCCGAGCACGATCGCCAGGGGGCCGGTCAGCTTGGCGGCATAAAGGGACTGGCTCGCCTTGTGGTCCGAGGTGCCGGCCAGCCAGACGCCGGCGTCCTTCAGTTTGACCAGGGCGTTGCGCAGGTTGTTGGCCTGCACGATCGGCATGGTCTCCGCGGCGCCGACCGCCACCTTGCGGACCGTGTCGGTGACCGGGGCGGAATTCTTACGGGTGATCACCACGAAGGCGCAACCGGCGCACTCGGCATTACGGAGGCAGGCGCCGAGGTTGTGCGGGTCTTGGACGCCGTCGAGGACCAGGATGAGCGGGTCTTTGACGTCCTTCAGCAGGGCGGGGATGTCCGCCTCGTCATAAAGCCGGACCGGCTTATGCAGGTCGGCGTGGCGCGGGGCGCGATCGTTGCTCCGGGCCATGGTCGGGTTACTTTCGGGCGAGGCGGCCCTGGGCGTGCAGCGCTTCGGCGATCTGGATCGCGTTGAGCGCGGCGCCTTTCCAAAGCTGGTCGCCGGATACCCAGAGGGAGATGCCGTTGTCGAAGAGGGTGTCCTTGCGCAGGCGACCGACGCCGCACTTCTCCTTGCCTGCGTAATCGAGCGGCATCGGATACTTCTTATTCGCGGGGTCGTCGCAGAGCTCGGAGCCGGGGAAGGCGCTGATGGCCTTGCGGGCGACGGCGAGGTCGACCGGACGCTCGAACTCGGCGCTGATCGCGATCGAGTGGGCGCGGAAGACCGGAACGCGGACGCAGGTGGTGGTGACCTTGAGGCCCGGGAGATCCATGATCTTGCGACCTTCGTTGAGCATCTTCATCTCTTCCTTTGTGTAGCCGTCTTCGAGGAAGGAATCGACCTGCGGGATGAGGTTGAAGTTGATCGTGTGCGGGTAGACCTTCGGGGCGAGCGTCTCGCCCTTGGCCCAGGCGCGGGCTTGGGCGTCGAGTTCGCGCATCGCTTCGGCGCCGGTACCGGAGACGGCCTGGTAGGTCGAGGCGAAGAAACGCTTGAGGCCGAAGGCCTGGTGAAGGGGGAACAGCCCCATCAGCGCGATGGCCGTGGAGCAGTTCGGATTGGCGATGATACCCTTATGGTTCGCGAGATGGTGAGCGTTGATCTCCGGGACGACGAGCGGGACATCCGGGAACATGCGGAAGGCCGAGCTGTTATCGATGACGATGCAGCCTCGCTTGACGGCTTCGGGGGCCAGGGCGAGGGAGATGGAGCCACCGGCGCTGAAGACCGCGAAATCGAGGCCTTCGAAGGCCTCCGGCTTGGCTTCCTGGACGGTCCATTCCTTGCCGCCGTAGGTCACCTTGGAGCCTGCGGAGCGGGCGGAAGCCAGGGGGCGGAGTTCGGCCACGGGGAAGTTCCGCTTGGCCATGAGCGCCAGCAGTTCTTGACCCACCGCGCCTGTCACGCCCACGATGCCGATGCGATATGCCATGTTCTGAGTTCGAGTTAGGTTTGAAGAAGGAGGTGACCGAACGCCTGAAAGGGCTGGGTCTGCCTGCCGCTGAACATTGCATCGTTGTGTCGATTGACCAGCAAAAACTATGGTTTTTCGAGGGTACGCACTGCGAGACCTTCGTGGTCAGCACCGCCCGAGCGGGCCGCGGCTGTGTCCAGGATTCCCACCAGACGCCGGATGGCCTCCATCGGGTGGCCGAGAAGTTCGGCGACGGTGCGGCTTCGGGGATGGTCTTCAAGGCCCGCCAGTCGACCGGTAAGCTGTCCGCCGAATGGCCGACGCCCGAAGACAACCTGATCACCTCACGCATCCTCTGGCTGGAAGGCCTGGAGCCGGGTCACAACCAAGGCACCGATGCGTCCGGCAGGGTCGTCGACACGCATCGCCGCTATGTCTACATCCATGGGACCAATCAGGCCGACAAGCTAGGGCAACCGAACAGCCATGGCTGCGTCCTGCTTTCGGACCAAGATGTCATCCGTCTTTACGGACGCGTCGCCTCGGGCACGCCGGTCCTGATCCGCGACTAGCGGGCCGGCTCGGCCGACTGCTTCTCGCCGGTACCGGCCCAGGTCTCGAGCATCTGCTTCACGACGGGGCCGGCCGTCTTGCCGCCCCAGGTGCTGGTGTCGAGCTGGCCTTCGACGAGCACGCAGAAGGCGACGACCGGGCGATCCGCGGGAGCGTAGCCGATCATCCAAGCGAGGTGGGCTTTTTCGCCTTTCTTGAAATATTCGGAAGTGCCTGTCTTGGCGGCGATCGGCAGGCCTTGGATGCGGGCGCTGCGGCCAGTGCCTTCTTCGACGCAGCGCACCATGCCTCCGCGGATGGCGTCGAGCTGCGCTTTGTTCAGCCCGATGGGCGTCGAACCGCGATGACGGCCGTCGCGGGACGGGTCGTGGATGATCGTCGGAACGGTGCGCGTCTCGCCACGCGCCAACGAGGCCGCGAAGGAAGCCATATGCAGGGGACTGGTCAGCAGGTAGCCTTGCCCGATCGAGAAGTTGGCGGTGTCGCCGTCCTGCCAGGCACCGGCCTTGATCCGGAGTTTGTATTCCCGATCAGGGACGACCAAACCTCGTCCGGCCGCGTAGGGAAGTTCGGTGTAAGTCGTGCCGGGGCCATCAGTGGAGGAGGTCTCGAGCAAAGGGGTGTCTAGTCCGAAACGACGGGCCTCAGCCGCCAAAGCATCAGGTCCGGCGCGGAGGCCGATCTGGTAATTCCAGACGTTGCAGGAGATCGCCAGCATCTTGTCCAGGTCGACCTCACCGTAGCCGACGGGCTCGTGCTCGGGAAAGTCACGGTCACCGACGCGGTAGAAGGCGCCGCACTCCAGGATGTCGTCCCAGTCGACGACCTTCTTGCGCATGCCGGCCATCGCCGTGATGATCTTGAAGGTCGAGCCGGGTGGGTAGAGACCTTGGGTCGCGCGATTCAGCCAAGCGCCGGATTTCTCGACTTCGTCGTAATCGGCGATGGTGATGCGTCCGGCCAGCCGGTTGGGATCGAAAGTCGGCTGGCTGGCGAGCGCGAGGATCTCACCGGTCTGGACGTCGAGCATCACGGCCGCAGCCGGCAACGGGACGCCTTGGGTGTCCTTGATCTCCGCCAGCGCGTTCTCCGTCGTCCGCTGGATGCGGAGGTCGAGGGAAAGGGGAATGTTACTTCCCTGGACCGGTTCGCTGTACTTGAGCCGGGTCTGGTTGTAGCCGGAAGAAGTCTTCGTCCAGAGCTCCCAGCCGCTGAGGCCTTTGAGGACGTGATCGTAGGAAAGTTCCACCCCGGCGGCGCCGGTCTTCCCGGTCTGACGGAGCTTCTGCATCGATTCGCTGCGGACCTCGGCGATGTCCTCGACGTTGGGCGGAAGCTCCTCCGAGTCCTTGACGTAGCCGAGCACGTGGGCGGCCATGCCGCCGTAAGGGTAAGTGCGGATGATGTCCGACTCCAGTCGGATGGGTCCCTCGACCGGGAACTGCTCGATGAAGCGCGCGACGGCCTTGACGCCTTCGTCCGGTCCGGCGGGAACGTTCGCGACGGGGAAAGCCAGATCGGCGACCAGCGTGAAGGGCAGGGCGCGGCGCTCGCGCAAGTGCTTGCGGAGGTCTTCGATGTTCACCTTGCGCTCCCCGGGCGCGGCCAAGGGGCTCGACTTGCCCGGGGCGGGCTTCCGCACGGTCTTCCGCTGGTTCTCGTCGATGACGAACCAGACCTTGTTGAGCCAGCCTTGGAGGACGTTGACGCGCGCGAGTTCCATCACGCGCTCGGTGTCCACCTGTACCGCCTGGCGGGCGCGCTCGGCGGCGAGCAGCCGCAGATATTCGGTGCGGAATTCCTTCTGCAGCGCGGCGAGGTCGGCCTTCACGCTCCAACGGGCGCGGTTGTCGACGAGCACGAAACCATTGCGGTCGTAGATACGTCCACGGGCCGGCGGGCGCAGCACGATGCGGCGGCTCTGATTGTCGGA
>JBKCKE010000109.1:0-2477 GCA_046301395.1 Verrucomicrobiota bacterium | reverse complement strand
TTTTGTCGCATGTCGTCTTGCCCCTCACGGCCGACTCCGTAGGTCTGGATGGGTGAATACCTCGGAGCAGCTTTTCCAACGCGCCCTCTCGATGATCCCGGGCGGCGTCAATTCCCCGGTCCGTGCTTTCCGCTCGGTCGGTGGCACCCCTTTCTTCACGAAGTCGGCCAATGGCGCCCGTCTGACGACGGCCGACGACCAGGAGCTGGTGGACTTCGTCCTGACCTGGGGCCCGGCGATCCACGGCCATAACGACCCGGATATCCGCGCGGCGGTCCGCGAGGCCCTCGACCGCGGCACGAGCTTCGGCACCCCGAACCCCCTCGAGGTCGAGATGGCTGAGCTGATCCTGTCCTGCGTCCCGGCGGTGAAGAAGGTCCGCATGACCAACAGCGGCACTGAAGCCACCATGTCCGCCATCCGTCTCGCCCGCGGCTACACCGGCCGTAACAAGATCATCAAGTTCTCCGGCTGCTACCACGGCCACGTCGACTCGCTCCTCGTGAAGGCCGGCTCCGGCGCGCTCACGCAGGGCAATCCCGACTCCGCCGGCGTCACGCCCGGTACCGCCGCCGACACGCTCGTCGCGGAATATAATAATCTTCCCGCGCTCTCCGCGCTCTTCGACGCCAACGCCGGCCAGATCGCCGGCCTGATCGTCGAGCCGTTCCCGGCCAACGTCGGCCTGATCCTGCCGGACGTGGGTTTCCTGGCGGGTCTCCGTGAGCTCTGCACGAAGCACGGCACGGTGCTCATCTTCGACGAAGTGATGACGGGCTTCCGTCTCTCCCTCGCCGGCACGCAGGGACTTCATGACGTCGTCCCGGACCTCGTCTGCATGGGTAAGATCATCGGTGGTGGCCTCCCGGTCGGCGCCTTCGGCGGTAAGGTCGAGATCATGGACAAGCTCGCTCCGCTCGGCCCGGTCTACCAGGCTGGCACGCTCTCGGGCAATCCGCTCGCCATGGCCGCCGGCCTCGCCGCGGTCCGCAAGCTGAAGTCCCAGAATCCTTACGCGCGTCTCGACGTGCTCGGCCGTCGCGTCCGTGACACGTTGCTCGCCGCCGCGCAGGCCAAGGGCATCCCGCTGCAGGTCCCGCAGGTCGGCTCGATGTTCTCGCTCTACTTCAATACCGAGAAGGTCCGTAACTACGACCAGGCCATCGCTTCCAACGGCGACCTGTACCGCAAAGTCTTCCGCACCGCGCTCGACAAGGGCGTCTACCTCGCACCTTCGCCTTACGAGACCGCGTTCATCTCCACTGCCCACGAGGGCAAGGACATCGACAAGGCCTGCGAAGTCCTCGACGCCGCCGTACGCGCCCTCTGATCATGCCTAAACTCGCTTTCATCGGTTCCGGACGCATGGCAGGCGCCATGGTGCAGGGACTTCTCCGTTCGGGCGCCGGCGCCCCGGCTGACATCACCGTCATCGGCGGTAACGACTCTACCGCCGCCGACCTGGCCAAGGCCACCGGCGTCCGTGTCGCCACGACTCCGGCCGAGCTCCTCGCCGGCGCCGATGCGGTCGTGCTTGCCTGCAAGCCGCAGCAGTTCGCCGACCTCGACAAGTCCTACGCCACGCTCGCCCAGGGTAAGCTTGTGCTCTCCATCCTCGCCGGCACGCGCCTCGCGACTATCGGAGCGTTCTTTTCGTCAGCCCGTAATGTCGCGCGCGCCATGCCGAATACCCCGGGCGCCGTCGGGCAGGGCATCAGCGCCCGTTGTTCCGCGACCCCGCTCGCGGCTACCGACGCCCAGATCGTCGACGCCATCCTCTCCGGTCTCGGTCCCGTGATCGAACTCCCCGAGTCCATGTTCGACGCCGTCACCGCCGTCTCCGGCAGCGGCCCCGGTTTCTTCTTCGAATACGTCGCCGCCTACGAAGAGGCCGCCGTCGCCTTGGGCTTCACGCCTGAGCAGGCCAAGCTCCTCGTCCGCCAGACCTTCAGCGGTTCGCTCGCGCTCCTCGCCGCTACCGGTGAGACGCCCGTGAATCTGCGCATCCAGGTGACCTCGCCCGGTGGCACGACCAAGGCCGGCCTTGACGCCATGGAAGCCGGTAAGTTCCGTGCGATCGTCGCCTCCGCCCTCATCGCCGCCAAGCAGCGCGGCGAAGAGCTCGGAAAGAAGTAAGGCGTCCGCCGGTCTAACGGGTAGGGTCAGCACTGCGTGCTGACCTAGGCCAGGTCACGACGCAGTCGTGACCCTACCAGTGTTCGATTTCTGACTTTACCACTCGGTTCAGCCCTGCGCCGTTGATGGCATCATCCGACGCCGTAGGTCCCAGCAGTTCAGGATGGCCAGCGCCATGATCACCCAGTGCAGATCACGGCCGACGATCGGCACGACGGTCATCAAGATCATCCCGACATAAGCCATGTAGTTTAAGGCCTCGAGTCCGCCAGCGAAGAGCAGGAACGATAGCGCCATCATGTTGATCGCCACCATCAGTAAGAGCAGTCCGCAGGGGACGA
>JBKCKE010000108.1:0-3705 GCA_046301395.1 Verrucomicrobiota bacterium | reverse complement strand
CTCAGCCGGGTCTGTCTCGAGATCATACAGCTGGGAGCGGAACTGGTCTTTACGTGACCTGCGCGCGCCTTCGGCGATCTCATCGACGGGCACGCCTTCGATCCACTTCCAGCGGCCCTTGCGGACTGCGAACGTCCCGTCGGCGCTATGGACGATCATGTCCTCGCGGCCTTTGGCGTCGGCGGAGCCCAGAAGCACGGGCAGGAAACTGCGGCTGTCCTCGGCGCCGGTCTCTTTGGCGGGGAGCGGCGTACCGACGATTTCCGCGGTCGTGGCCAGGATATCGACCACGCTGACCATCTGCTTGGACGTGGAGCCGGCGGCCACCTTGCCGGGCCAGCGCGCGATGAAGGGGACCTTGAAGCCACCTTCCCAGACGTCGTGCTTGCTGCCGCGGAGCGCGCCGTTGATCTTCAGTCCTGCCTTGGAAGCAGTCGTCTGCAGGAGGCGCTCGTTCTCCGGCCTGCATACGCCGCCGTTGTCGCTGGTGAAGAGGACCAACGTATTCTCCGTCGCTCCCATCTTATCGAGGGTGGCGAGGATGCGGGCGACGCTCAGGTCGAGTTCGTGAATCCAGTCGCCGTAGGGTCCGGCCGCGCTCTTGCCGGCGAGGTCTTTGTCGGGCGTGACCGGGTTGTGCACCGCGACCGGCGTGAAGTAGAGCAAGAAGGGCTGGTCCTTCGGCTGGGCTTCAAGCCAGGCCGTGGCCTTGTCGGTGAGCACCTTCATGACCCGCTCTTTTTTCCGGCGTGGCGCATCCAGTTCGAGGATCTTCGCCCGCCCGTTCTCCGTATCCTCGGGCCCGTAGGTCGCCTGGTAGTCATCGCTGTCGGCCGCCGGGCCGGCTAGCTTCATGCCGGTGGGGAACGTTCCGGAGCGGAGGCCGTAGACGAAGCGGTCCTCGACATAGACGCCCGTGAGGTCGCCATGGTTGCTGGGCACGCCGAAGTGATAGTCGAAGCCGATATCAAGCGGACCCGGGGAGAGTTCGGCCTGGTAATCCGTGCGCCACTTCGGGTCTTCGTTCTCCCGGCCATAACCGAGGTGCCATTTACCCACGGCGGCGGTGCGGTAACCCTTCGCTTTCAGCAGGGAGGCGAGGTTGACCCGGGTCGGCTCGATGTGCAGGGGCGAGAACGTGCCCAGCACTTCATGCGTCAGCGAGGTGCGCCAGCAGTAGCGGCCGGCGAGCAGCGAGTAGCGGGTAGGGGAGCAGACGGAGGACGTCGTATTGCCATCGGTGAAGCGGCGGCCTTCGGCGGCAAGCCGGTCGATCGCGGGCGTGCGGACCAGTTTCGGGTCCGCGCCGTAGCAGCCGGCGCTGCCGTAGCCGTAGTCGTCGGCGAGGATGACGACGATGTTGGGGCGGTCGGCGGCGGATGCCGTGAGCGTGAGAAGCAGGCAGAGCAGGGAGCGCATGTTATTTCGAGGAAAGTTCGCGGAGGATGGCGTCGACGGCGGCTTGGGCGATGAGGTCGTAGGCAGGCTTGTTCCAGTGGAACATATCGCCGCGGGCGAGGTGTCGTTTGTCGATCAGCAGACCGTAGAAATCGACCACCGGCACGCCCGTCTCGGCCATGACCTTCGCGGCCAGGCGGTTCTGTTCGACGATGATCGGGTCGATCTCGGCGTTGATCTCGGTCGGCTTGCCTTTGACGGTCACCGGCGTGCTGCTGGCCCAGAGGAGCTTCGCCTTGGGGAGTTTGGCCTTCAGCACGTCGACGTAGCCTTTCATCAGAGGCTCAAAGGTGCCCGGCTTGATGCGGCCCGGCTGCCAGCCATGGAGGCCCATGTTGAAGACCACGACATCGTAAGGTCCGTTGGCCAGGACTTCACCGAGGAGCTTGTTGACGTGCTCGGACTGATTGTAGGGGTTGACCCACAGGTCGACGTGGGCCTTGCCGGCGAGGAGCTTGGTGGCCTGGCCTTGGTAACCGTTGAGGATCGAATCGCCGATGAGCAGCACGCGCGGCAGCTTCGCGTCCTTGATGACGGCTTTCTCGACGCGCCACCCCTTGCCGTCTGATTGAAGCCGCTTGTCGGTCTCGACCGGGGCGGGTTTGTCGGCGGCGACGGCGGTCAGCGCGAGGAGGAGGGTTAGCAGGAGGCGCATGAGCGGGGACGGGGGATCATTTAGCGAGTTTCGGCTGTGTGGCCAAGGGCCAGCGTGGGCCAGCTTCATGGAAGCGGGCGCCGCTGCCGGGTCCCGTGTAATCGCCTAGTTCGGCGCGCGAATCCGCGGCTATTTTCTCGAGGAGCTTCACCACGTCTGGGCGCTGTCGGGCGAGGTTCGTGGATTCCGTGGGATCGGCTAAGATGTCGTAGAGCCCGTCGACGGGCAGCGCCTCGAGGTGGCTGGTCACGAAGCCAGGCATGTACGGCATCTGTCCGCCCGCCGGCCGGGAGAGCACGAGTTTCCAGCCTTGGTGGCGGATGGCGACGAGACGCGCACCGTTATGGTAGAGGTGGGTTTCGCGCGGGCTTTTCGCTCCTGAGGTCGTGAGTAGGTCGGTGAGATCGATTCCGTCCACCGTGATTCCGGCGCCGGCAGGAGATGGCGTCTTCACGTCGGCCAGACGTGCGAGAGTGGGGAACCAGTCCAGCATGCTGACGATGCCGTCACTGGTCTCCCCGGCGCGAACGCGGCCGGGCCAGCGCACGACGCAAGGGACGCGCCAGCCGCCTTCCCAAGTGGTCATCTTCCCTCCGCGGAAAGGGCCGGGGCTGCCGCCATGATCGCCGATCTGGGGGTCGGTCCAAGGTCCGTTGTCGCTGGTGAAGATGACCAGCGTATTCTCATCGAGGCGGAGGCTCTTGAGTTCGGCGAGCACCTTGCCCACGGATGCGTCGAGTTCCTGCACCGCGTCGCCGTATAATCCACGCGCGGACTTGCCGCGGAACTCTTTTGAGGCGCCCAGCGGCACGTGCGGCATATGGTAGGCGAGGTAGAGGAAGAACGGCATTTCCCGGTTCGCGCGGATGAAGGCAAGCGCCTCGCGCGTGCAGTCGCCGGTGATCGTGTCCATCTCCGTCTGGGTCCGGATGACGCGCGCGATCTCATCCCGGCCTCGAAGGAAAGGGAAGGAGGCTTTGGGTCGGATGTTACGCGTGGCGCCGTTGAAGGCCGGCGTGAAATAGCCATGCTGGAATCCTTGCTCAGCGGGCGCGCAGCCCGGCCCCATGCCCAGATGCCACTTCCCGACGATGCCGGTTCGGTAGCCGGCCTTGCTTACCATCTCTGCGATGGTGACCTCTTTCGGGTGAGGCAAGGTGTGGCCGTTTTTCGCGTTATTCACCTCCCCGATACGTATCGGATAACAGCCGGTCATCAGCGCTGCTCGGCTTGGTCCGCAGATAGGCTGGGCGTAGAAAGATGTGAGCTTAAGGCCTTCGGCGGCCATCTTGTCGAGGTGAGGCGTGCGGATGTCCTTTGACCCGTAACAGCCGACGTCGCCGTAGCCGAGGTCGTCCGCGAGGATGAAGACGATGTTGGGGCGGTCGGCGGCGGATGCCGTGAGCGCGATAAGGAGGGCGAGCAGGAGGCGCATGAGATTACTTTCCTTCGGCGGCCCAGCGCTTCATCTGCGCGATGTTGCGTTCGACCTCGGGGTTGCCCTTGCCGAGGTACGGCTTCATGTCGCTGTCGTACCTAGCCATGGACTCAGGGGCGGGGTCCTTGGTCGCGACGAGCTTGGCGTCGAGGCG
>JBKCKE010000107.1:0-11298 GCA_046301395.1 Verrucomicrobiota bacterium | reverse complement strand
CGGGGGCCGGGGCAGCCGAAGGCTTGGCGGGCGCCAGCGTGGCCGGGGCGGCCGGCGTACCGGCGAGGGCCTTCAAGGCGGTCAGGGAGTCGGCCGTGATGCTGACGCGGCGGACCCCGGCGGCCTTCTGGCGCTTGAGCTCCTCGAGGAGGATATCCAAAGCCTCTGCGGGGTCGTCGATCACGGGAGGGACAGGGATTGGAGGGCGCGGGCGAGGGTCAAATCTTTCTCGGTGAGCTGATTCCCCGCGTCATGGGTGCAGAGGCGGAGGGTCACCTGATTCCAGATATTATGGATTTCCGGGTGGTGGCCCTGCTGTTCGGCGATGGCCCCCGCCAGATTGATGAAGGCCAAGGCTGCCTTGAAATCCTTAAACCTATACGCCTTCAACAACTTAGAACCTTCCAACTGCCAGCCAGCCAAACCAGGCAAGGCCGCTTGGATCTGTTCGGGAGTGAGGGCGGCGCTCATGAAAAGACCCTCTTTCAGGCGGTTAGGGGAGTCAACGCAGGTCTAAGTAAAGACCCCCATTGTGAATAAACTTGCCGAAGCCCCGCTAAAGTGACTCATTAGCGGTCAGGTTTGTCTCGGAAAATAACCAAAGTAAGAGACAAGCCCCGCAATAATCCGGTGAGTTGACGGTCGTTAAGACGGCAAATCGAAATCCGAAGGTCGGAAACGGGCAATGCGGTGTAGGTAAACCAAGCAAAACAAAAGATAATATGGAAAACAAACTGTTCGTGGGCAACTTGCCCTGGGCCGCAACCGAATCCGACATCCGCGCTCACTTCTCCCAAGCTGGCGAAGTGACCTCCGTGGAAGTCATGATGGACAAGTTCACGGGTCGTCCTCGTGGCTTCGCCTTCGTGACCATGGCCAGCGCTCAGGCTGCCCAGGATGCGATCGCTAAGACCGAAAACATCGACTTCATGGGTCGCCCCCTGAAGGTCAACGTCGCTCGTCCTCGCGAAGAGCGCCCGTCCTTCGGCGGTGACCGTCCCCGCTCCGGCGGCTTCGGTGGTGGCGAACGTCGCGGCGGCTTCGGCGGCGGCGACCGTGGCGGCTGCGGCGGCGGCGGCTCTCGCGGCGGCTTCGGCGGCGGCGGCTCTCGTGGTGGCTTCGGCGGCGGCGAACGTCGCTCCGGCGGCTTCGGCGGCGGCGATCGCGGCGGCTACTAATCCTCGGATTAACACCTCCTACCAAGGGCGCCTTTTCGGCGCCCTTTTTTGTGCCCGGATGAAACGGGCCAATCCGCTTGTCCCGCAAGGCCGCCGAAGATTTAATCCTTAGCCGATGCCCCGCCCTGCCGCCTTGTTGTTGCTCGCCGTGATTTCCGTCGGCGGACTCCTGGCTTGGCGTTGGCTTCGCCCCGGAGACCTCCGGCTCTCCGTCGATCCGCGGAGCCGCGAGGTCGCGGTCCTCTACCCGCAGGAAGCCGCGGATCGACGTTGCGCGGACGGAGTCCTCCGGGCGCTCGCGGAGCTGACCGAACCGACTCGTCGCGAAGGCTTGCGCACCCGCCTCACCGAGCTACGGGCCACCCGCCCGGAGCGCATCGAAGTGGGTTTCGTGCCCGCCGGCATGGCCGAAGCACGCCTACCCTTGAGCCAACCACCCGAAGGCGGGAAAAGCCTGCCTGGATTGGCCCGCGCGCAGCTGGCGGCCCTGCCGCACGGCTATCTCCTCGTGCACACCGCCGAAGTCGGCGCCTTGCTTGAGACCGCCGGAAGACGTCGCTGGCTCGGCCGCGCGCTCGTCGAGGCCGGTGCCTCAGCCGAGAGCGCCACGATCGCCGTCGGCGAAAACGATGACGGCTCCTTCCTCGTCGCGACGGTCGCCTTCGCTTACCGCACCGGCGACGAAGCCGAAGCCGCGTTGCGGCATCTCACCGAACGCCAAGGAGACTTCGACGCGCTCGGCTTCGCCGCCCGTCCGGGCGCCGACCGGCTCACGCGTCAGACCAAGCTGCTCGTGGTCCGCTTCGATATCGAGACGGACCTCGTCCTGCAGGCGCTCGGCCGGCGCTGAGGCTCAGGCCTTCTCGAGCGTGCCGTCGGCCTTGAGGCGGCGGTAGTAGCAACCCGAACGCGCCTTGCCGTTCTCCTTCGTGTGACACGCGCCCTGGCCCGCGGGGCGGACCTTGTAGAGGATCGAGTTCTGCTCGCAGTTGACGCGCACTTCGAGGAGCTCGAGGAAGTCGCCCGAGGTCAGGCCCTTGATCCAAAGTTCGTTGCGCGACGTGCTCCAGAACGTGGCCTTCTTTTCACGCAGAGCGGTCTGGAGGGCCAGCTCGTTGGCGTAACCGAGGATCAGCACCTCGCCCGTGACGGCGTCTTGGGCGACGGCCGGAATGACATCGGCCTGTCCGGAAGCGATTTTACGCAGTTTCTTGAAATCCAGCCGGAGGGCTTGGCCTTCTTCGAGTTCTTGGTCGGACATAGTTCCGTTTTGAAGAGGTTCGGAGGCTCATTCAAGGCTGGAAACCCCTGCTATTTATGCCTTACGCATAAGGCCTATGTCGCTCAATAATTCCGCCGACCTTTCCCGCGCCGCCACCGAAGCCCGCGGCCTCGCCATGGACGCCGTGGCCGCCTGCCATTCCGGCCACCTCGGCCTCCCCCTCGGCGCCGCCGAAATCGGCTCCGTGCTCTACGGTAACTTCCTCCGTCACGACCCCGCCGCTCCCTCCTGGATCAACCGCGACCGCTTCGTGCTGTCCGCCGGCCACGGCTCGATGTTCGTCTACGCTTGGATCCACCTCGCCGGCTTCGACCTCCCGCTCCAGGAAGTGAAGAACTTCCGCAAGCTCCACTCCAAGACTCCGGGTCACCCCGAGTTCGGTGAGACCGTCGGCGTCGAAGCCACCACCGGCCCGCTCGGCCAGGGCACCGGCAACATCGTCGGCATGGCCGTGGCCGCCAAGATGGCCGCCGCCCACTTCAACACCGCGGAACATAAGATCTTCGACCACCTGGTGGTCGGCCTCGCCGGCGACGGTTGCCTCCAGGAAGGCATCTCGCAGGAAGCCGCTTCCTTCGCCGGCCGCTTCGGCCTCGATAACCTGATCATGCTCTACGACTCCAATGACGTCACCCTCGACGCCATGGCCTCGAAGACGCAGAACGAGGACACCGCCAAGCGCTACGAAGCCGCCAACTGGGAAGTCTTCCACGTCGCCCAGGGCAACGAACTCGCCCCGATCGCCGAAGCCCTCGACAAGGCCCGCGCGAGCAAGAACGGCAAGCCGAAGCTGATCATCTGCAAGACCGTCATCGGCAAGGGCATCGCCGAAGTCCAGGGCACCTCGAAGGGCCACGGCGAAGCCGGCGTGAAGTTCGTCGACGCCTCCCGCAAGGCCCTCGGCCTCCCGGAAGAGAAGTTCTTCGTCTCCCCCGAGACCCGCGCCTTCTTCGCCGCCCGCAAGGTCCAGCAGGCCGCCGCGCACGCCGCCTGGCAGCAGACCTTCGCCGCGTGGTCCAAGGCCAATCCGGAGAAGGCCGCGATTCTCGCCAAGGCCCAGCAGGGCGACCACGGCGATGTCCAGTCCCTCCTCGCCGCCATCCCGGAGTTCGGCAAGAACTCGCTCGCGACCCGCGTCTCCGGCGAGGCCTGCATCAACGCCGTCGCCAAGGCTTCGCCGCTCGTGCTCTCCGGTTCGGCCGACCTCCACGGCTCGACCAAGAACTACATCAAGGACGCCGGCGACTTCGACCTCGCGACCCCGGCCGGCCGCAACCTCTACTTCGGCATCCGTGAGCACGTGATGGGCGCCATCCTCAACGGCATGGCCTACCACGGTATCTTCAAGGGCTCCGGCGCGACGTTCCTGACGTTCTCCGACTACCTCCGCCCGTCGATCCGCGTCGCCGCCCTCGCCAAGCTCCAGGTGTTCTACATCTTCACGCACGATTCCGTCGGCGTCGGCGAAGACGGCCCGACCCACCAGCCGGTCGAGACCGTGAGCGCCCTGCGCTGCATCCCGAACCTCGACGTGCTCCGCCCGGGCGACGCCGAAGAGACCGCCGCCGCCTTCGCCCACGCCGTCGCCCGTAAGGACGGCCCCGTCGCGCTGATCCTCTCCCGCCAGAACGTCCCGTCACTGGACGCCGTCCCGGTCGCCACGCGCCGCCATGGCGTGTTCAAGGGTGGCTACGTCCTGCGCAAGGAGACCGCCCCCCTCACCCACATCATCATCGGCACGGGCAGCGAACTCTCCCTCGCCCTCGCCGCCGGCGAAGAACTTGGCGCCAGCGTCCGCGTGGTCTCGATGCCTTCGATGGAAGTCTTCGCGCGCCAGCCGAAGGCCTACCAGGAAGAAGTCCTCCCGGCGTCCTGCACGAAGCGCGTCAGCATCGAAGCGGGCGTGACCCTCTCGTGGGGCCGCTACGTCGGCACCGCCGGCAAGGCCCTCGGCACGGACACCTTCGGCCTCTCCGCCCCGGGCGACGTGGTCATGAAGGAACTCGGCATCACGAAGGAAGCCGTCGTCGCCGCCGCCAAGGCGCTCTGAGCGGACGGCTAGTCCTCGCCCCGAAGACCGGCGCCGTCAGGCCGCCGGTCTTTTTGTTTTACGAGGTCACTTGACCTCGCGGAGCTGCGTGAGCGGCAGGCGGAACAGATCGCCCTGCTCGGACCCCAGGACCAGATTCGCGGCATCCGCCCACGCGCAACCTTCGAGCTGGAAGGAGAGCACCGGCGGCGAGAGCGGCGCATAGAGCGCGCGCCCGCGGAAGAAATCTTCGCCCGTCGCCGGCAGGTCGAAGACCCAGACGTTGCGATAGGTCAGCACGGCGAGGCGCGTGCGGTCGGGCGAAAGGCAGGCGTCGGTGACCATCCCGCCGATATCGAAACGGCCCAGCTTGGTCAGCGTGGCGCGATCACCGGTCGCCGGGAGATCGGCCCGCCAGAGGTCGGTGAGCGTGTCACGGCGGTGCTTGGTGAGGAGATAGAGCTTCCCGCGCAGCAGGAACATGGCCTCGCAGTCGTGCGCAAGCTCCGGGTCCGGGAAAGCCGTCTGGTCGGGCCAGGCGAAGGTGACCTTACTCACGTCGGCCACTTCCATCGTACCGACGACGGGCTCCCGGAAAAGGTAGAGGGCGAGTTCCTTGCGACGGGAGACGTTGTTGCCGACGTCACCCACGACCATCTGCCCGCGCTCGTCGCCGGCGATGGCCTCCCAGTCGACGTTCGTGGCGCCGCGCAGCATCGGCCCGTCCCAATAGCCGCCAGGACCGACGACCCTCGATCCGTCGGCCCGCACCGGCGTGATCCGCGGCTTGGCGCCGGAATCGGAAAGCGTCCAGAAGACCCCGGGCTGCGTCGGACTCGGCCAGAGCGCCGAACACTCCGGGACGAGCTTGGGGTCCAACTTGCCGCTCGCGCGGAGGGCGATCGCTTCGCCCGCGGGCGGCTCGCGACGCTGCACGACCGGCTCGGCGCCGGCGGCGTCCGCCGTCCAGGCGAGGCCGGCGAGGAGCAGCATCGTGCGCATCCGTCCACCCTAGGACGCGCGGGGGCCTTGGCAATCCATCGCCGCCGCTTTTGCTGTCGAAATCAGGTCACGACCGACCATCGTCCCGGCATGGCCCGGAAATCATCGCGCTCGCTCTGGACGGACAAGCTCCGCGGCGTCGCGTCGACCCCGACGGGCGCCGCGGCGCCCCGCGCCCGCAAGGCCGCGTCCACGGCCGCGGTCCGCGGCTGCCGCGCGGTGATCCTCGGCATCGACCCTTCCCTGCGCGGCACGGGCCTGGCGGTCATCGATGCGCGCGCAGAACCCATGCGCCTGCTCGCGAGCGTCACCGTGAAGCTCGGACCGAAGCTCGCGCCCTACGAATGCCTCGGCCGCATCGCCGACGCCGTCGAAGCGTTGGCGCGCGAACACAAGGTCACGCAGGCGGCCATCGAAGAGACCATCTACGTGCAGAACTTCCGCACCGCCCAGGCGATGGGCGCCTCGCGCGGCGCCGCCCTCAGCGTGCTCGCCCGGCTCGGCGTGAAAGTCGGCGAATACGCCCCCAAGCGCATCAAGCTCGCCGTCAGCGGCCACGGCGCGGCGAGCAAGGAGCAGGTCGGACGCATGGTGCGCTCGGTGCTCGGGCTCTCGGCGGAGCTCGCCTTGGACGAATCGGACGCGGCGGCGGCGGCGCTCTGCCACGCCTTCACCGCGCGCGGCTGACTCAGAGCTCCTCGCTGACCGCGAACTCGTCGTGACGGCCGCGGGCTTGGCTCCAGCGGGCCATGAGCTCCTCGACCGGCACCGGACGCACCTTCTGGCGCAGGTTGTAGGCACCGGCTTCGAGGCACGCCTTGAGCTGCCCCCAGACCGCGGCGTAAGACCGTGAGAAGCGGAGTGACTCGTCGCGCAGGAGGCTCGAGACGTGGCAGCAACCACCGACCTCGGTGACGATGAAGCGGCCGGCCTTGAGGTCTTCCATCGAAACGGCGCGCAGGTCGAAGCGGGCGAAATGCAGGCCGGGAAAACGCTTGGCGAACTGGGTCACGGCGGCGTCGAGCTCGACGGTCGTGAGGTCGGCGCGATGACGGCAGCGTGCCCCGTGTCCATAGCTGCCCGTGAGATTGAGGGTCACCTTCTGGCCCGCGGGGATCACGCGGTTGAGGTCGCGCGCGTGGCAGCGCAGGAAGAGGTTCGCGCGGGAGACGGCGACTTCGTCGAGCCAGATCAGTTCTTCGAGGGTCTGCTCGCCGTCGCCGCGCACGGTGACGTCGTGCTTGTGCACCAGGGCCATGATGCGTCCATCGTCCTTGCCGGGGTTACGCCGCCAGACGACTTCGAACTCGAAGCCGGGGATGAACTTCTGGAGCAGGAAATCTTCCTGCGCCGCACGGACGAGGCGTTCGAGCTGCTCCTGGGTATGCACGAAACGCAGTCCGGCGCCGTCTTCGGCGACCTCGGGCTTGAAGATGACCGGGAAACCATGGCAGGCCGCGAACGCGGCGGCTTCCTTGATCCGTTCTTCCTGGGTATCTTCGAGCGAAAGCGCGAGCGTCGGACAGCAGCGTGAGTCCCGCTGGAACGGACGGAGGAGCAGCGACTTGGAATCGCCGATGAAACCGCCGATGCGGCCGAGGGCGGGATTGGCCGAAGCGAAGGCGGTCAGGCGGCGATGGCGGAGGCTCAGGAGCACGATGCCCAGGCGCACCGGCAGGTAGAGCAGCCAGCCCGGCCAGAGGGAGGGCTGCATGAGGCCGCGCACCTTCATCACGATCTCGCGGCGGCCGCGCCAGGTCATGGCAGGGACGATCCAGTGGGTGACGATCCAGATGAGGGCGAAGAGCCCGATCACGATCCAAGCCGCGTACTGCTTGTAGCGCGGGAACTGCTCCATGAAGGGCGGCCCGAGCGTGCTGCCGAGGAGCATGAGCACCGGCGTCCAGACGAGCGCCGCGGTGAAGAGCAGCATCGAGAGGCGCGGGAGGCCGAGGCGCAGGATGCCCGCGGTCACGAAGGTCGGCACGCGGCTGGCGGGGATGAAACGCGAGCTCACGATCACGAGCATGCCGCGCGGCGAACCGAACCAGCCGGCCATGCGGTCGATCTCGTGCTCCTTGACGAGCCACTTGAGCGGCGCGCGACGGAGCGCGTCGCGACCGAGCCAACGGCCCAGCGAGTAGAGCACCATGTCGCCGATGAAGATGCCCACCGTACAGGCGAGGGCCGCCCACCAGAAACCGATGATGCCCTCGGCCGCGAGCAGGCCGGCAGCGAGGCACGTGGGATCCTCGGCCACGAACGTGCAGAGGATGAGGATCAGGATCAGGATCCAGAAACGGGCGCCGTCGGACACCACGAGGTCCGGATAAGGTTCGGTCGCCGCGACGGGGGCCGCGCGGCCGGCCGCCTTGCCGGCCTCGGCGGCGGCGATGAATTCCGCGACCTGCGGAGCCGCGGTATCGGCGATCTCCTCGCCATGGCCGCCTTCGAGTTCGAGCAGGCGGGCCTGGGGTATCAGCTTGACGGAGTAGCGGGCGGCGTCGACCGGCGCGATCCAGTCGGACTTGCCGTGGACGAGCAGCGCGGGTCCGTCCCAAGCCCGCAGCATCGACTTGGCGTCGGACAGGTCGCTGTCGAAGAACACGCCCGAGTAGCCGCGGTTATACGGCAGGCGATCGGCCAGCCCGAAGTGGGGCGTGGCGACGTCGAACAGCACGAAGGGGATGTGGTGGAAGAAGTAGACGAACTTGTTGGCGACGGCGTTGCCGAGGAGCGTGTATTCCTGGGCGCCGGGCGCGGAGACGAACGTCAGCGAAGCCACGCGTCCCGGATGACGGTGGGCCAGCGTCAACGCGACCGCCCCGCCCATCCCTTCGCCGACCAGGTGGAAACGTCCTTTTCCGAAACGGGTTTCCAACGCCAGGAGCAGGTCGGCGGCGAGGGCGTCGTCGCCCATCGAGGCGCGCGAGCGATGGTGGGCGGTCGGCCAGCGGACGGCATAGACCGGGCCGAGGCCGGCGGACTGGCCGTCAAGGAAGGTCCGGCGCCAGTCCTGCTCCCCACGGGCCGGCAGGCTCGGCAACACGACGACCGGGAGTGCTCCAGGCGCGCCGGCCGCACCGACCTGGGCGAGCTCGATGGCATGGGCCAGCTCGGGCTTGGGCAGGCGGTCCGACGAGGTGACCCAGCGGGAGACCAGGACCAGGAAGACGTAAGCGGCCAGCACGATCCACTTCACCGGGACGCGCCCGAGGTTGCGCTTGCGATCGGCGAGGGTGGACATCCGAACCCCATCAAAGGTCGTCCGCCCGAAGGGGCAAGAAGGGAAGGTCAATCGGGCCGACGATTGCCCCATTTATGGCTTCCGTAAGTCGGCCAAGCCCTCTTGTCTTGGGTCACGTGCAAGCTACCGGAAAGGAACTCCCAGGCCTCAGGGTCACCGTCGACAAGGTGTCCCACCACCGGGATGCGAACTTCCCCCCGGAAACCCCGCACGCCTTTGTCTACTTCCTGACCATCAGCAACCTCTCCCAGGAGACGGTCAAGCTGCTCGGCCGGAAATGGATCATCCGCTCGCCGGACGGCGAGATCGAGATCTTCGAGGGCGACGGCATCGTGGGCGAGACCCCCACCCTGCCCCCGGGCGAGCAGTTCTCCTACAACAGCTACCACCTGGCCGGTGGCCCGCGGACGGCCGAAGGCTCCTTCCATGGCACGACCTCGACCGGCGAACGCGTCTTCACGCGGATCCCGGTCTTCGCGATGACGCCCCCGCCCGACCCTTCCTGATGCGACTTACCGACCTCAACTCCGGCCGTGAAATCGGCGCCAACTGCATGCTCGCCGAATTCGGCGGCCTGCGACTGGTGTTCGACTGCGGCCTCCACCCCAAGCTCGACGGGCGCAAGGCGCTCCCGCAGATCGACAAGATCCAGGGTTCGGTCGACGGCGTGATCCTCACGCACTGCCACCTCGACCACCTCGGCTCGCTCCCGCTCCTGCTCAAGCAGCACCCGTCGGCCCGCGTCTACGCCTCGGGCGCCACGACGCTCTTCGTCCGCCGCCTGCTGAGCAACTCCATCCAGGTGATGAAGCGCCAGCGCGAAGAGACCGGCAACCAGGACTACCCGCTCTACGTCGAGACCGACGTCGAACGCGTCGAGCACGCCCTCGCGGCGGTGCCCCTGGCCAACCCGCGCATCATCGGCCGCGGCGGCGAGGAAGTCGCCCTCTCCTTCCATCTCGCGGGCCACGTGGCCGGCGCGGTCGGCTGCCTCGTCGAACACCGCAAGCAGAAGCACTTCTTCACCGGAGACGTCCATTTCCAGGCCCAGCGCACGGTCGCCGGCGCCAACTTCCCGCGCACGCCGGTCGACACCCTCGTGATGGAATGCACGCGCGGGGCTACGGCGACGGCGCCGTCGTTCAACCGCGGCAAGGAAGAACAGCGACTCATCAAGGCGATCAACGAAGTCTGCGACGAAGGCGGCTCGGTGCTGCTCCCGGCCTTCGCCTTCGGCCGCATGCAGGAGATCCTCCTGCTGCTCCAGGAAGCCGCCGACGCGGGCAACCTGGCCGACGTGCCGATCTTCTGCTCCGGCCTCGGCCTCGACCTCTGCGACTACCTCGACGAAGCGAGCCGCAAGACCAAGCAGGTGAAGTTCAGCCGGCAGGTCCTGCGCGACCTCGGCATCCTGCCCCTCTCGCGCAAGTACGTGCAGCCGGGCAAGAACATGCCCGAACGCGGCATCTACCTCCTCTCGAGCGGCATGCTCGTCGAGAAGACGCCCGCCTGGCGCGTGGCCGCGAACATGCTCGACCACGAAGAGAACGCGGTGTTCTTCGTCGGCTACTGCGATCCGGAGACCCCGGGCGGCGAACTCATCGGCATGAACCCAGGCGGCGAATTCAAGTTCAAGACCCTCGACCACACCGCGACCCTGCGCGCCAAGGTCGAACGCTTCCACCTCAGCGGCCATGCCGACCGCGAGGAGCTCGTCGACTTCGCGAAATCCGTCTCGCCGAAGGACATCGTCCTGACGCACGGCGATCCGCCCGCGCGGGCGTGGATGAAGGAGACCCTCGCGGCCGCCCTGCCCGGCACCCGCGTGCACGACCCCGAACCGGGCGTCCCGCTCGCGCTGTGACCCTCCTGCCGCAGTCCGTCGAAGACTGGCGCGAGTTCACGCTCACGCGTGGTCCGCGTATGGCGGCGGAGGCTTTCCTGCTGAAACTGGCCGAACTGGCCCCGGCGGAACAACGGGCGGCCCTATGCGGCCTGCCCGACACGCGCACGCTGACGCGCCGCTTCGAAGAAGCCTGGCCGCTCCGCGAGTCGGCCCTCGGCGGCGTGCCCTTCCTCACGAAGGACCTTTATTTCCGGCAGCACGAACCGACCTTCGCGGGCTCGACGTTCCTCCCGCAGGAGATCGGCGCCGCGCGCGCGACGTCTTCGCTGCCCGCGGCGTTCGAAGCCGACGCCGGCGCCATCGAATGCGGCCGCACGCAACTCAATGAATTCGCCTTCGGGCTGAGCGGCGAGAACCCGCACTACGGCGACTGCCCGCATCCGACTCGCCCCGACCTGCTCGCGGGTGGCTCCAGCTCCGGCTCGGCCTTCGCCGTCGCGCGCGGTCTCGTGCCGTTCGCCCTCGCTACCGATACGGCCGGCTCGATCCGCGTGCCTTGCGGCTACTGCGGCGTCTGGGGCCTGCGCCTCTCGCCCGACGTCGCGCCCGTCGGCGACATCTTCCCGCTTTCGCCGGGCTACGACACCCAAGGCTGGATCGCCCGCTCCGTCGGCGACCTCCGTCAGGTCTCGGCCGCCGTGCTCGGCGAAGCCC
>JBKCKE010000106.1:0-3618 GCA_046301395.1 Verrucomicrobiota bacterium | reverse complement strand
CGAAGACGCCGCCCGGAAGGTCGGTCCGCGCACCCGCGCGATCATGCCGGTGCACCTCTTCGGCCAGTCCGGCGACCTCGACGCCCTGCAGGCCTTCGCCACGAAGTACCGCCTCCGCGTGATCGAAGACGCCGCCCAGTCCATGGGCGCCCGCTGGAAGGGTCGTTCGACGATGTCGTCCGGTGACTTCGGCGCCACGAGCTTCTTCCCGTCGAAGAATCTCGGCGGCATGGGTGACTCCGGCCTGGTCACGACGCAGGACGACGCCCTCGCCGAGCGCGCCCGCATCCTCCGCGTCCACGGGATGCAGCCGAAGTATTTCCACCGTGAAGTCGGCGCGAACTTCCGCATGGACCCGCTTCAGGCGGCGCTCCTCCACCTCAAGCTCCCGCACCTACCGTCCTACAACTGCGCGCGCGCGGGCAATGCGATCTTCTACCAGACGGCCCTGAAGGGCGTGCGTGGCATCGCCGAGAACCGTCCCGGCTTCGACAAGGCCGCCCAGATCCTCCTCCCGGTCGATTACTCCGGCCAGGGCATCTGGAATCAGTTCACGCTCCGCGTGCTCGGCGGTCGTCGCGACGCGCTCAAGGCCTTCCTGGCCGGCCGCAAGATCGGCTGCGAGATCTACTACCCGATCCCGCTCCATCGCCAGCAGTGCTTCGTCGACCAGAAGTACCGCGGCTTCGACCGCGTGCCCGTTTCCGAACAGCTCGCCGCCGAAGTGCTCAGCATCCCCATCTTCCCCGAACTCACCGGCGAACAACGCCAGTGGGTCGCCGACTCGCTCGCCGATTTCGCGGCCGGGAAGACGGAGTAAGCGCGCCGTAGGCGCGGAGATGCGACGGAGAGTATGGAGTATCGAGTATAGAGTATCGGGGTAGTGCTGGCCTTAAGGTAGGGGCAGTACCGCGTCACGACATAGTCTGCTGCTCCATGGGGATCTAAATCGATGACGGATGACAGAGGGTCGCACCAATCACGGAGGACTGAATTGAGGACTGCGTTGAGGGCTGAATGGAGGGCTGAATGGAAAAGCCCCGCCACCCGGGGCCGCCACCTGCCACCCGAAATGAGCAGATGCCTGAGGCAGTGTCAGTACCGCGTGCTGCCCTCGCTGCATCGGGCAGGGATGTGATGACATCGCATCCGTTGGGCATCAGGGCGGACGCGATAGTGACCACGTCCCTACCTCAAGACACCCAAGCCAATTATCCGGTCTTCGGTTTCCCGTTGATCCGAATCTATCCGCCAACCGCTAACCGCCAATACTTAGGCGCTTACGCGCTCAGAAAAACCGGATCGTCTTGATCCGCATCTTCTCGTGCTCCTCATCGGTGCACGGGGCGTCGATCGGCACGGCCGGGGCCTTGTCGTTCGGGACGACGAGCTTATTGGCCAGGAGATACTGTTCCACTTCGGCGCCGGAGATGTCGGGGAGCATGACGCCGTCGATCTCGACGCAAGGGGAGAGGCGCTGACCGGACTTCTCGACCATCTCGGCGTAGTTCGCCGGGTTGTTGATGATGTCCACGTCGACGTAGTTCAGGGCGTACTTCGCCATGATGGCGCGCACGCCGTTGCTCCAGCCACAGCTGGGTTTGAGGTAACAACGGATATCCATGCCCCCACCAATGGCGGCGTTCTCCCGGGAATCAAGCCCGGCGGGTCTTTCGGCCGCCGTTTTCCCCGCCGGCCGGGGCCGGTTCGTACCAATAGCCGATGCCGTGGATCGTCCGCAGGCTGTCCAGCTTGCGGCCATGGTCCTCGAAGGCGTCGCGGATCTTGGCGACGTATTGGTCCAGCGAACGGCTGCGGATGTCGGCGTGCACGCCCCAGACGGCGTGGATCAGGCTGTGCCGGCTGATGATCACGCCGGGGTTGGCGTGCAGGTGGTAGAGGATGCCGAGTTCCTTGCGGCCGAGCTTGTGCTTCTTGCCGCTGGGGAAGATGAGTTCGAGCCGCTCCGGATGGACTTCCGCCCCGTTGAACCGGAACACGTCGGTGCCGAGCGCGGCGTTGACGGTGAGCCGGCTGTCGCCCGCGGTCTCGCTGCGTCGCAGCACGGCGTGGATGCGTGCGATGAGTTCCGCGGGATGGTGCGGCTTGCCGACGAAATCGTCCGCGCCCGCTTCGAGCGCCTGGGCCACGTGCTCGCCGTCGCGCAGGGCCGAGAGGAAGATCACCGCCGGCGAATGCGCCAGGCGTCGGATCTTGTCCAACACCGCGAGTCCATCCAGGTCCGGCAGGTTCGGATCGAGCAGCACTAGGTGCACATACGACTCACCGACGAACTTGAGCGCGGTGGCTCCTTTGTGGAAGACTTGGGTGGAGAGGCCGGCGTTCAGGAGTTGATCGGCGAGCGCGGCGGCGAGGCTACGATCGTCTTCAATGATGACCACCAACGGCTTCTGCTTGGGACTCATGCAGAATCTTTGGAAAGGGGGGTAAGACTAAGGGGGTAATGACATTTGTAAAAAAGCCGCCGAGGTTGCCAAGCCCCATTCCTCACCCATGGTCGGAGGGAGATGACCGAAACCGACGAGCCTTCCGCCGCCCGCAAATGGGCCATCCGGGTCTTCCTGATCCTGTTCATCGCTTCCGCGGCCTGGATGGCTTGGTTCGGCGTCCAGCAGCAGCGTCTCCACGGGGCCAAGAACGACGGCCAGCCGAAGAATCCTTACGAGGATCGCAGCCTTTTCGGGCGTTGATCCGGGGCCGGCGGCCTTGTTTCTAAAAACTTGACCAGCGGGACTTCGTTCCTAAGTTCTTCGCTTCCACCGACCGCCTCCTTCGTCTAGCCCGGTCCAGGACACCTCGTTTTCACTGAGGTAACTGGGGTTCGAATCCCCAAGGGGGCGCCAGGTGGAAGCTTTTCAGATCTGCACTTTCCGACAGGGGAGGGCGGGTCGCTATTTCCGGGTTGCTCACATTGCCCCTTGCCTAAGTTCAAAAATTATTGAAACATCAGGAAGCCCCCGACCGCAGGGCCTAAACCTGATGAAGCCCCCTTCAGAAAAGTCTGCCGGACGGCGTCCGAGCCGCCCCTCTTATGAGCCCCTGCAGCCTCATGAGATCGAGCTCGCGGATTTCTTTGTCCGGATGGCCGGTATCCTAGGCGTCCCGCGCTCGGTCGCTGAGATCTACGCGTTGCTCTACGTTTCCTCGGGGCCGGTTGATTTCGACCAGATCCAGGGGCGGCTCGGTATTAGCAAAGGCTCTGTCAGCCAAGGACTTAAGTTCCTTCGCGATCACGAGATGATCCTCTCGGTCAAGGAACCGGGGTCCCGTCGCGAGCGCTGGCAACCCACTCCATCCCTGGCGGCCTCGCTGGTCGCACTCCTCCGCAGCCAAGTCTTGCCCGCCCTCGAGCAGGCCCAACCCGGCCTGCAACGCGTCCTCGCCGACGCCCAAGCCCGCGGCTCCCAGCCCGAAGTCATCGAGCGCCTGAGTCGCCTCAATCGTTGGAACAGCCGAGCTCTCGAGCTCGCGCCTCTCCTCCTTCCGCCCCCCGGGGCCTGACCCTTTCTGCCGGCTCGGCCGGTGACAGTCTTTCCTTCCCGTACGTGCCTGCGAAATTCGCCTCCACGTGCGGTAGCCTGCCCGGGTAATCAAAAA
>JBKCKE010000105.1:0-3786 GCA_046301395.1 Verrucomicrobiota bacterium | reverse complement strand
TTCCTGCCCGTGCGGGCGCGCGCCGGCATCCTCGTCGCAGGCCGCGTCTATCGCGCGATCGGCCATCGCCTGGCCGCGGCCGAGCACGCTTACTGGGAAGGACGGGCGTTCGTACCTGACTGGCGGAAGGCGACGATCACCCTCGCCGCCTTGACGACGCAGCCGCTCCGCGGCGCGTTCTGGTCGCGCCCGCAGACACATTCCGTCTCCCTGCATCGGGCCTTGATCGGCCTACCAGGCATCACCGCGCGTCATGGAGACTGACCTCCTCATCTTAGGCGGAGGCGCCGCCGGACTCAGCCTGGCGCGTAGGCTGGCCGAACAGGGCGCGACGGCTCCGCGCACCTTGGTGCTCGAGAGTCGGGCGGCTTACGCCGATGACCGGACTTGGTGCTTCTGGATGCAGCCTACGGCCCAACTGCCGCACCTGGTGAAGCGTCGCTGGGCGAAAGTATCCCTCGCTTCCTCCACGGAGCGCGTGCTCGTGGACTGCGCGGAATTTCCTTACGCGCTCCTGCCGTCGGGCGGATTCTATCAGGAGAGCAGTGAGCTCATCGCCCGGTCGGAAAATGTCCGCCTAGTCTTAGGCGTGAGTGTCCAAGGCGAACCGCGCAAGGTCGACGGGCAATGGGAAGTTGCGACCTCGGCTGGAGTCCAGCGCGCCCGTTGGATCGTCGACACCCGTCCGCCGGCGGCACCCGCCGAAGGGGCCGCGGTGTTGTGGCAATCATTCCTCGGCGCGGAAATCGAAGGCGCCGGGCCGGTCTTCGATCCGACCGTCGCGGAGATCATGCATTTCACGGAGGGCGAGGCGGGGCAGATTCTTTTCCATTACCTGCTCCCGCTTTCGCCCACGCGGGCCTTGCTGGAAGTCACCGCCTTCGCGCCGGCGCCGATCGGACCGGACGCATTCCAGGCGGAGCTCACTCGCTTCATCGGGCAGCGGCTTGCGGGCCGGGAATATCGAGTCCGGCGCGAGGAGCATGGCATCCTCCCGATGGGACTGCCGACGCCGAAGCCCTCGGCGGACGCCACCTTCGTCCGGGCCGGCCTGATGGCGGGCGGCGCGCGGGCGAGCAGCGGCTATGCCCTCCAGCGTATCCAACGATGGGCGGAGAAGTGTGCGCAGAGTCTGGCCGAAGGGCGCGGCCCGCGGGCGCATGCGCCGGACGGATGGATCCTCCGCCGGATGGACGCGCTCTTCCTGCAGGTGCTCCGGCGGCGACCGGAGTTGGCGCCGACGCTCTTCCTCGCCATGTTCCGTCAGGTCGCGCCGGCGAGGATCGCCCGCTTCATGAGCGACCAAGGCACCTGGCTCGACGACCTCGCCATCATCGCCGCCTTGCCGCCGGGGCCGTTTCTCCGCGAACTTTTCCGACCCGCCTCCGGCGTGGCACGTTTATGAACGCCGAGCGTCGCCAAGGGCTGATCTTCGGGTGCGTCGCTTGCTTGGCGACGGCGGCGGCGGGCGCATTGGGCCGATGCCCGCCGCAGCTCGAACTCATCGTGCTCGCCGCGCTGATCCTCGTCCTCGGCGTCCCGCATGGCGCGATGGACACGCTTTTCGCGCAGCGTCTTTACGGTCTGCGGACCGCCTGGGATTGGACGCGCTTCACGGCCGGCTATCTCGTGCTCGCCGGCCTGGTGGTCGCCGCGTGGGCATGGGCGCCCACGGCTTTCCTCGTCGGCTTCCTGCTGATCTCGGTCGCGCATTTTTCCGGCGACCCCGCGGAAGGGACGCCATGGATCTCGCGGATCCTTTATGGGGGCGTCGTGCTGGTCTTACCGGCTGGACGACATCAGGCCGAGATGAGCGGCTTATTCGGCCAGCTTGTCGGGCCGGAAGCGGCCGGCGCCATCATGCCCGTCCTGGGCTGGCTCGTCTGGCCGTGGGCGCTGGGGCTCATCGTCGCGATCGGCGAACGCAGCGTGCGCGATCGCCTCACCGCGTTCGAATTCGCGGCCGTCGGCATGCTTGCCTTCGTGGCGCCGCCCTTGCTCGCCTTCACCTTGTTCTTCTGCGGCATGCACGGGGCGCGCCATATCCTCCGCGCGTTCCGTTACTCCGGCCGAGATTCCTGGCGCTTCCTCGGCTTGGTCGCCTTGTTGCCCATGATCGGGGTGGGGCTCGGGTCGGCGGCCGCCTGGTATTTCCTGCAGGACGCCCCGCTCGACGCCCGCGTGGTCCAGATCGTCTTCGTGGGCCTGGCAGCGCTGACCGTCCCGCACATGGTCTTGGTCGAAAGAGTACGTCTGGCCGGCTGGATTCGTCCGCCGTCCGCCTGATCCGTGACGTAATCGGCCCACGGTTTGCAACGAGCCGCGGATGGATAACATGGGTAATATGAAGAGCGTGCTGACCTTAAGCTGCGCCGGGCTGGCGGCCTATCTGGCCGAGGGCTGCGCGGGTGGCTTGACCTCGCCGGAAACGGCGCTCCCCGATCTGTCGGCGCACCAGTGGCGCCACCGCGTCTTGGTCATCGACACGCCCTCGCGGGACGCGGACGAGTATCGGCGACAAAGCGCGGCGTTGGCGGCGGCCTCAGCGGGCTTGCAGGAAAGGCACGTGGAGGTCGTGACTCAGGCGGCGAAAGCCTTCCGGGTCCGCTTGGTGGGCAAGGACGGCGGAGTGAAGCTCGATCGTGGCGAGCCGGTCGATGTCCCTACGCTCTTCGCCTTGATCGACGCCATGCCCATGCGTCGGGCGGAGATGTCCGGCCGCTGAGCAACAATTCGTAATGGGGTCTGACCCCATTATGACTAGCGGGTGAGGAATTCGCGGTCGGAGGCCTGGCACCAAAGACGATAGATGTTGATGACGTTCTTACGGAGGCCGCTCACGGGTATTTTCAAGAAACCTTGGCGCTTGGCCGCTTCGAAGAGAATCCGCTCCTTCTGGGTCAGCCGATGTCCGACGCCACGGTTGCCGATCTTGCCGCGCGTCGACTCGCCGCGACTGAGTCGCTCGATGTCATTCTTGTCGGGCTTGGGCATGGAGAGGAATCTAAGGCGGAAAGGGGGAAGGGGCAAATGGCCGGAGGTGGCAAATGAGAGGCACGGAGGCTCAGAGGCTCGGTTGATCAGAGCGCGCTAGCGCGCGAGGGGACACGTGGGCACGGTGACACGGGGACACGAATAGAGGACAAGAGGGCACGTAGGCCGGAGGGAGAGGCAGTGCAAAGGTGCAACTGCGGCGGAGCCGCGTGCAAAAGTGCAAAGGTGGAGGCAGTCGCTTCGGGTGGCGGGTGGCAGCTCCGGGTGGCAGGTGGCGGGTTTAACCATTCAGCCCCCGAATCGATGCAGACCTCTGTCCTCTGTCATCGATTCAGCCATCCATTCCAAGTGGTGGAATCATCCATTCAGCCCTCCATTCAGCCGTCCACGCCGTCATCAATGCAGTCCTCCATTCATATTCTTATATAAGCATATTGATTAGACTCATGGCCCCGGCTAAGTTCGGCGGATGGACAATAAGTGGTACGAGGCCAAGGTGCCCGAACTACAGGTCGGCGCTGAGGCGGGCGACCCGGACGCGATGTATCATCTGGCGTTGCGTTACCGTAAGGGCCGCGAGGTGCCCCAGGACCTGCCCCGGGCCGTAGAATGGCTGTTGCGCGCGGCCGACCTCGGCCATGCCCACGCCCAGTCGAGCATGGGGGTGCGTTACTACTACGGCGAGGGCGTCCCGAAGAACCACCGGCTGGCGATGAAGTGGTATCTGGCGGGCGCGGCCAAGAAAGAGCCGGAGGCCCTCTTCAACGTCGGTGACCTGTTCGACGACTCGGA
>JBKCKE010000104.1:0-6504 GCA_046301395.1 Verrucomicrobiota bacterium | reverse complement strand
TTCTTCACCGACGCCCTGCAGGTCGGAGAGTGAGTCGTAGCTGAAGCAAATAACCTGGGGCGGGTTCGCCGAAAAGGCCATCGATGCAGTCATCGATGCAGCCATCTGTCATCCGTCCTCTTACTTAGATATCCGTCCAGTCACCCGGCTTGGGTAAGGGCGGGGGGAGAGGCTGGCGGGGCAGGTCCGCCTTCGTCTGGATGGTCGCGCGTTGGCGACCACGCAGGGCTTCTGCCGCTTCCAGTACCGATGGGTTGATGCTTTTTTCCAAGGAGCTCAGGTAGACCCAGTGTGTCGCGCGGGTCGACGCCACGAAGAGCATCCGACGAACGGACGAATGACGGGCGCGGATCGCGGATCTCGTCAGGCCGGGCATCAGCACGGAATCAAACGTCAGCCCCTTGGCGCTATGGTAGGTCAGGACGGCCGGACGACCGGAACTGAAGTCCAGGACCGGGCGACGCCCTTGCGTGTCGGTCTGCGTCTGCTGGTCGGCCATGATGCCTTGAGCGCGCAGGAAGTCGGCGAAGAGGCCTACCTGGGCGAAGGTCGGGAAGAGGATCGCCACGCGCTCGTTGCGGAGCAGCCGCTCGCGAAGGATCTCCACGAGGCGGCGACGTTCATCAGCTTCGTCGGCGGCCAGGTAGAGCAGGGGAGTCTGCCGTTCGGTCTGGAGCGTCGCCACGTTGAGCCGGAAGGCCGCACGCTCTTCTTCGTCGGCGATGAACTCGCAGGCCAGGTCGACGACATAGGGGCAGGCCCGGTAGGTCGCGCGGAGGTCTTCTTCGCGGCGGCCGGGGCCGAGCGCCCGGAGTAGTTCGCGGGCTTCCGGTTCGTGGTAGAGGGATTGCTTGAGGTCGTAGGCGACCGTCACGTGGCGGGCGGACAGACGCAGGATCGCGAAACAGTCTTCATCGAGGTCCTGCCCCTCGTCCACCAGTGCCGCGTCGAGCGCCGGGGGGACGGCGCGGGCTTGCAGGTGAGCCAGGAGCTGCTGACGGATGCGGGTGAAGTCGGGATGCCCTTGGGCGCTCGTCGGCGGCGGCCCGATGAGCTCTACGTGGCGAAGCCGGCACCAGTGGTCGAAGGTCAGCACCTGTTCGGCCGGCAGCTTAAGTTCATCCGTCGCCGAGCGGATGAAGTCACGGAGGACGTTCGTGTAGACCAAGGTCGCCACGCGCTCAGGTCGCCCCGTGGCCAGGCCTAGGCGTCGGGCGCGATGCAGGAGCACCACCGTCTTGCCTGAGCCAGGACCGCCGCGCAGGACGAGCGGCTTGTCGGTCGGAGCTTCGACGCAGGCCGTCTGCGCCGGCGTCAGGCGATCAGGCGGAGGCAGCCAGGTCATCGCGGATCGGATTCGAGTCGCGGCAGATGACCATCGTCCTCGTCGGGGCGCAGCGGACCGGCCTTACGGCGGGCTTCTTCCTCGGCGGCGAGCCGGCGGTGGACCGGGTCGGCGGACATCGTCGCAGCGGCCTGATACCAGGAGAAAGTCGTTTCGTCGAAAGAAGCCAGGTCGGAGCCGAAGCGGTTGAAGGCGTCGAAGAGCGCCTCGGTCGCTTCGTCATTACGACCTTGGGCGCGGAGGCAGCGGGCGAGGAGCACCATGCCGATCGCGCTGGGCTCTTCGGCTTCGAAGCGGCGGCACATCTCCTCGGCCTCTTCCCAGCGTCCCTTACGCGAATAAAGATTCGCCAGATTGAGCAGGGCCATCGCGCTCCCGGCCAGGACCGCGTCCAGGAAGCACTTCTCCTGCCGGAACGCGTCGCCTTTACGTCCGTAGACGTTGGCCAGATGGACCAGGGCGCTCTGCCGATACTCCGGCTGCTGGCGGATCAGACGTTTCAGCAGTGCGGCGGACTTGTCGTGCATGCCTACCTTGCTGTGCAGCTGGGCCAGTTCCAGCATGCGGGCCGGGATGGTCTCCGGCGGGTATTCGCCGGAGCGGACGGCTCGTTCGATGCGCAGGATCATCTCCCGGTCTTTGCCGGGGTTGACCACGTTGTGGAGCGGGGACTCGATCTTGCCGGCGAAGGTCTCGCCGCCTTCGGCAGGAGTCACGCCGAACGTAAAGTGCTGGTTCGCGTCGAGGTCGAACGAAAGCGTCAGCGGCATGCCCGCGGCGATGGGCTGTGTCACCCCCGTGAAGACCGGACGGGCCTCGACGCCCGCGCCGGCCCAGAACGTGATGCGGATCGAACCGCCCGGGGCCACGATGCGATGGGTGCCGGAAGGACGGAAATCACCGGCGACCGGCAACGGTTGTCCGCGGGGGACGATCTCATGCAAGCCGCGGTCGGTCTGCAGGCTGAGCGAATCGCTGGAGACCGGCGTGAGCAGGCTGCGTCCATAGAGATGGAGTAGCAGCGCGTGGTAGGCCGCCCCGCGGGCCACGGCCACCTGCATGTCGAGGGCTGAGTCGAAGCGGTGGACCAGGAATTCCCCGAAAGACTCCTTCAGAGCTTGGATGACTAGCGGATTGAGGGAGCTGCCGCCGACCGCGAGCAGGAAGCCGATCTGGGAAGGACGGAGCTTCGCGCGTTCGAGCGCGTCGGTGATCGGCGCGAAGACCGAGCAGCTTAGCGTATATTCGTCTTCGTCGGCTTGCAGGCTTTCGGCGTCGAGGAAAGGCGTCATCAGCTCCGCGAAGCGGAGGCCGTCGAGCGCGGGCGAAGAAAGCTTCAGCTGGGAGCCGTCGGCGAGGCGGAGGGTCTGCACGCCCGGGTAGGTCTTGACCGTGTCCGCGAGGATTTCGGTGAGATCAGCGCCGTGAGCCTGACGATGGCAGAGCAGTTCGCAGAGGCCGACCTTCAGCTGTTCGGCCGTGGCCAGCAGCTGGGGTTCGAGCTGTTCCTTGCGGACTTCGTATTCCCAGTCTTCGGGCGGGATGCGGTTCTGGCGGGCCAGCTCAGGGATGAGCACCTGATGCACGATCGCGCGGTCGATGTCGGCACCGCCGAGGCGGTGGTAGCGCGACACCGCGCGCGGGCTCACGCTCAGCGTGCCATCGGGCAGGCGGCGGAGCGTGAAGATCGCCACGTCGCAGGTACCGCCGCCGAAATCGACGATCATCGTCTCCGTCTCGTCGGCCACCCCGTCGAGGATCGCCGGGCCTTGGCGGGCGAGGAAGTCGAGGAACGCGGCGAGCGGTTCGTCGAGCAGGTCGCCATGGCCGAGGCGCAGGCCCGCCAGGTCGGCGGCCAGCAGCGTGTCCTCACGTTGGGAGATCTGGAAGGAGGCCGGCACCGTGACCACCGTACGGGCGACCGACTCAGGGGTCTGGTCGCGGAGGAAGCGGAGGACCTGTCCGGAGACCTCGGCCGGGCTGCGGCAGCCGGCCTTGGCCTGCGGGTACGTGCGGCCGATGCCCATCTCGTTCTTCGCCTCGGCGAGGTAGGTCACGAAAGGACGGAGCCCGAGTTCGACCGAACGGGAGAGACAACGGCGGGCGCCTTCGCCGACCAGTTGGCGGTCGGCCAGCTGGCTGACGACGGAAGGCACCAGCACCGAGGTGAAGTCGCCGCTGAGGGTCGGCTGGGCTACTTCCAGGCAGATCGCGGGTGCGATGACCTCGGGGGCTTCCGGTGACCAGCGGATCTCAGCCACCGAGGAATTGGTCGTCCCGAGGTCGATGCCCAGCACCCGGCAGGCCTTTAGGCGGGGTCGGAGCTTGGACCCCGGGGGACGCAGGTAGGGTAGGGGGTTCATCGCGGGTCGGTCGGGTAAGGATTCCATGGTCGCCGACATGGGGGAAGCCTTTATCTTTGTAATAGATGAAACCACCCCTCAGCCCCTGGGGTTTAATTCTTAGATAACCCCACCATGACGCTCTTTTCCCGATTGGTCTTGGTCAGTTGCTTCGTCTGGGCCCCCTGGGCTACCGCCGCGGACAAGAAGACGGCCAAGAAGGCCGAGGCCGTGATCAAGGCCGCCCCGGTCGCGACCCGGCCGGTCGCCGCCATCGCCGACCGGTCGGCCATCTGGCACACCTGGACGGACAAGGAAGGCCGCAAGGTCGACGCTCAGTTCTGCGGTCTCTCCGGTGAGTTCATCACCATCCAGACCCGCGACGGACGCACCTACCATTTCAAGACGGACATCCTCGTGCCGGAAGACGTCGTCTTCGCCAAGCAGTGCCTGGACCGAAGCCGCACGAATAGCTTCAGCCGGGAGATCATCGCCTCGGCCGCGGCGGACGTGGACAAGCTCGTCGCCGCGACGCTGGCCGCCAACCAACAGACCCATAACGCGCCGGCTACCGACGAAGAATTCCTGCGTCGCATCTACCTCGACGCCGTCGGCCGGATCCCGACCGCCAAGGAAGCCGACGCCTTCCTCGCCAGCGCCGCGCCCGACAAGCGGGCTAAGCTCATCGACGAACTCGTCTTCTCGCCGGGTTACGCCATGCAGATGTTCAACTGGATGGCCGACCTGCTGCGTGTGAAGGACACCTTCGGCAAGGGCATCCCGGCGTTCACCTTCGAGGACTGGCTCAAGGCGCGGCTCGCGGCCAACACCCCCTGGGACAAGATGGTCTTCGAGATGGTCACCGCGGACGGACGTCTCTGCGACAACGGCGCCACCGGCTTCATGCTCTTCGACGCCGAGATGCCGCTCGACGGCGTCTCGAACCTCATGACCACGTTCCTCGGCACGAACATGGCGTGCGCCCAGTGCCACGATCACCCGTTGGCGGACTGGACCCAGAAGGACTTCTATCAGATGGCCGCCTTCTTCGGCGCGACCGACGGCAAGGACGAGGGCGTCCTGCGGGAGATCAACCGCATCGCCAAGGCTGACAGCGCCGTCAATAAGGCCGCAGTCCGGAAGATCGCCGAGATGAACGCCTTCCGCCTCAATGACGGCGGCAAACAGTCGCTGACGCTGCCCAAGGATTATAAATATAAGGACGGCAAGCCGGGGGATCCGGTGGCGCCGGCCCTGATCGCCTGGTCCAAGGCCGACACGTCGTTGCCGGCCTATAACGTCAGCACCAAGAACCCCGCCCAGCTCCGCGACGAGTTCGCGCGCTGGCTGACCAGTCCGCAGAATCCGCGTTTCGCGACGAACATCGCCAATCGCGTCTGGAAGAAGGCCTTCGGCCTCGGCGTGGTCGAGCCCATCCACGACATCGATGACCTGACGCAGGCCAGCAGTCCGGAGCTCCTCGCGCACCTGACCTTCGTCATGAAGGCCGCCAAGTTCGACCTCCGCGAGGTCCAGCGCGTCATCTATAATTCCAAGACCTACCAAGCCTCCGCGAGCCCGACTCCCGACCTCGGTAAGGCCAAGTATCTCTTCAACGGCCCGATCGTCCGGCGCCTGACCGCCGAGCAGGCCTGGGACAGCCTCGTCGTGACGGCCGTCGGCACCTATGCCGACAACGTGCTCCTGCGACGCGGCGATGACATCAAGGTCATGGCCCTGCCTCCGGGGAAGGTGACCATGGCGGAAGTCCGCAACGCCATCGACCGGACCAAGAAAGCCTTCGCCGGTTCCGGTAAGGCCGGCGGCAAGAAAGCCTCCGGCGGTTCGACCATGGGCTTGGCCAATGGTTACGAAGGGGACAAGCCCGTCAGCCGGTTCTCGTTGCTCCTGGCCCGCGCCAGCGAACTCCCGCAGCCTTCGGCCGAGACCCACTTCCTGCGCCTCTGGGGGCAGGGTGACCGCCTGCTCGCGGACTCGGCGACCAACGACGGCAGCGTCCCGCAGGTCCTTCAGATGATGAACGGTGCCGTCGGTCGCCTGGTCTCGGACACACGCGCCGAAGCCGTCATGGCGGCCGAAGCGGTCAAGACGCCGGAAGCCCAGGTGCGCTCGCTCTACCTTTCCTTCCTCGCCCGCCGGCCGACGCCGACCGAGCTCACCGCCGCCAAGGCTTCGCTCGAGGGCGGTCTCGCCCTGACCGATCTCGCCTGGGTCCTGGCTAACACCCGCGAATTCCTCTTCATCCGATGAACCTCCCCATCTCCGCTGACCTGCTCCGCAACCCTGAGGACCGCCGTCGCTTCCTGGAGAAGTGCGCCAAGGTCGCCTTCGGCCTGAGCGTCCTGCCGGCCTTCGCGCGGCTGGCTTCGGCCGCCGAGCAGAAGAGCGCGGTCAAAGCGCCGAACGCCGGCCTCGCGGGCTTCGGCAAGGCCAAGCACGTGATCTTCCTGCAGCTCAACGGGGGCATGTCCCATATCGACACCTTCGATCCCAAGACCGGGCCGAGCAAGGGTCCCGGCGAGATCGTCTCCGCCAAGGGTGACATGCAGCTGACGTCCTTCCTGCCCGAGACCGCCAAGGTCAGCGACAAGATCACCGTCATCCGTTCCATGACCGCCAAGGTCGGCGTGCACGCCTCTGCGGCCTACCTCATGCGTACCGGTTTCGAACAGCGCGGCAGCGTGCAGCACCCCACGCTCGGCGCCTGGGCGCAGCACTTCCTCGGTGCTAGCCACAAGACACTGCCTTCCTCCGTGGCCGTCAATCGTTCCTCCAACCATGGTAACGGCTGGTTCC
>JBKCKE010000103.1:0-3667 GCA_046301395.1 Verrucomicrobiota bacterium | reverse complement strand
GCCCCTACCCCTACCCCCTTACGCCATGCTCCGTCCCCTGCTCTGCTGGCTCAGCCTATCCGTCTGCGTGGCCTTCGCCGACCCGGCCCGGCCCAACATCGTGCTGATCCTCGTCGACGATCTCGGAACGGGTGACGTGGGCTGCTTCGGCGCCAAGGACATCCGCACGCCGAACCTCGATGCCCTGGCTAAGCAAGGGACGCGCTTCACGGATTTCTATGTCGCCCAAGCGGTCTGCACGGCCAGCCGCGCCGCGCTCCTGACCGGATGCTATCCCAACCGCGTCGGAATGCAGGGCGCGCTCAATCACACCAGCCGCTTCGGACTCAATCCTTCCGAGTGGACGCTTCCGAAGATGCTCAAAGACCGCGGCTATGCGACGGCCTGCTTCGGCAAGTGGCACCTGGGCACGGTGCCGGAACTTTCCGCGCCCCGCCAGGGCTTCGACGAATTCTTCGGCCTGCCCTACTCCAACGATAACTCGAAATATCATCCGACGCTCGCGCCGGAGATGCCTCCGCTTCCGCTGCTTGAGGGCGAGAAGGTCGCCGAACTTGACCCGGACCAATCGGCGTTCACGGCCCGCTTCACGGCCAAAAGCATCGACTTCATCGAACGAAACAAGGACCGACCCTTCTTCCTCTACCTACCTCACGTGATGCCGCATGTGCCGATCTTCGCCTCGGAAAAGTTCAAGGGCCGCTCCGCCCGCGGCCTTTACGGAGACGTGGTCGAAGAACTGGACGACGCGATCGGCACGCTGCTCGCCAAACTGCAGGCGACGGGACTGGACCGGAACACGCTGGTGATCTTCTTCTCTGACAACGGAGCCTGGACGAGCTACGGTGAACACGCCGGTTCCAACGGCGCCTTCCGAGAAGGTAAGCTGACCTGCTTCGAAGGCGGCATGCGCTCGCCGCTCATCGTTCGCTGGCCGGGGCAGGTACCGGCCGGCCGCGTGAATGCGACGCCGTTCATGTCCATCGATCTCCTGCCCACACTGACCGAAGTCGTCGGGGGCAAAGCGCCGACGCTCAAGATCGACGGCCGCTCCGCCTTGCCCCTCCTCCGCGGGAACGACGACACCGCCCCGCATGAGGCGTTGTTCTATTTCGCCGGTGAAGAATTCCACGCCGTGCGCTCGGGCAAATGGAAACTGCACTTCACCCACCCTTACCTGACGAACCGCGGAGCGCCCGGCAAAGGCGGCAAGCCGTCCGGCTTCGGCACTTACGAGCCCCTGCCCATCAAGGATTCGTCGATGGACGCCATCGCCAGCCGCCACGGCCAGAAGGTGGCCACCCAACCGCTCGCGCTTTACGACCTGACCGACGATCCCGGCGAGACCCAGGACGTATCCGCCGAACACCCGGAAATCGTCCGCCAGCTCTCCGCCTTGGCCGACCCGGCCCGCCAAGCGCTCGGGGATAAGCTGACGGGGGTCACCGGTGACGAACGCCGCCCCGCCGGCTTCGTCCCCGTGAAGTAAGCTCGGATTGGGATGGTAAGCCTTCGGAGGCCGTTTTCATTAAGTCCATGCTCACCCCTGGCATGACCTCCGGCCTCATGGCCGCACTCCTCGTCGCGGCACTGCCAGCCGCCGAGCCGCTCCGCGTCGAAGTCTCCCGCGACGCCTGGATCTCCTCCTTCCGCACGGAACAAGAAGGCAATAACGGCGGCTCGCCCAAACTGAAACTCAAGGGCACGCAGGAATTCTTTCTCATCGATTTCGATGCGACGAAGTTCCGCGGCAAGCGCGTCGTCTCCGCGACGCTCCACCTGCATCTGGAGTCTGCCTACGCCCTCGGTCGCACGACGGTCTCGACCATCGCCCAGGAATGGGTCGAAGGCAAAGGGACCGGCTACGCCAAGGAACCCGGCGCGACCAGTTTCCGCTCGGCGCGCAACGGCGAACAGCGCTGGAACGGCGACGGCAAGGACGTCACGGCGGTATCCCTCGGCCTCGGCGGTTCGCTCTGGGGCTTCGGCGACCCCAACCCGCCTGACGCCAATCGCTGGCAGGCGATCCCGATCGACCCGGCCGTCGTGCAGGCCCGCCTCGATGGCCGCAGCTACGGTTTCTTGGTGATGGATGACGTCGGCAGCGAATACCAGCGCGACGGCGATAAGTTCACCTACACGCTCTTCCCCAATCGCTACGTGGCCAGCAAGGACAGCAACCGTAAGTCTGCGCCCTACTTCACGCTCTGGCTCGAAGACGGACCAGCCCCGGCGACGGCCTTCCCGCTCGATGCGACGATCAAGCCGGCGAAAGCTGCCGAGCTCCCTCCTCTGCCTAACCTCGCCACCGAAGCATCGAAGGTGAAAGCCACCGATGCGGCCGGTCTGCCGATTCCCGGACTGAAGCTCTTCGCGGCCAAAGGCGAAGCCGTCACGATGCTGCTCGACGAAGCCCCGCAGAGCGTCTCGCTCGACCTCCCGGTGCGACGCTTCGACGTCCTCAAGGTCGGCCCCCACCAAGACCCGCTGGTGGCCTCGCCGAACGGCCGACTGCTGGAATTCCAGATACCCAAGGACGCCAAGCCTGGCGAATACCGCGGCACCCTGCGCCTCGGCGGCGAGGACGTGCCGTTCTCGGTCACGGTCTGGAACTTCACCCTGCCTGACCGTCTCTCGTTCATCGCCCAGATGAACGGCTACGGGATGATGGACCAGGAGCGCCCATGGTTCCGCCTCGCCCATGAGCATCGCCTGACGCTCAACATCCTCACTTACGGCTGGAGCGGCCGTGTCACCGCCGCCCCGAAGCTCCGTCCGGACGGCTCTTTCGACTGGTCCGCGTGGGACGCCCGTTTCGGACCGCTCGCCGACGGCTCGGCCTTCGCCGACCTACCTCGCGGCAAGGTGCCGACGGAGGCTCTGTATCTACCGCTCAACGAGAACTGGCCGATGGATCACGAGAAGCACTTCAAGGGCGGCTACTGGATCGAGCACGCCTTCGGTCCTGAGTATTGGAGCGAGTTCTCCGCCGCGGCCGCCGGCTTCGCCCGCCACTTCTCCGAAAAGGGATGGGATGAGACGATGTTCGAGTTCTACCTGAACAACAAAGTCTACTTCAAGAACGGCCAGAACGGGAAACCCGGCAGTTGGAAGACGACGTCCGCGACTTGGATCTACGATGAGCCCCAGCACACGCAGGACTTCTGGGCCATCCGCCGCTTCGGAGAAGAATTCTGGAAAGCCACCGCGCCCTATGGCGACGTGCGCAAGGCCTTCCGCATCGATATCTCCCGCCCCGAGTGGCAACGCGACCTCCTCGACGGCGTCACGAACGTCGATGTCGTGTCCGGCACCCTCCGCGAATACCCGCAGCGCGTGATCGGCCGGAATCGTCGCGACGGCAAGCTCACCTACATGTATGGCGGCGCCAGCAAGCTCGGCCAGCCGCTTGTCATCAACGCCGCCTGGTGCGCCGAGACCTGGGCGCTGGGCGCCGACGGGGTCGTACCCTGGCAGACGATCGGCAAGAAAGATTCGCTGACGAATCCGGACGACCTTGCGGTCTTCTACCCCGGCGCCGACGGCCCGCTGCCCAGCCTGCGCTTGAAGGCCTTCCGCGCCGGCCAGCAGCTCGCCGAATACCTCGCCATCTACTCCGCCGCTTCCGGTCAGGACCGTGACGCCGTCGGCGCCGCCGTGCTCGCCC
>JBKCKE010000102.1:0-4132 GCA_046301395.1 Verrucomicrobiota bacterium | reverse complement strand
ATTCCCTTCAGCCATGTCCGACGCTTCGCCCTCTCCTCATCCCGCTCCCCATGTCGTGGGTCAGGGCTATGAGTTCGACGAAGTCCGCGCCTTCCTCGGCGGCGACCCGAAGCCGCCGAACTTCGTCATCCACCAAGCCGGCGCGGTCATCGGCGTCTGCCGCGGCCTCGGCTGGAATCCGCGCGCCGACGGCGAACCGTGCGAAGTCTGGGTCGGCCGCAAGGGCGACCAGCCCAAGTGGGGCATCAAGCTCGCCGAGACCCGCGGACCGCTCCCGGTCTACGTCCGTCGCACCGAAGGCGGTAAGTGGTTCTACAACGGCCTCTACGAAGTGACGAGCCACACGACCGACCCGAATATCATCCGCCCGCGCCTGCTGCCTCCGAAGATCGTGGCGATCGATCGCCTGGTCTTCCTGAAGCGCTGCGCCGTCTGAACGCCATGAACGAAGAACGTAAACCTCACCGCGACCCGCTGCACGGCGTGACCCTGCAGAAGCTGCTTGAGACCATGGTCGCCAAATACGGCTGGCAGGAAATGGCCTACCGCATCCCGATCCGCTGCTTCATGTTCGACCCGACGATCAAGTCGTCGCTGACCTTCCTGCGCAAGACCCCTTGGGCCCGCGAGAAGCTCGAGAACTGGTACGTCGGCGACGTCCGCAAGTCCCAAGGCTTCGGACTCTGAGGTTCGCCGCAGGGCGAACCAAGGCAGGGGCACGGTTCATCGTGCCCTCCGCGACAAGGAGGGCGCGGCGGAGCCACGCCCCTACCCTCGGCCGCCCTACGGCGGCCAGACATGCCCCCTATACTCGATACTCCATACTCTATACTCTACTTGCCGATCTGCCACTTCGCCTGGCGGAGGACGGCTTTGCCGGCGGCCTTCTGGAATTCATACCAGACGGTGAGCAGCGTGCCGTCCGCGAGTTCGACGGTCGCCGGATAGCCGAGGTCATAGCCCTCGCCGTCGGCGGAGACGATCATGGGCTCGCTCCACGTCCGGCCTTGGTCCGAGCTGATCCGCGCCTGATTGCCGAAGGGCTTGCGTCGATAGCCATAAGTCATGATCAAGCGGCCATCCTTGAGTTTGAGGAGCTGCGAAGGCAGGCCCCAGACCCCGATCGCCTGCGGCACGGTCCAGGTCTTGCCGCCGTCGGTCGATTCCGTCTGCAGCGTGGTGCCGACGTCGGGCTTATTATGATTACGGATCTGGGCGATGATGCGGCCGTCGTCGGTCTCAAGGGCGAAGAGTTCATGATAGCCCTTCTTCACTTCATCACCGGGACGGGTCGGAATCTCGCTCAGCCAGGTCCAAGTGAGGCCGTCGTCCTTTGATTCGGCCACGCCGATCTTTCCCTCCTTGGTCCAGAGCTGCTTCCCCACATAGAGCAGGCGGCCATCCTTGAGCTGCGTCGGTCCATGCGGGCTGTTGACGATCGTCGGGATGGGCGGCGACCACGTCTTGCCGCCGTCGGTCGAACGCAGCACCCATTCGCCGAGCTGCGCCTGGCGCTCCTCGGCCGTCAGGCGATCCTGCGCGGCCTTCCAGCGGGCCTGCCGTTCCGGCGTCTGCTTCACGAGCAGGCCGCGTTCTTCGTAGGCCAGCGACGTGAAGGTCGTGACGAGCAACGTCCCCTTGGCGGTCTCCATCACGCCGCTGTCCCGGTCGTCGATCGGTCCGTCGAGGAGCACGCGCGGGTAGGTCCACGTCGCTCCATCGTCCTTGGAGGTCATCGCCCTCACCTGCCCGAGCGGGCAAATATGGCTGTCGCGCCCGCCGGACCACGAGACCCAGAGCTCGCCGTTGGCGCGGCGGGCGAGGGTCGACCAGCCGGCATAGGGCTCTTCCGGCGGGGTGATGGTCTTCGTCTCGAGGACCTGCGCGGTCTGGGCGCCAAGCGCGGCCGCCACGAACAAAGGCCAGAAAAGACGGAGACACGAACCAGGAGCAGGATTCATGCGAGTCTTCTAGGCGGGGCGCCGTTCGTCCGCAACTTCGGCTTTCAGCTGCCCCGGGGATTGCCTCCGTCGGCGGACAGGCGATGATGTGCCCATACCCCATGAGCACCCGACGCGATTTCATCCGTCTTGGCGCGACCGCGGGCGCCGGCCTCGCCGCCGTCCGCCTGTTCGGCCAGGCCGGTTTCACCACACCCGCCCGCAAGGTGCGTATCGGCATCGTCGGCGGGCGCTTCGGCCTCGGCTTCCAATTCCACGAGCACCCGGACTGTGTCGTCGAGGCGGTGGCCGAACTCCGTCCCGAACGCCTCGCCGCGCTGCAGAGAGTCTACAAGTGCGCCAAAGGGTATCCGTCGCTCGAGGAGTTGGTCAAGGACCCCAAGGTCGAGGCGGTCTTCCTCGCGACGCCCGCGCCGGACCACGTGAAACACACCCTGCTCTGCCTTGCCGCCGGCAAGCACGTGCTCAGCGCCGTCCCCGCCGCGATGACGCTCGAAGAATGCGGGCGGCTCGCCGCCGCGGTGCGGAAATCCGGACTGACCTACATGATGGGCGAAACCAGCTGCTGGCAGCAGCTCACGATCTCGGCCCGCAAGTTCCACGCCGAAGGCCGCTTCGGTCACCTGTATTACACGGAATCGGAATACCATCACCCCGGACTCGAGACGCTCTACTTCGAGAAGGGCAAGCGCACCTGGCGCCACGGCCTGCCGCCGATGCACTACCCGACCCACTGCACCTCCCACCTGCTCAGCGTGACGGGCGAACGGCTGACGGAGGTCACCTGCCACGGCTGGGGCGACGACCATCCGATCGTGAAGGACAACGCCTACGGCAACCCTTTCTGGACCGAGACGGCGCTCTTCCGCACCGACCGCGGGAACAGCATGCGCGTGGCGATCTGGTGGCGCGGCGCCCAGAAGGGCGGCGAGCGCGCCCGGTACTTCGGCGACAAAATGAGCTTCTACTTCAGCGACCCGACCGGCTCCGGCGGTCCCGTGGTCGTCCGCGCGGAGACGAAGGCCGAGAAGGACAGCGGCGGCTTCGAACGGGCTTCGCAGTTCCTAGAGAAATACGCCGAGGTCAAATGGTGGCAGACCGAGATGCTCCCCGAACCGCTCCGCCACGACAGCGGCCACGAGGGTTCGCATTGCTTCATCACGCACGAGTTCGTCGACGCGATCGCCAAGGGCCGCAAGCCGTTCGTCGGGATCGACGAAGCCCTGGCCTACACGGTACCGGGGATGATCGCGCACCAGTCCGCCCTGAATGGCGGGCAGTCGCTGAAGATCCCGGTCATCACGGGCTGAGCCCGAGTTCTGCTTGGCACGGGCGGCGGGGGTGACAGGCTTCGCCTCGTGAGATTCCTCCGCCCCGCCCTCGTCGTCGTCTTCCTGGCCCTGGCCGCCTGCTGGCCGGCGGACGCGCGGGCCGAGAAACCGGACCAGTCCGCGAAGAAAGGCGTCGGCCTGCCTGAGCGCAAAGGCAAGACCGCCCGTCACCTCGAGCTGCTCAAAGTGGGCTGGTACTACAACTGGGGAGCCCAGACCAAACTGACGACCGACGCCCGCTTCGTCCCGATGATCTTCTCCGGCCGGCGCGCCGCGCCGGAACAGGCCGTCCCCTTCCTCCTCGGCTTCAACGAACCCGACCACCCCAAGCAGGCGAACCTCAGCGTCGAGGACGCTTGGGCCAAGTGGCCGGCCCTCTCCGCCAAGGCAGGCTTCATCGTCTCTCCTGCCCTGGCCGGAAACCCCGTCACGAAGGATTGGCTCAATGGCTTCCTCAAGGCGGGAGCCAAGGTCGACGCCATCGCCGTGCACTGGTACAAAGGAGCCGACGCCGCCCGCTTCATCAAGGACCTCGAACAGATCCACGCCCATTTCGGGAAGCCGATCTGGGTCACGGAATTCGCCCCGCAGACCGCCGCGGACTCCGCCGCGGCCCCGGGCAAATACTCGCAGGCCCAGGTCGACGCCTTCATCGTCGCCTCGACGCGCTTCATGGAAAAGACGTCCTGGGTGCAGCGTTATGCCTGGCATGACTCCGGAGCCGGGACTTCGGCCCTGTTCGACGCGAACGGCGAACTGACGCCGACGGGCAAGGCTTACGCCGCCGCGAAGAAGTAAACCTCCCATCCTCGTTTCCTCGGGCCCTCCTGCCCTCCTGCC
>JBKCKE010000101.1:0-14223 GCA_046301395.1 Verrucomicrobiota bacterium | reverse complement strand
GATCCGGTGGATGACCGGAGCGGCGGCGCGATCGCGGGAAGCGACGAGCACGGCGAGCGCGCGCTGGCGGGCGGGCAACGGGGCTTTTTGGTCGGCGAGGTGTCCGCGATAGAAAGCGCGGCTGGACTCGTCGCCGGCGAGGGCGTCGAGCTCGTTCAGATTGGCGAGGAGGTCGGGCGAAGCGCCCTGACGCAGGCCCGCGACGAGCGCGGCCCAGCCGGCGGGGGCGGCGAACGAGCCGGCCTGGCGGACGCCTTCGACGACGCGGCCCACGAGGGTCGCGCGACGCGCGGCGTCGGTCTCGCGCAGGGCGATGGCGAGCACCTGGGCGCGGGCGCCGGCATCGCTGGCGAGCCGACGATAGATGAAGTCGGTCGTCTGCGGATGACGGCTGCCGGCCGCGAGGGCGAGGCCACGCTCGGCGTCGGCGCCGACGAGGGGTTCGATGCCATACCAGAGCAGCAGCGGGATATTATGATCCGAAGCATCCTCGGCCCGGGCCAGGAGCGGCTCGGCGATGGCGGCGCGTCGGGCGAGCGGGAGATAGGAAAGCGCGGAAGCGAGTTCGCGGCGGACCTGCGGAGAGGCCTCGGTCTGGGCGAGGGTGGCGAGGGCCGGGACGCCGGCGGTCCACTCCTGCGCGATCAGACGGACGCCCCAGCCGCGCAGGGCGGGAGCGGGATCCCGCAGGACGCCAGCGAGGAGCGTGTCATCGAGCAGGCGGGTCGACTGCAGGACCCAAAGAGCCCGCAACCGGCGGACGGGATCAGGGGCGGCCGTGAGCGTCGCGACGAGCTTGGCCTTGGCGGCCGGGGCAAGCGGCGAGCGGCCGGAAAGATTGCGCTCGGCCAGCACCTTGCGCGCCTGCCGGACGAAGTATTCGTTGGCGTCGCTGACGGCGATTTCGGCGAGCTCGTCGTCACGGATGCGGGCGAGGTCGGCCGGACGGTTAGCCGGGTTGCCGAAGCTGACGCGATAGATGCGGCCGTTGGAGCGGTCCCAGATCTCCTGGGTGTTGTTATGGCAGACCTGGACGTCGGACCAGTCGCTCACATAGAGGGCGCCGTCCGGACCGACGCGTTGTGACACCGGGATGAAGGTGGCGTCGTTACTGCGCAGGAAGTCGTTGCCGTGGTGGCCGGCGAAACCGCTTCCCTCCGGGATGACCTGGTCGGAAACCAGGCGGTGACCGTGGAGATTACCGAAGATGAGCATGCCGCGATAGGCCGCCGGGAAGTTGTCGCCATTGTAGATGGCGAGGCCCGAGTGGGCGTGGCCGCCGCCCACGGCATCCGTGGTCTCGGGGACCTTCAGCGGATCGGGACGATGGACGCGGCCGCCGGCGTAGTGCGCGTGATCGGCGATGGTCTTGATGTCGTCGTAGGTGAACGGATTGAAATGCTGGCCGGCCTGACGCTGGTAACGGGCGCCGGGGAGGATGTGGTAGAGGTGCGGGATGACGCAGGCCGTGTTGAAGAACTCGCCATGCGCGTCGTAATCGAGACCCCACGGATTGCTCGTACCCTCGGCGAAGATCTCGAAGACGTGGCGGGTCGGGTGATAACGCCAGACGCCCGCATTGATCTTCTTACGCTCGGCGTCGGTCGCGCCGGGCTTGCCGACGACGGAGTGCGTGAACACGCCGTGGTTACCGTACAGCCAGCCGTCAGGACCCCAGACGAAGCTGTTGAGCGTCTCGTGCGTGTCATGGAAGCCCCAGCCATCGAGCAGCACGACCGGCTGGCCCGCCTTGTCTTCGGCGTCCTTCGGGATGAAGAGGAATTCCGGGGCCGCGCCGACCCACACGCCGCCGTGGCCGACTTCGATGCCCGAGACGAGATTGAGGCCTTCCTTGAAGACCGTGACCTTGGCGTAAGAGCCATCCTTCTTCACGTCCTCGAGGATCAGGATGCGGTCAGCGCCCTGCCCGTCCGGACGCTTCTTCGGATAGGCCATGCCTTCCACGACCCAGAGACGGCCGCGTTCGTCGAAGCACATCGCGATCGGTTGGACCACCTTAGGCTCGGCGGCGACCAGCGAGACCTGGAAGCCCGGCGGGAGCGACATCGTCTTCATCGCATCGGCCGGGGTCTGCCCCGTCTTGTAGGCACCCGGGGCGACGCGGACGGCGGGGCCGGGAGGCAACGCCGGGGCGGCGACGCAGGCGGACACGAGAAAGAGCGCGAGGAATCGCATGGCGGGGTGAACAGACGTTTAAGGTGGCAGAGGAGTTAAGGAAGCCGAAATCGTGATACGTGAACGCCGTTCCTTGGGTAACTTCGTCCCTTTCAGATTGGCAACCTTTCGAGGCGAGGTATGTCCTACAGCCAACCCCATGAAGCACCCCCTCGCCCTCCTCGCCCTCCTCGCCGCGTTCGGTCAAGCCGCCGTCGCCCAGGAAGTGAAGCTCGTCGAACAGAAGGACAAGCAGCAGATCGACGTCCTCGTCGACGGCCAGCCCTTCACCTCCTACGTCTACTGGTCCAACCAGAAGAAGCCCCTGCTCTCCCCGCTGCGCACCTCGCAGGGCAACATCTTCACCCGCGGTTTCCCGCTCGAGAAGATCGCCGGCGAGCGCACCGACCACCCGCACCACATCTCTTCGTGGTTCAACTACGGCGACGTCAACGGCACCGACTTCTGGAACTCCCCGCCCGAAGGCTTCAGCCACAAGGGCAAGATGCCCTACGGCGCGGTGAAGCATAAGAGCATCAAGACGATCAACGGCGGCAACGGCGCCGCGACCCTCGAAGTCTCCTCGGATTGGATCATGGCCGACGGCTCCAAGGTGCTCCAGCAGGACGAGACCCTCGTCTTCCGCGCCGCCAAGGACCTGCGCATCATCGACCGCATCATCACCCTCACCGCGCAGGAGAAGGACGCCGTCTTCCATGACTCCAAGGAAGGCGCCATCGCCATCCGCGTGACCCGCGCCCTCGAAGAGCCTTCCACCAAGCCCGAGATCTTCACCGACGCGGCCGGCATCCCGACCACCGTCGCCAAGCTCGACAACACCGGCGTCAACGGCGTCTACCTGAGCAGCGAAGGCGCCGTCGGCGAGAAGGACGCCTGGAGCACGCGCGCCAAGTGGATGACCCTCTCCGGCAACGTCCGCGGCGAAGACGTCTGCGTCGGCATCTTCGACCACCCGAAGAACGTCACCTACCCGACCTACTGGCATTGCCGCGGTTACGGCCTCTTCGCCGCCAATCCGTTCGGCGCCAAGGAATTCCCCAAGGGTAACCCGTCCAAGAAGGCGCTCAACTTCACGCTCAAAGCCGGCCAGTCCGAGACCTTCCGCTTCCGTATCCTGATCCACAGCGGGAAGCTGGACGCCGCGCAGACCGAAGCGCAGTATCAGCAGTTCCTGAAGGATGTGAAGTGAGCGCCTGATGCGCGAACGATCAAGGGGCCGTCAGGCCCCTTTTTATTTCGTAAATAAAAGCGACAAGGGGAACCGGAAACCGGATGATTGGCTAGGGTGCCCATTTTCAGGTCTCGGGTCTCGGCCTTCAGGAGCCGGGTACGGGTATTCAGGTTCGGGTTCGGGTTCGGGAAATCTGTCCTTTGTCATCAGCCATCGGTTCAGTCATCTATTTCGGGTGGCAGGTGGCAGCCCCAGGTGGCGGGTGGCGGGCTTTTCCATTCAGCCCTCCATTCAGCCCTCCATTCAGTCCTCAACGCAGTCCTCAACGCAGTCCTCCCTTGTAATTTCTGTCATCGATTCAGCCCTCTGTCATCGATCCAGCCATGGATTCAGCTATGTCCTAACGCGGTCCCGACCCTACCCAAGGCGAACTAGGGCAGCACGCGGTGCTGCCCCTACCTCAAGACAAGCACTCCCCCGATACTCGAGACTCCATACTCGATACTCTCGGCATCTCTGCCCTCCATCTGCCCTCGACCCAGCCCTCCCTTCCCCCTGCACTCCCACCTACCCCCATGAAGTTGTCTTCGCTCTTCCTCCTGGCTTTCGCGGCCGTCGTCGCCGCGGCCGAACCGCGCAAGCCGAACATCATCTTCATCCTGAGCGATGACCTCGCCCAAGGCGACATCGGCTGCTACGGGCAGAAACTCATCCAGACGCCGAACCTCGACCGCATGGCCAAGGAAGGCACGCGCTTCACTCAAGGCTATTGCGGCACCACCGTCTGCGCCCCGAGCCGCACCTCGCTCATGGTCGGCCAGCACAGCGGCCACAGCCCGGTGCGCGCCAATCGCGAGATCAAGCCCGAGGGTCAGCTCCCGCTGCCGGCCGGCACGATCACCGTGGCCAAGATCCTTCAGGATAACGGCTACGCCACCGCCTGCATGGGCAAGTGGGGCATGGGGATGTTCGACACGACCGGGAGCCCGCTGAAGAACGGCTTCGACCACTTCTTCGGCTACAACTGCCAGCGCCACGCGCACAGTTACTTCCCGACCTATCTCTATCGCGACGACCAGCGGTTCGAACTTCCGGGCAACACCGGCAAGGGCGTCGGCAAGACGTACGCGCAGGAACTCATCCAGCAGGACGTCGAGCGCTGGGTGCGCGCGCAGAAGGACAAGCCGTTCTTCCTCTACTACGCGATCACGCTCCCGCACGGCACGCACGAGATCGACGACCTCGGCGCGTATAAGGACAAGCCCTGGACGCCGACCCAGAAAGCCTACGCCGCCCAGGTCACGCGTCTCGACGCGGATGTCGGCCGCCTCTTCGCCCTCCTCAAGGAACTCGGTCTCGACGAAAATACGTTGGTCATGACCGCCGGCGACAACGGGTCCTCTTTCGCGCCCGACTCCGAAGTGGGCAGACTCTTCGATCAGGCCTCGAACGGCATGCGCGGCTTCAAGCGTGGGCTCTACGAAGGCGCCCTCCGCCAGGCGGCCCTCGCCCGCTGGCCGGGCAAAGTCCCCGCCGGCCGCGTGAGCGACGAACCCTGGGCCTTCTGGGATTTCCTGCCGACCGCCGTCGACGTCGCCGGCGCCAAGGCGCCCAAGGAACTGAAGACCGACGGCCTTTCCCTCGTGTCGTTCCTGCAAGGCGGAGCGGCGCCGAAGCGTGACCACTTCTACTGGGAACTCCATGAAGGCCAGTCCCTGCAGGCCGCCCGCTGGGGCGATTGGAAAGCCGTCCGAAATGGTCCGCAGGCCAAAGTCGAAATCTATGACTTGAAGGCCGACTCCGCCGAACGCCATGACCTCGCCGCCACGCGGCCCGAGCTCGTCGAGAAGGCCCTCGCCATCTTCAAGCAAGCGCATGTCGACGACCCCAACTGGCCGATGCGCGACCTCAAAGCGGCGAACGCGGCGAAGAAAGCCAAGAAGGGGAAGTGAGGGAAAACCGAAGGTTTCAGCGGATGGCGGTTGGCGGATGGCGGTCGGGAGATTCAGCGAGCAAAGGGAGACCGGAAACCGGATAGTTTGCTGGGGTGACCATTTTCAGGTCTCTGGTCTCGGCCATCAGGAGCCAGGTGCGGGTAATCAGGTTCAGGTTCGGGTTCAGGAAATCTGCCCTCTGTCATCAGCCATCGATTCAGTCATCGTCCGTTCCGGGTGGCAGGTGGCGGGCTTTTCCATTCAGCCCTCCATGCAGTCCTCAACGCAGTCCTCTACTCAGTCCTCCGTGATCGGCCCTACCCTCAGTCATCTGCCCTCGACCCAGCCCTCACTTCTCCCTTCAATTCCCACATCGCCATGAAGACCCGCAAGCTCGGCAACTCACCGCTCCAACTCACGCCCGTCGGCCTGGGTACCTGGGCCATCGGCGGCGGCGACTGGAAATTCGGTTGGGGCGCGCAGGACGACGCCCTTTCCATCCGCACCATCCACGAAGCGATGGCCGTCGGCATCAACTGGATCGACACCGCCGCGGTCTACGGCCTCGGCCGCTCCGAGGAAGTCGTCGGCCGTGCCCTCAAGGAGATGAAGGATAAGCCGATCATCTCGACGAAGTGCGAGCGTTGCTGGGAGCCGGACGGCACGATCGTGCCCCGCCTCAAGCGCGCGAGCGTGAAGCAGGAGTGCGAGGACAGCCTGCGCCGCCTGGGCGTCGACGTCATCGACATGTACCAGATCCACTGGCCGCAGCCCGACGAGGACATCGAAGAAGGCTGGTCCGCCGTCGCCGAGCTGGTCAAGGAAGGCAAGGTCCGCTACGCCGGCGTCAGCAATTTCAGCGTCGCCCAGCTCAAGCGCATCCAGCCCATCCACGCCGTCACGTTCCTGCAGCCGCCCTACAGCATGCTCAACCGGAGCATCGAGGCCGAACTCCTGCCTTACTGCGAAGAGAACGACATCGGCATCATCGCTTACAGCCCGATGCAGAAAGGCCTGCTCAGCGGCAAGGTGACCAAAGAATGGGCCGCCGCCCTGCCCGCCGACGACCATCGTCGCGCCGACCCGCAGTTCAACGAGCCCCTGCTGACCAAGAACATCGCGCTGGCCAAGGGCCTCGCGGAGATCGCGCATCGCTACGGACGAAACTCCGCCGAACTCGCCATCGCTTGGGTGCTGCGTCAGCCGCGTGTGACCGCCGCCATCGTCGGCGCGCGCAAGCCCGGCCAGATCAAGGAGACCGTCTTCGGCGGCAAGTTCGCCATCAAGCCCGAGGACGTCGCGCGCATCGACGCCTTGCTGCAGGCGCGCGGCTAGACAAAGGTGATGGCGGTGAGCGGATAGCGGTTGGTGGTTGGATAGATAACCGAACTCAAAGGGAGACCGGATGATTGGCTGGGGTAATTATTTTTCAGGTCTCGGGTCTCAGCGATCAGGTGCCAGGTACGGGTGCTCAGGTTCAGGTTCGGGTTCAGGAAATCTGCCATCCGTCATCTGTCATCGATTCAGTCATCCACTCATTCCGGGTGGCAGGTGGCAGCCCCAGGTGGCCGGTGGCGGGGTTTTTCCATTCAGTCCAGCCCGAGGCAGCTAGGGCAGCACGCGGTACTGCCCCTACCTCAAGGCAGGCACTCCCCCGATACTCGATACTCCATTCTCGATACTCTCGGCATTCAGTCATCGATTCAGCCATCTGTCATCGACTCAGTCATCCACTTGGGTTTTGTTACCCCCACCCCATGAAGACCCTGCCCTTGCTCCTCGCCCTGGCCTCGCTCTCCCTTTTCGCCGCCGATGCTCCGAAGGCCACTCCGGCGGAGAAAGCGCCGGCCAAAGCCAAGGCGAAGGCCAAGGCCCCGAACCCGGCGATGGCTCCGATCACAGACGTCGCCGGCCTGCCGCGCGTGCTGCTCATCGGGGATTCGATCTCGATCGGCTACACCCTGCCCGTCCGCCAGGAGCTCGCCGGCAAGGCCAACGTGCACCGTATCCCGACGAACGGTGGCCCGACCAAGAACGGTACGGCGAACCTCGCGAAGTGGCTCGGCAGCGGCAAGTGGGACGTGATCCATTTCAACTTCGGCCTGCACGACCTGCGCCACATGGAAGACGGCAAGCGCCAGGTGGAGCCGGCGGATTACGAGAAGAACCTCCGCTCGCTCGTGGCCGACCTGAAGAAGACCGGCGCCAAGGTGATCTTCGCGACCACCACCCCCGTCCCGGAAGGCAAGCTCACGCCCCAGCGCACCTTCGGAGATGTCGCCGTCTACAATGACATCGCCCTCAAGGTCATGAAGGAGAACGACGTCGCGATCGACGACCTCAACGCGGCGATCACACCCACCCTCGCCCAGCACCAGAACAAGGCCGACGTGCACTTCAACACCGAAGGCTCCGCCACGCTCGGCAAAGCCGTCGTCAAGTCGATCAACGCCGCGCTCGCGAAGTAAGGGCGAAAGGCAAAGGTGGAAGCGGTTAGCGGTAGGCGGTTGGCGGTTAGGGCATGCCAGCAAGCAAAGGGAGACCGGAAACCGGATGATTGGCTAGGGTGCCCATTTTCAGGTCTCGGGTCTCAGCCATCAGGTACCAGGTACGGGTGATCAGGTTCAGGTTCGGGTTCAGGAAATCTGCCCTCTGTCATCGATTCAGTCATCCTTTCATTCCGGGTGGCAGGTGGCAGCTCCGGGTGGCAGGTGGCGGGGCTAATCCATTCAGTCCTCAACGCAGTCCTCCATGCAGACCTCCTTGGTCAAATCTGCCATCAGCCCTCTGTCATCGACTCAGCCATCTTAGGCAGCACGCGGTGCTGCCCCTACCCCAAGGCAAGCACTCCCCCGATACTCGATACTCTATACTCGATACTCTCAAGCCACCCCTGCCCCTAGCCCTGCCCCTCTGGGCCTGCAAATGAGTGGCTTTGAGGCTCGTTTGCAGGCCTGGTCAGGAACATTCCCCTTGGCAGATTGTTGAAAGAGCGACAGGTTTTCTCCTCCCCTGTCCGACCATGCCTCCCCGCATGGCCCTTCCTCTTTTTATCAAAACCAGAAACCCCATGCGCAAGCTGTCCACCCTCCTGTTGGCCCTGCTCGGATTCGCCTCCGTCTCGGCCCAGAACCTCACCCTCGAGAAGGGTGACAACATCGCCTTCGTCGGCAGCGGCTTCGCCGACCGGCAGCAGCACCACGGCCACTTCGAGACGCTGATCCATCAGGCGTTCCCGGAGCACAATCTCGTGGTCCGCAACCTCGGCTTCTCCGGCGACGAAGTCGGCGTGAAGCCGCACCGCTCGGACGAAGTCGCCGGCGTCGACTACTTCCTAAACATGAAGCCCGGCGCCCTGACCACCAAGGTCGGCAAGACCGAGGTCACCTACCACGCCGGTGCGCACTTCCACGCCAACGTGATCTTCGCTTACTGGGGCTTCAACGAATCCTTCGCCGGTCCGGCCGGTCTCGAGACCTTCAAGTCGAACCTCGATGCCTGGCTCAAGTCGACCCTCGCCGCCGACTACGGCAAGGGCAAGGTCCGCGTCGTCCTGTTCTCCCCGATCGCCCACGAAGACCTGAAGTCCGCCGACTTCGACGCCAAGCTGGCCGCCCACAACAATCAGAACCTCGCGCTCTACACCGCCGCCATGGCCGGCGTCGCCAAGGCCAACGGCGTACCGTTCGTCGACCTTTTCGCCGCCTCCCAGAAGCTCTACGCCGCCGCCAAGTCCCCGCTCACCCTCAACGGCATCCACGTGAACGCCTCCGGTGACGCCGCCTTCGCCCCGGCTCAGTTCCAGGCCGTGTTCGGCAAGGCCGCCGGCGCCGTCAACGAGAAGGTCCGCGCCGAGGTGAACGAGAAGAGCACCCAGTGGCACCATCGCTACCGCACGGTCGACCAGTTCAACATCTTCGGCCAGCGCTCCCGCATCAAATACGAAGGCATCGACAACGCCACGGTGCTCGGTGCCGAGCTCGCCAACCGCGACCTCAAGACCGCCAACCACGACAAGGGCATCTGGGCCGCCGCTCAGGGCAAGCCGGTCGAAGTGAAGCACGACAACCTCAAGGCCGAGATCCCGGTGCCCCCGAACCGCAAGGAGCCCGTCCCCTACCTCAGCGGCGTCGACCAGCTCAAGCACCTCTCCACCCCTGAAGGCGTGAAGGTCGAGTTCGTCGCCGACGAGACCACCATCCCCGAGCTCATCAACCCGGTGCAGATGAACTTCGACACCAAGGGACGCCTCTGGATCGCCTGCTGGCCGACCTACCCCGAGACCTCCCCGACCACCAAGGTCTTCGACAAGCTCATCGTCCTGGATCTCGACCCGAAGACCGGCAAGGTCCTCAAGTCGACGACCTTCCTCGACGGACTCAACTGCCCGACCGGCTTCCAGTTCTACAAGGACGGCGTCATCCTGATCCAGTCGCCTGACATCTGGTACGTCCGCGACACCGACGGCGACGGCAAGGCCGACTGGAAGGAACGCCTGCTCACCGGCATGGACGCCGCCGACTCGCACCACGAGACGAACTCCATCTGCTATGAACCGGGAGGCGCCATCTACCTCTCCGACGGCGTGTTCCACCGCACCCAGGTCGAGACGTTCAACGGCGTGCTGCGCAACACCAACGGCGCCATCTACCGCTTCGAACCCCAGACCAACAAGCTGACCCGCCACGTGCCCTACGGCTTCGCCAACCCGCACGGCCGCGTCTTCGACTACTGGGGCAACGACATCATCACCGACGCCACCGGCAACGCCAACTACTTCGGCCCGGGCTTCTCGAGCCACCTCGACACCGGCGCCCACTCCGGTTTCAAGCAGTTCTGGAACCGTCCGTCGCGCCCCTGCCCGGGCACCGCGATCCTCAGCAGCCGTCACTTCCCCGACGACTGGCAGGGCGACTTCCTCAACACGAACGTGATCACCGTCCAGGGCATCTTCCGCGCGAAGATCACCGAAGACGGCGCCGGCCTCAAGGGTGAGACCCTCCTGCCGAACCTCGTCGAGACGGACAAGGAGAAGGCCGGCAACTTCCGCCCCTCCGGCGTCGCCGTCGCCCCCGATGGTTCGCTCTACGTCATGGACTGGTCGCAGATGCTCATCGGCCACCTCCAGCACCACCTGCGTGACCCGAACCGCGACCACCAGCACGGCCGCCTCTACCGCCTGACCTACGCCGGCCGCCCGCTCCTGACGCCGAAGAAGATCGACGGCGAGTCCGTCGAGAACCTCCTCGCGCTCCTCACCGAGCACGAAGACAACGTCCGCCAGCGCGCCAAGATCGAGCTGCACAAGCACGATACCGCGAAGGTCATCGCCGCGACCCAGAAGTGGGCCAAGCAGTTCGACCCGACAAAGGTCGCCGACGCCCACCACCTGCTCGAAGCCCTCTGGGTCCACCAGTGGCATAACGTCGTGAACCCGGAGCTCCTCGGCCTGCTCCTGAAGTCCCCCGAACCTCGCGCCCGCGCCCAGGCCGTGCGCGTCGCCATCTACCAGCGCGACCGCCTCCCGAACGCCCTCGCGATCATGGAGAACGCCGTCAAGGACGCCCATCCGCGCGTCCAGCTCGAAGGCGTCCGTGGCCTCAGCTTCTTCCGCGGTCAGGACACCGAGCGCGCCATCGCCGCCGCCGCGACCCTGAAGGGCGCGAAGGACTACTACATCGCCTACTGCCTCCGCCAGACGTTGAAGCAGCTCGAGTCCCTCCCCGAGGGCAAGGGCAAGGTGAACCTCCGCGAGTTCGCCGACCAGAAGGAGACCTCTTACGGCCCGTCGGACAAGAAGCTCTCGAGGGACGACAAGAAGCTCTACGACAAGGGCAAGGAAGTCTACTTCCGCGAAGCCCACTGCTCGACCTGCCACCAGGCCGACGGCCGTGGCGCCGAGATGCCCAAGGAACCCGGCAAGCCCGCCCGCGGCGCCTACCCGCCCCTCGGTCGCACGCCGGGCTACCCGTCCAACGGCTGGCTCGAAGGCGACCCTGACCGCGTGATCAAGATCGTCCTCAACGGCCTCTACGGCGTCCAGACCATCGACGGTAAGACCTACGGCGACCCCGCCTCCGGCCAGCCGGTGATGACCGGCCTCGGCCAGCTCCTCAACGACGAGGAAGTCGCCGCGGTGATCACCTACGTCCGCCAGTCCTTCGGCAACAACCTCCCGCCCGTCAAGCCGGCCCAGGTCAAGAAGGTCCGCGAGGCGATCAAGGGCAAGAACAACGCCCTCTACACGGTCGAGGAAGTCCTCAAGGAGCACCCGCTCGGCGCGCCTGCCAAGGCGGAGCCGGCGAAGAAAAAGAAGTAAGCCGTCCGCTGATTCCTTCCCCGAAGGGCGTGCCGACCGGCACGCCCTTTTTGTTCTCTGTCAATAACTCGACGGCGCATGACGTGCGGTCCGCTTGCCTCCGGCCCGACTTCAATAAGACTGAGGGGCATGAGACCCGCCCTCTGGAAGGCCGTCGCCGGACACCTCAAGGCGCATGACGCGGCCTACCGCCTGACCGCGCGCGACGACTTCAACGCCCGCGTGACGCTCAAAGGCTCGACCGCGCTCGTCCGGGCTTTCTACCAGCCGCGCGAAGGCGACGTCCCCGGCGAGGCCACCGTGCACCTGACCCTCGACGGCCAATCGCAGCTCGGCGCGATCGCGGCCTTCCTTTCCGACCAGAAGAAATACGCCAAGAAGCTCCCCTCGACGCTGCACTTCTCGCAGGAGCTCTCCGCGCGCAAGCCAGAGGGACTCGGTGAGGCCCGCCTGACCTTCAAGGCCAACGTGGTCTCCTGGCACGACAGCAAGCTCATCGAACGCCTCAGCGTCTTCTACGCCGACAGCTTCCACGCCCTGTTCCAACTCCACCGCGAACTGACGGCGGCGGAGTGAACGGCCGCGAAGCGGCCGGAGAGGACTGAGTTGATGGCAGAGGGCTGAGTGGAGGACTGCATTGAGGGCTGCGTGGAGGGCTGAATAGAAAAGCCCTGCCACCTGCCACCCAAGATAGGTCTTAGCGGAAAGCGGTTGGCGGATAGCGGTTAAAAACAAGGGAAACCGGAGACCGGATGATTGGCTAGGATTCATATGTCCGCAGCAAACTTTCCGGTTTCCGGTCTCCCTTTGCTCGTTCGTGTTCCCAACCGCCAACCGCTAACCGCCAGCCGCCATCACCATTAACGGGTCTCCTTGGCCAACCGGCCAACGGGTCAACGGATCAACGGATCAACTTCCCCATCCGCCAACCGCCACCCGCTAACCGCTTCCACCTTTCATTTCCCTTCCCTTTTCCCCCGACAGGGGCTTAAAAAGACCCTTTCCCGCCTCCGCTTTACCGTCCCATGACCTCCGCCCAAGTCCGCCAATCCTTCCTCGATTTCTTCAAATCGAAGCAGCACTCGATCGTCCAGTCGTCGAGCCTGATGCCGGACTCCCCCAACCTGCTCTTCACCAACGCGGGGATGAACCAGTTCGTCCCGATCTTCCTCGGCCAGACGAAGTGCCCGTACACCCCGGGCCGCGCCGCCGACACCCAGAAGTGCATCCGCGCGGGCGGTAAGCACAACGACCTCGAAGACGTCGGCCTCGACACCTACCACCACACGTTCTTCGAGATGCTGGGTAACTGGTCCTTCGGCGACTACTTCAAGCGCGAGGCCATCGACTTCGCCTGGGAGCTCATCACCGAGGTCTGGAAGTTCCCGAAGCACCGCCTCTACGCCACGGTCTACAAGCCGGACAAGTCCAAGGGCGATCCGTCCGAGTTCGACCAGGAAGCCTGGGACGTCTGGGCCGAGAAGTTCCGCGCCGCCGGCCTCGACCCCGAGGTCCACATCGTCAACGGCAACAAGAAGGACAACTTCTGGATGATGGGCGAGACCGGCCCTTGCGGTCCTTGCACCGAACTGCACGTCGACCTGACGCCGGAAGGCGACACCAAGGGCACGCTCGTCAACGGCAGCGACGCCCGCTGCATGGAGATCTGGAACCTGGTCTTCATCCAGTTCAACGCCAACCCGGACGGCACCTTCAGCCCGCTCCCGGCCCGCCACGTCGACACGGGCATGGGCTTCGAACGCGTCAGCGGCATCATGCAGTGCACGAAGAACTTCAAGGACTTCTCCGGCGTGATCTCCAACTACGAGAGCGACGTCTTCACCCCGCTCTTCCGCCGCCTCGAAGAACTGTCCGGCAAGAAATACGGCTCGACCCTGCCCGCCGCCGGCTCGATCGGCGACACGCAGCAGGAGAAGGACGACGTGGCCTTCCGCGTCATCGCCGACCATATCCGCACGCTTTCGTTCGCCATCGCCGACGGCATCCAGCCGGGCAACTCCGACCGCAACTACGTCCTGCGCCGCATCCTGCGCCGCGCGGTCCGTTACGGCCGCACGCTCGGCCTGAAGAACGGCTTCTTCCACCAGCTCGTCGGCGTGCTCGCCGACACGATGGGCGACGTCTTCCCGGAGATCCGCACCCGCCGCGCCGTCGTCGCCGACGTGATCCGCATCGAGGAAGAGTCCTTCAACCGTACCCTCGACAAGGGCATCGCCCTCTTCGAAGACGAAGCCGGCAAGCTCAAGGCGGGCGGCGTCATCTCGGGCGCCATCGCCTTCCGCCTCTATGACGAGCAGGGCTTCCCGCTCGACCTCACCCAGCTCATGGCCCGCGAACGCGGCCTGACCGTCGACGGCGCCGGTTTCGAGAAGCTGATGGAAGAACAGCGCAACCGCGCCCGCGCCGCGCAGAAGAAGGAGATCATCACGCTTTCCGACATCGGCTCCGACCACCCGACGGCCTTCGTCGGCTACGACGCCCTCACCACGCAGGCCAAGGTCGCCCAGGTCGCCAAGATCAAGGACCGCTCCGCCGTCATCCTCGACAAGTCCCCCTGCTACGCCGAGATGGGCGGCCAGGTC
>JBKCKE010000100.1:0-2550 GCA_046301395.1 Verrucomicrobiota bacterium | reverse complement strand
CGTCCGGGCGAAGTCGCCTTCACGCTCAAGGACCTCGCCAACGACGACGAGCCGCTGCTGCACGACAGCGTGAAGCTCAGCCTGACCGGCGTGAAGACCGGCACCGCGACGGCGCCGCTGCAGCTGGGCGGCAAGAACGCCGACACGGACGGCTCTTTCCACGGCGTCGTCGACGAAGTGCGCTTCAGCTCCGGCGCCCTCCCCGAAGAGCAGCTCCTCTACTCGACCGAGGAAGTCCGCCCCTCCACGCTGGGCTTCTGGCGCTTCGAAGCCAAGACCGGCACGATGAGCGATTCCTCCGGCCGCGGCCGCGAACTTTCCGTCGGCGCCGTCAAGGCGGATGCCGCCCCCAAGGCCGAGCACGTGCCGATGGCCGCGCTCTGCCACGCCCTCCTCAACTCCTCCGAATTCCTTTACGTCGAATGAACGACCCACGCTGCCATCGCCTCGAAGCCTCGTCGTCGCGTCGCGACTTCCTCTTCAACGCCGGCCTCGGCCTCGGCGCCATGGCCTTCAGCGACCTGCTCGCCAAGGAGATCGTCGTCCCCGCCGCCGGCACGCCGCTGCAGCCCGGCGTCGGTCAGATCAAGCCCCGCGCCAAGAGCGTCATCTTCCTTTTCATGGAAGGCGGTCCGTCGCAGATGGACCTCCTCGACCCAAAGCCGCTGCTGAACAAACTGGCCGGCCAGCGCCTGCCCGACAGTTTCGGCACGGTCATCACCGCGATGGGCGAGGCCAAGGCGCCCCTCCTCGGATCGAAGCGCGAGTGGAAGCAGCACGGCCAGTCCGGCCAGTGGTTCTCCGACTGGATCCCGCACATCGCCTCCTGCGCCGACGACCTTGCGGTGATCCGTTCCTGCAAGGCGGACGGCATCAACCACTCGGCCGGCGTCTGCCAGATGAACACCGGCTCGATCCTCGCGGGCAAGCCGTCGCTGGGCTCGTGGATCAACTACGGCATCGGTTCCGAGAACCGCAACCTGCCCGCGTTCATCGTGATGCAGGACAATCAGAATACGGTCATCAACGGGCCGCGTAACTGGGGCGCGGGCTTCATGCCCGCGGGCTACCAGGGCGTGCGCATCCAGGGCGGTTCCGAGCCGATCCCGAACCTCAACACGCCCGAAGCGGTCGCGGCAGACCTGCAGGCCAGCAAGCTCCGCCTGATCAACAGCGTGAACAAGGACTTCGCCGCCCGCTACCCGGACCGCTCCGAGCTCGGCGCCCGCCTGGCGGGTTACGAGATGGCCGCACGCATGCAGGCCGAAGCCCCGGGCGTCGTCGACCTCACCGGCGAGACCGAGGCCACGCGCAAGCTCTACGGCCTCGACGATAAGACGACCGAGAGCATGGGACGACTCTGCCTCCTCTCCCGCCGCATGGTCGAACGCGGCGTGCGCTTCGTCCAGATCTACCACGGCGCCGGCTCGAAGTGGGACGCCCACTCGAAGATCGAGAGTAACCACGCCGGCCTCTGCGCCGCGATGGATAAGCCCGTCGCGGGCCTGCTCAAGGACCTGAAGTCCCGCGGCCTCCTTGAAGACACCCTCGTCGTCTGGGGCGGCGAATTCGGCCGCACCCCGATGTCCGAGAAGGGCGACGGTCGCGACCACAACCCCACCGGCTTCTCGATGTGGATGGCCGGCGGCGGCGTCAAAGGCGGCCAGACCATCGGCAGCACCGACGACCTCGGCCTGCGCGCCGCGGAGACCCCGCTGCACGTCCATGACCTCCACGCGACCATCCTCTGGCTGCTCGGCATCGACAACATGGGCCTGACTTACCGCTACAAAGGCCGCCCGGAACGCCCGACGCAGAACGAAGGCGAGCCGTATAAGCAGATCGTCGGGTAGGCGGAGCCTAACCGAGGGCCAGGGTTTGGGTTAGGTAATGTTGGTAGGGTCAGCACTGCGTGCTGACCTAGGGCCGCCGCAGGGCGGCGTAAGGCAGGGGCGTGGCTACGCCGCGCCCTCCGCAGTGAAGTGCAAGGCCAAGCCTTGCCCCGCCCCTTGTTCGCCCTGCGGCGAACGTGATGTAGCTAGGGCAGCACGCGGTGCTGCCCCTACCCGATGCAAACAAGGCCGGACATCCCAGATGATCTCTTTGCCTTGGGTAGGGTCGAGCGCCCTCGCTCAACCGCGGCTGACCAAGGGTGGTCAGCCCTACCCAAAGACCGTGCCATGCGTCGTTCCATTCAGCCCTCCACGCAGTCCTCAATTCAGTCCTCCCATTTCACCCCTGCCATCCGTCATCTGTCATCGATTCAGCCATCCACGCTGCCTCTACCCCAAGGCATGCACTCCCCCGTTACTCATTACTCTCGGTATTCTTCCCAACCGCCAACCGCTAACCGCTTCCACCTACCCTTTGATCCGTCCCAACTTCTCCCCTGCCGCCCTCAAGGTCTCTTCCTTCTTGGCGAAGTGGAAGCGGACGTAGCGATGCTCGGGCTCGCGGAAGAAGGACGAGCCGGGCACGCCGGCGACGCCGATCTCCTTGATGAGCCATTCGGCGGCTTCGGTGTCGGTCTTGAAACCGAGCGGCGAGACG
>JBKCKE010000099.1:0-3586 GCA_046301395.1 Verrucomicrobiota bacterium | reverse complement strand
CACCAGGCTGTCGGCGGCGAAAGGCGTCGCTTCGGGCGCGGGCGAGACCGCCGACTTGGCCTTCATCTTCGCCTTGGCGGCTTCGGTGTTCTTCGCGGCAGCCTTGGCGGCCTTGCCGGCGGCTGCGGGCGTAGCGGGCTTGAGGAGCGAGGTTCCGGCCGGGCTGATCAGGCCGGAAGGATACCGGGCAAGCGTCGCTTTGATGCCTTGCTGCCAGGCTTGGTAGCCGGCGAGGGACTTCGGGTCGGCGGAGAGGGCCTTGGCGGCCTCGGCGTAGTGCGCCTCGAGTTCGGCGCGAAGGCGGGCGTCCTGCTTGGCAAGGTAGGCGTTCTTCACGCGGGCTTCAGGGAAGAACGGGTGTTCGTTGCCGACGCCTTTCAGCTCCGGCTCCGGCGTGTAGTTATAGTTCGCGTAGACGCCCCACTGTTTCACGTCGGCGAAGAAGGCCTGCAGGGAATAGAAGTCGGCGGACTTGATCGGGTCGAACTTATGGTCATGGCACTCCGCGCAGCCGAACGTGCTGCCCAGCCAGGCGTTGGAGACCGAGCGCACGCGCTCCGCGCCATATTTGGCGAGGTACTCCTTGGGCTGGGCGCCGCCCTCGCGGGTCATCATGTTCAGGCGGTTGTAGCCGCTCGCGGTCAGCTGTTCTTCGGTCGGGTTCGGCAGCAGGTCGCCGGCGAGTTGCTCACGGGTGAACACGTCGAACGGCTTGTTGGTGTTGAACGCGTTGATGACGTAGTCGCGGTAGGGGAAGATGCGCTGGTTCTGGTCGCCGTGGTAGCCGACCGTGTCGGCGAAGCGGGCGATATCCAGCCACCAGACCGCCATACGTTCGCCGAAGTGCGGCGAGGCGAGCAGGCGGTCGACCTGTTTTTCGAAAGCATCGGCCGAGTTGTCCGCGACGAAGGCTGCGGTCTCGGCGGGCGTAGGCGGCAGTCCCGTGAGATCGAGGGAGAGACGGCGGAGCAGGCGCTCCTTGTTCGCCTCGGGCGAAAGCGTCGTCTTCTTCTCGGCGAGCTTGGCGGCGACGAACGCGTCGATCGGGTTCTTGCCGCCGGCAGGCATCGTCGGCACGACCGGGGCTTCGAGCGGCTTATAGGCCCAATGGGGTTCGTAGACGGCGCCTTGGGCGACCCAGCGACGGAAGAGTTCCTTCTGGGCCGGGGTCAGCGTCTTGTGCGCTTCCTTCTCCGGCATGATGTCTTCGGGGTCGTTCGAGAAGATGCGTTTGATGATCTCGCTCTCTTCCGGCTTGCCCGGGACGATGGCGATCTCGCCGCTCTTGCCGGCCTTGAGCGCCTCTTCGCGGAGATCCAGGCGCAGGCCGCCTTTACGCGACTTCGGGTCGAAGCCGTGGCAATGGAAGCAGGTGTCCGACATGATCGGACGGATGTCGCGGTTGAAGCGGACGGTGTCCGCCGCCGGATCAGCCCCGAGGAGGCTGACGACGGTGAGGCAGGCGGCGGACGACAGAAGGCGCATAAGGGGTGTCATTATGACAACCCCCTGGCCCCGGGGTTTCAAATGATTAATGGGGAAGACTGCCTATTCAGCGGGCCTGCCAGTTTGCCGCGTCGATGAGGACGTAGCCCTTGGCGCCGGCATTGCTGACGGTCACCTTGGCTGGTCCGGCCGGGAATCGATAGGTGCCAAGCGTCAGCAGGCCGTCAGAGGCCCCTTTGCCGGTCAGGTCGGCACGGATTTCGGCCACTCCTTCGGCATGCTCGATCCGGACCAAGGCGTCGCGGCTACGGTTGGTGTTAGGGACGACGGTCAGGCTGACGGCGTAAGTGCCCGCGGTGGGGAGACGACCGACGAAGGTCGCGGAGACGGGCCCCGTGGCGCCCTTGTCATCGTGGCGATAGCCCGAGCCGACAAAGCCGCCGTTGGCGGAACTCTGTTTCCAGTCGCCGCTGAGCATGGCCTCGTCGTCATCGACTGTGACTCCTGGGAGTGACACGGCTGCTTTGACTGGACCATGTCCCTTAGGCTTCACCTTGGAGGACTCGTGCTCGAGCACTTGACCGTCCTCGAGCAGGCGGGCGCGGAGGGCCGCGTACGGGACGTCCTGCACGGCCAGATTACCGTCGATCGCCAGCACGGCGGCCGTCGCTGCCGACTGGCCGAGGATCATGAAGACGGGCTCCATGCGGATGGAACCGTAGGCGATGTGCGTGGCGCTGCAGGCCACCGGTGCGAAGAGGTTGGCGATCTCGCCGCGCTTCGGCACCAGCGCGCCGTAAGCGATCGAGTAGGGCGAGATCGGTACGCCGATGTCGCCTTCGTTCTGCACGTGGCCTTCCGGCGTCACGTAACGGCGCACGTTATGGGAGTCGATGGTGTAGGAGCCCATGCCCACCGAATCCGGCGTCGGCTTCTTCTTCGTGAGCTCGTTCTCGGTCATCACGAACGCACCGACCATGCGGCGGGCCTCGCGGACATAGATCTGGTGCGGCCAATGGCCGTTGTCCTTGAATTCATCTTTCGGCAGGCCCCAGCAGTTGGCTTCCTGGCGGACGTCGGCCGGCACGCGTGGGTCGTTGGCGAGGAACCAGAGCAAGCCTTGCTGGTAGGTCCGGTGTTCGGCGAGGATCTCCTTCCGGCGCTCGTACGAGGCCTCCGGGTAGTCATAATTCATCCCGATGTTATCGAAACTGAAAGGTCCATGGTTGTTCGTGTCGGTCTTGCGGTTGGGGAGCAGGTCGAACTTGTGGAACGTCTGGCGCCAGCCGGCGTCGAGGACGCGGACAAGCAGCTCGTATTGCGAGGCGTCGTAGTTCGCCGGTTTCGGGAAGGGGATACGGTTGTCCGGATGGTCGGTCGCGCACCAGCGGTAGCAATAGGCTTGGACACGCTTGTCGCCTTCGCCGCGCACACCGGGTGCATCGGCGGAGATGCGAGGCAACAGGCCGGAGGAAGGGTCGCCGGGGGTCTTGTAGGCGCTGATCGGCTTCTTGACTGCGCCGAAGTGATGGCCGTGATGGAGGATGCCCACTTGGTTGCCGTTCCATTCCTCGCCGTAGACGGAATTCGCCTCGCGACCCACGTGGTAACTGACGCCCGCGGCGGCGAGGAGGTCGCCTTCGTAGGTGGCGTCGATGAACATCTTCCCGGCGAACTTCTTGCCGGAGAGCATCGTGATCTCGGCGATCCGTCCGTCGGCCAGACGCACGCCCTTGGCGCGGTCGAGCCACTCGTCGCGGAGGACGGTCAGGCCGAACTCCTTCACGTAATCCTCGAAGACTTTCTCGGCCACGCTCGGCTCGAAGATCCACATCGTCCGCTCATCCTTGTCCATCGCGACGGTGCCTTGGCCTTTGTTGCCGAAGGCTTCCGGACGCTGCCAAGCCCAGGTCGAGTCTTTCTGGTATTCCGCCCAGACGCGGTGATAGAAGTTGCGAGCGAGACCGCCGATGACGGCTTTGTTGCCCGTGTCGGTGTAGCCGAGTCCGCCACTGCTCAGGCCGCCGAGATGGACGTCGGGTCCGACGATGAGGACGGACTTACCCATCTTCTTGGCTTGGACGGCGGCGATGACCCCCGCGGAAGTGCCGCCGTAGACGACGACATCGTAGGTCTCGGC
>JBKCKE010000098.1:0-3545 GCA_046301395.1 Verrucomicrobiota bacterium | reverse complement strand
GGTAGTCGGTGCGGATCTTGGTGAACTCCGCGGCTTCGCGGAGGGTCACGCCCAGTCGCTGACGGGCTTCTTGGAGGCGTTCGCCGAGGGTTTGCATGGGCCGACTTTCGCCCGCGGGCGGGAAATAGGCAAGCCTCTCGTGGGACTTAGAGGAAGCGTTCGAAGAAGGGCCAGACCAGTGCGGAGCCCTCAAGCAAGGGTGACATCACCCAGTGAATGAATCGGCCGAACCCGGGGAGGTTGATGAGGACGATTAGGATAACGAACCCCCAGCGAGCGATGGTCAGGAACAGCTCTTCCGAGTAGAGGCCAAGCCGGAGCGCCAGACGGGAGCCGTCGAGGGGCGGGACAGGGATCAAGTTGAAGGCCGCCAGGCCTGCGTTAAGGAATATGCCACGGGCAAGGAAGACGATGATGACCTCCTGCGTATTCGGGTCGAAATCGCCAATGGTTCCGATGAGCGCCAAAACGAGGCACAACACTACGTTCATCGCCGGGCCGGCTAGGGTGATGTAAATGTCGTCCATCCGGCGGGTCTTCGGATTGGGCAGGGAAATCTGGACGGGCTTACCCCAGCCGATGAGGCCGAAGCCCGGGCTGAGGAAGATCATGACCGCCGGGAGGATGATGGTGCCGATCAGGTCGGTATGGGCGAAGGGGTTGAGCGTCACGCGGCCCTGCAGGCGCGGGAGCGGGTCGCCACGCATGTCCGCCATCCAGGCGTGACCGAACTCATGGAGGCCGATGGAGATGATCAGCAGGATGAGCTGGAGGAGCCCGTCCCGAAGAAAAGACAGGTCCATCTCAGTTACCGCAGCCTCCGCGGGGCTTGCCGCAGCCGCAGCTGTTCGTGTGGACGTGGTCGGACTTCAGTCCCTTGACCGCCACCATCGGGAGCTGCTTCGCCAGTTTGTCCGAACCGCAGTGCGGGCAGGCCGGCTTGTCCTGGGAGCTACGGACGAGCAACTCGCTGGTCTTGCCGCAGTCGGCGCAGGTGTAGTCGAAGATCGGCATGGCGGACGCCGATGAGCAAACGCCGGCGGCCGGATTAGCCAATCCGAAAGCACCGACGCACTCGCTCCTTGAGCCAACGTCGGCAGGCGCATAGACCTGAAGCCATGTCGTACGCCGCCCGCACCCGACTCGCCCAGCGGAGAGGCCTCAGCCTGTCCGCGGCGCGCACGCTGGCCCGGCTCGCCACCCCGCAGGCCATCCAGGACTTCCTCGTCGATTTCCCGCAGAACTTCGAACCCGAGGGCGACACCGCCCGCTCGGTGGAGCAGACCCTGAAGCATCGGCGCGCCCATTGTATCGAAGGCGCCATGGTGGCCGCCTTCGCGCTCTGGCTGCAGGGCCACCCTCCCCTGCTCCTGGACTTCAGCGCGCATCAGGACATGGACCACGTCATCGCGCCCTTCCGCGTGAACGGCAAATGGGGCGCGATCTCCAAGACCAATTACGTCTGCCTACGCTGGCGCGATCCGGTCTACCGCAGCGTGCGCGAGCTCGCGATGTCGTACTTCCACGAATACGCCAAGGGCCCGCGCAAGACCCTGCGGAGCTACTCGAAGCCGTACGACCTCAGCCGCCTGCCGGCCGAGAAGTGGGTCAACAACCCGAAGGACTGCTGGGAGATCGCCGACCTCATCACCGCCGCGCCGCATTGCGAGATCGTCACCGCCGCCGAGGCCAAGCGCCTGCGGCACCGCGACGACGTCGAACTGCGGTCCGACAAGGTCACGGTCTTCCAGATACCGAAGTGGAAGCGCCAGCGGCTCTGAGCCTCAGCGCCGTCCGTCGTACCAGATCTCGCAGTTCTCCGGCCGCTTCGCCGCGCGACCCGCGGTGAAGAGCATGCGGAAGAAGAAGCGGCCCGCCTCCGTGAGCGTGTAGAGCTTCAGCTTGCGCGAAGACGTCCGCAGCGGGTGATCGGAGAGGATGACGAAGCGACGGCCGGAGCGGCGGGCCAGTGACTTCAGGCGGCGGCTGAGGAAGACCTCTTCGCCCGCATAGTATTCGGTGCCGAAACCGCCCACGGCGCGGAAGGCGGAAGCTTCGACCCAGACGCACGAGCCCGCGGCCCAGCCGGCGAGACGGCTCCAGAGATTCCAGAGCCCGCAGACGAAGCGGGCGTAGCGCGGCGTGCCTGGCTCGAGTTCGACCGTGCTGCCGCCGCCCAGCGCGCGGCCTTCGGCGATGCGTGTCGCGATGGACGCGAAGAGTTCCACCGAAGGCGTGGAGTCCGCGTCGATGAAGACGAGCCATTCGCCCGTGGCGACGCGCGCGCCGGCGTCGCGGGCCCGGCCGATCTGGTTGACCGGCTCGAAGACCACCGTCGCGCCCGCCGCGCGGGCGACCGCGGACGTTCCGTCGGTCGAGTTATTATCGCAGACCACGCATTCCCATTCCCAGCCGCGGGCCGTGACCGCAGACGCCGCTGCTTTCACCGCCGCGATCGCGGCCGGAAGGAGCTTCTCTTCGTTGAAAGCCGGGAGGACGACGGAGACGCGCATCACCGGCGGGCTCGTCAGCTGACGTGCTCGAAGGCGCAGGCGGCGGCGCCGACGACGCCGACAGTGCCGCCGAGGCCGGCGGGGACGATCGAGCAGACCGCCGACAGCCGCGGGAAGGCGTACTGGTGGGCGCTCTTGCGCATCGGGACGAAGAGCGCGTCGCCGGCCGCGGTGACGCCGCCGCCGACCACGATGACGTCGGGGTTGAAGGTGTTGATCACCGCGCCGAGTCCGCGACCGAGGTAGTTGATCGATTCGGCCCAGATCTCATTGGCCAGCGCGTCGCCTTCGGCCATGGCCTGGAAGAGGTGATGGGTCGTGACCTGCTCGATGCTGCCGGCGAACTTCACGATGCTCGACGGGCGGCCCGACGCGAGGGCCTCGCGGGTGCGACGGGCGATGGCGGTGCCGGAAGCATAGACTTCCCAGCAGCCGGGGTTGCCGCAGCCGCAGCGGGGTCCGTCCATCGTGAGCGGGATATGGCCGAGCTCGGCCGCGTTGCCGTTGGAGCCGCGCATCAGGCGACCATCGATGACCGCGCCGCCGCCGATGCCGGTGGAGACCGTGATGTAGACGACGTTCTTCTTGCCCTTGCCGGCCCCGAAACGGTACTCGCCGAGCGCGGCGGCGTTGCAGTCGTTATCGATGCGGGCAGGCAGGCCGCCGAAGGAATTGCTCAGATGTTCCGTGATCGAGAAGCCCGTCCAGCCCGGGAGGTTGGGCGAACCATCGACGCAACCGCGGGCGATGTCGAGGGGGCCCGGCGAAGCGACGCCGATGGCGACGAAGTCGGCCGGCTTGAGCTTGAGTTCGGCGAGGAGCGCGTGCGCGGCGGCGGCGACGCGCTCGCAGGCCTGCTGCGGGCCTTTTTCGGCGAACGTCTCGACGCGGCCGGAACCGAGGACGCTGCCGTCTTCGTTGACGACACCGAAGGCGAACTTCGTGCCGCCGAGATCAAAGGCCAATACTTTACGCATGAGAGGAAGGAAGGTCAGTCGCGCGCCGGCCGGGCGTAATCGTCCTGCAGACGGA
>JBKCKE010000097.1:0-3854 GCA_046301395.1 Verrucomicrobiota bacterium | reverse complement strand
CTCGGTGATCTCGATCACGAAGACCTATTACAACCTGTCGGAAGACATCCGCCGCGTGCTCTGGTTCACGGTGCTGATCAACCTGAACCTCGCCGTGCTCAACCTGCTGCCGATCCCCGTCCTCGACGGCGGCCACATGCTCATCGCCACTATCCAGCGCTTCACCAAGGGCCTGCTGAGCAACAAGGCGGTCATCATCCTCCAGTACACCTTCATGGCCCTCCTGTTCTCGCTGATGGCCTACATCATCCTGCACGACGTCCGCCGTTGCTCCGGCGACAGCGAACTCCAGCTCAAGCAGCAGCTGCTGGAACGCCACGTCTATAAGCCGCAGGACTTCAGCGTGAAGAAGTGAGCGAGGCCTGACGGCCTCGCAGGGGGAGAGGTAGGGGTTGGGGTTGGAGGAGTAGCCCATCAAAGGGAGACCGTAAGCCGGGAAGGATGCTGCGGTGCCATTTCCAAGTCTCAGGTCTCGGCCATCGGGTATCAGGTTCGGGGGGTCAGGTGCGGGTACGGGTTCGGGATGATAACCTGCCACCCGAAACGATTGCCTCTCACTTTTGCACGTTTGCACAGGCCGCAGGCCGATTTGCACTTTTGCACCGAGGACAGCACGTGGTGCTGTCCCTACCCCTATCCCTGCCCCTTGCGCGACTTTTGCACGTTTGCACTTGGGAACTTTTACGCCTTATCTCACCTCATACCCTCATGGAAAAGCCCCTCCCGGATAACTCCCGTCGCCAGTTCCTCGGCAGCCTCGGCGCCGCCTTCGCGGCCCTCAGCCTGCCAGCCGCGCGTTCGGCCGCCGATGCCGCGAAGGCCGAGGCGAAGGCCTTGCCCCGCAAGAAGATCACCGACCCTTACATCTATAAGTTCTCGATCGGTAAGTTCGAGGCCTGGTCCATCAGCGACGGCTACGGCACCTTCAAGAACTGCGTGACGAAGAAGATGTTCCCGAAGACCGAGACGGCCGCGATGACCAAGGCCCTCGTCGACCAAGGCGAACGCCCTGACGACGTCACGCTCTACATCAACATCCTGCTCCTGCGTAAGGACAAGGAAGTCATCCTCGTCGACGCCGGCTTCGGCCCGGTCGAACGCGACACCTGGGGCTGGCTCACTCAGGCGATGGCCTCGCCCGAAGTGGACATCAAGCCCGAGCAGGTCACCCACGCCCTGCTCAGCCACTCCCATATCGACCATATCGGCGGCTTCACCAGCAAGGGGCGCATCCTCTTCCCCAACGCGGCCCTGCACGTCCTGCAGACCGAAGTCGACTTCTGGCGCGGCAAGGAACCGGACTTCTCGAAGTCCCACCGCACCGACGATATCAAGGGCATGATCAAGAGCGTGCGTAACTCGTTCGATACGCTGCAGCCGAACTTGGTCCTCCACAAGGACGGCGACCAGATCCTGGACGGCGCGATCACGATCCTCGCCGCCCCGGGCCATACCGACGGCCACGCGATCTACCGCATCAAGTCCGACGGACAGTCGCTCCTGCACCTCTCCGATCTGGCTCATAACCATATCCTGATGCTCGAGGACCCTAACTGGTTCATCGACTTCGACCATAATCCGGAAGTGGCCGTCGCTACCCGTAAGAAGGTCTTCGCCGAAATCGCGGCGACCAAGGAGCGCGCCTACGGCTTCCACCTCCCCTGGCCCGGCCTGGGCGTGGTCGTCCCGAACGGACGCAAGGGCTACCAGTGGATTCCGTCGACCTGGCGCTGGGATTTCTGACGCTCGTTGACGGCTGAGGGCAAAGGGGTTGAGATGACCCCATGCCCTCGGACTCCTGTCCTTCCCGCCACCGCACGATCCGCCGCCTCACCCGCGTCGTGAACGTGGGCGGGGTCGGCGTGGGCGGCAATAATCCCATCCGGGTGCAGTCGATGACGACCTCCGACACGGAGGACGTCGCGGCGACGGTCGCGCAGGCGATCCGCCTGGCCGAAGCGGGCAGCGAGATCATCCGCATCACGGCCCCGAACAAGGCCGCGGCGGCCGCGCTCAAGGAGATCCGACAGAAATTCCGCGCGGCGGGCTTCACCCAGCCGCTGGTGGCCGACATCCACTTCCTACCTTCCGCGGCGATGGAGGCGGTCGAACACGTGGAGAAGATCCGCGTGAACCCGGGCAACTACGCCGACAAGAAGAAGTTCGCGGTGCTCGAATACACCGACGCGGCCTATGCCGAAGAGCTGGAGCGCCTGCACACGGCCTTCACGCCGCTGGTCCTCCGCGCCAAGGAACTCGGACGCTCGCTCCGCATCGGCACGAACCACGGCTCGCTCTCCGACCGCATCATGAACCGCTTCGGCGATTCGCCGAACGGGATGGTGGAGTCCGCCCTCGAATTCATCCGCATCGCGGAATCCCACGGCTTCAAGGACATGGTGCTGTCGATGAAGTCCTCGAACCCGAAGGTGATGGTCGAGGCCTACCGCCTGGCGGCCGCCCGCATGACGGAGCTTGGCATGGATTATCCGCTCCACCTCGGCGTGACCGAAGCAGGCGAAGGCGAAGACGCCCGCATCAAGTCTGCGATCGGCATCGGCTCGCTGCTCGCCGACGGCCTGGGCGACACGATCCGCGTCTCGCTGACGGAAGACCCCTGGCACGAGATCCCGGTCTGCAAGGAGATCGTCCGCCGCGCCGAAGCCCTCGCCGCCCTCGGCGCCGCTTCCTCCGTTCAGCTGCCGGCCGACCCGGCTGATCCTTTCTCGTTCACGCGCCGCGCGACGGAGACCATCGAGCTGTCTTCGAAGTGCCTCGCCGGCTCGAGCGAGACCCCGCGCGTGATCGTCCGCAGCATCGCCGGCCTCGCCGACTGGCAGGCTGCGGCCAAGGAACTCCTCGACGTCCATGCCGCCCAGCGCGAAGTCCGCGCCGAAGGCCTGCTGGTGCGCCTCGACGACTCCGCCCACGCCGCCGGCCTCCGCTCACTGCGCAAAGCCCTCGGACAAGCCGTCCCCGCCCTCTTCGTCGAGACCAGCCTTTCCCCCGCCGACTTCCCCTTTGACGGCTCCGGCAGCCGTCTGGTGGTCGTCAAGGCCTTCGGCTCCGCCGATGGCGCTGAGGTCAAAGCCTGGGGCGAAGCGGTCACCAAGAACGACGCGTTCCTAGCGGTCGACCTCGATGGCCCGACGGTCACCGCGCTCGCCCAAGAACTCGCCACGATCCCGGCCAGCCGCCTCATCCTCACGTCCTCACAGCCGCAGGAAGGCCTGCACGCGACGGGCACTTATCGCGAGCTCGTCCGATGCGCCGCCGTGGCGAAGCTCAAGGCCCCGCTCTGGATCCGTGCCACGGTCGCCAACGCCGTGCTCCTCGACCCCGGTTTCCAATCGCGCCTCCTCGAAGCCTCGATCCTCGCCGGCGGCCTGCTCGTCGACGGCTACGGCGATTTCCTTTCCTGCGAGACCCCGACCTCTTCCGCGAAGTCGCTCACCCTCGCCTACGATATCCTTCAAGGCGCGCGCATGCGTCAGACGAAGACCGAGTATGTCGCCTGCCCTTCCTGCGGCCGCACGCTCTTCGACATCCAGTCGACGACCCTGAAGATCAAGGAACGCACCGGCCACCTCAAGTCCGTCACCATCGCCGTCATGGGCTGCATCGTGAACGGCCCCGGCGAGATGGCTGACGCCGACTTCGGTTACGTCGGCGGCGCTCCCGGCAAGATCAACCTCTACGTCGGCAAGACCCCGGTGAAGTTCAACCTCCCCCAGGAAGAAGCCGTCGAACGCCTCGTCGACCTGATCAAGGAAAAGGGCAAGTGGGTGGAAGCGTGAGCGCATCCACGGGTAGTAGCGGTTGGCGGTTGGCGGCTGGCGGTTAGGATCATCAAG
>JBKCKE010000096.1:0-4110 GCA_046301395.1 Verrucomicrobiota bacterium | reverse complement strand
GTCGTCCAGGCGTTCTGGAAATTGAAGCCGCCGGTGACGCCGTCGATGTCGAGCACTTCGCCGGCGAAGTGAAGACCTGGGCACTTGCGGCTTTCCATCGTCTTGAAGTCGACCTCGGACAGTTTCACGCCACCGCAGGTGACGAATTCGTCCTTGAACATGCTCTTGCCGTCGACCTTGAACTCCGCGGCCGTGAGCTGGGTGGCCAGGGCTTGCAGCGAGGGGTTGCTGACGTGGGCCCAAGGGGTGGTGGTCGGGATGCCCGCAGCGATGACGAATCGTTCCCAGAGGCGTTGGGGCATCGCGACCGGGCTGAAGGTGGTCACCTGCTTGCGGGCGTTCTGTTCCCGGACGACCGAGAGGGCCTTGATCAAGGTTTCGCGGGTATGGGGCGGGGTCCAGTTGAGCGAGATCGGGAACGCGTAGTTCTTCTCCGCGAACTCACGGGCGCCCCAGGCGGAGAGTTTAAGGATGCCGGGGCCGCTGAGACCGGCATGGGTGACCAGGACTGGACCGTCGGTCTTGAGCTTCGTGCCTGGGGCGATCACGGCCACGTTTTCGACCGACACGCCGGCCAGGTCGGTCAGGCGGGGGTCGGTGATGTGAAAGGTGAAGAGCGAGGGTACGGGCGGGACGATGGAATGCCCGAAAGATTCCGCGATGGCTAGGCCACCAGAAGCTTTGTTGCCACCCGTGGCTACGATGACCCGGTCGAATGCTTCGATCGAACCGTTGCCGAGGGTCAGGAGGAAGGACTCGCCGTCCTTGATGATGGAGCGGACCGGGGTGGAGATACGGATTGTGACGCTGGCGCGGGCGGCGGCTGACATCAGGCAATCGACGATCGTGCCGGAGTCATCGGTCGTCGGGAACATGCGTCCGTCTTCCTCGGTCTTCGTGGCGACGCCCCGGCTGCCGAACCATTCGATGGTATCCCGCGGCTGGAAGCGATGGAAGGCGCCGAGGAGTTCGCGGCCCCCTCGCGGGTATTTCTTCACCAGCTCGGCCGGCTCGAAGCAGGAGTGGGTGACATTACAGCGGCCGCCACCGGAGATGCGGACCTTGGCGAGCAGGTGCGGGGTGGCTTCGAAGAGAGTGACCTTGCCGGCCTGGCCGAGGGCCTCCGCGCACGTGATCGTCGCGAAGAAGCCGGCGGCTCCTCCGCCGAGGACGGCGATGTGGCGGGTGGGGGGCATTGTCGCCCGTATAAAACATACGGGCGACCGAGTATCGAGGATAGAGTGTCGCACGAGGACACGAGGGCCGGGGGAGCTGAGGGCCAGAGCATTAAGTGCAAAGGTGCAAATCGGCCTACGGCCTGTGCAAAGGTGCAAAAGTAAGAGGCAGAACTCAAAGGGGGCACCATTGGGGAACCGGATAGTTGGCTGGGGCATATTTCGAGGACACGATGGCCTGAGGACATGAGGACCGGAGGGGGAATCGTTGGTAGGAGCGCGACTGGGGTCGCGATCGTAAACGGATGCGCAGACGGGGTCAGGCACATGCGAGAGGTGTCAGCGGTTGGCGGTTAGCGGTTTGGAACACATAGCGCGGCGGAGCCGCGAGGGGACAAGTGGGCGCGTGGGCACGGTGACATGGGGAGCACAGCGAGGACATGAGGGTCAGAGGGCACGTGGACCCGAGCGCGAACGCCAGATGCAGATTCAAGCTGCGCGAGATGAAGCCAGACCCCACTGCGCCGACGCGTCCCTAGGATGAGTCAGCTAGGTCAGCACGCAGTGCTGACCCTACCTCGATGCATGGCTGGCCAACGGGTCATCTTGCATGGCTTGTCCATTCAGTCCTCCACTCAGGCCTCCATTCAGTCCTCGAGTCAGTCCTCTTTTCTGTCTATCAATCCGCATGCCCCTCATCCGTCTGCTTGCCGTCTGCGGCTTGGCCGCGTCCGCTGTCCTGTCCGCCGCCGAAGAGGCGAAGTGGTACAAGGGCAATTTGCATACCCATACCTATTGGAGCGATGGCGATGATTTCCCGGAGATGGTGGCCGACTGGTATAAGAGCCATGGTTACGACTTCTTGGCTTTGTCCGACCATAACATCATCGCCGATCACGATAAGTGGCTGAAGGTGCATAACTCCAAGACCGGCGCCGTCGCCCTGGACAAGTATCTCCAGCGCTTCGGCAAAGAATGGGTGGTCGTGCGGGGCGAGGGTGAACAGAAGGAGATCCGTCTCCGCACCCTACCGGAGATCAAGGCCAAGCTCGAAGAGCCGGGCCGATTCCTGCTCATTCCCAGCGAAGAGATCACGGACAAGAACGTCCACGTGAACGCGACGAACATCCAGGAGCTGATCCTCCCGGATAAGTCCCTCGATACCACGACCAGCCCGCAGATCATCAAAGCCCTCCAGCACGCCTTCGATGCCGTCCATGCGCAGAGGGTACGGACCGGCGTGCCCATGTTCGCGCACCTCAATCACCCGAACTTCAAGTGGGCCATCACCGCCGAGGAGCTCATGCAGATCGACCACGAGCAGTTCTTCGAGGTCTATAACGGCCACCCGTCGGTCTTTAATCAGGGCAATGAGCTCCACGCCAGCACCGAGCGGGTCTGGGATATCGTCCTCGCCGAACGGCTGGGTCATCTCGGCAAGCCCGTCATGTATGGCTTGGCCACGGATGATTCTCATAACTACCACAGCACGTTGCCTAAGGCTAGGGTCAGCCTCTCGGGGCGGGGCTGGGTGATGGTCAAAGCGAAGCAACTCGACGCGGCTTCGATTGTCGCCGCCATGGAGAAGGGCGACTTCTACGCTTCGACCGGGGTTGAGTTGAAGGCTTTGCAATCCGGCGACGGGCGGATCTCGCTCGAGGTCAAGGCCGAGGCCGGCGTCGAGTACGTGACCGAATTCATCGGCACCCGGAAGGGTTACGATCGCAAGACCGTGGCCGTGAAGGCCGCCAATGGTAGCGAGCCGCGGGTCACCCGTAAATATAGCGCGGACGTCGGGACCGTGCTGACCACCGTCAAAGGACCCAAGGCTGAGTATGTCCTCAAAGGTGACGAACTTTACGTGCGAGCCCGGGTGACTTCCACTCGGCCGATGAAGAGCTCACCGGTCGGCGGTGAGGTCGAGATGGCCTGGACGCAGCCTTTGGTTAGCGCGGCGGAGCCGCGAGGGGACAAGGGGGCAAGGTGACACTGGGGGCATGGGGGGAGCCCTAAGTGCAAAAGTGCAAATCGGCCTACGGCCTGTGCAAAGGTGCAAAAGTAAGATACAGAACTCAAAGGGGGCAGCATGGGGGAAACCGGATGATTGGCGGACATCCATTCAGTCCTCGATTCAGTCCTCTACGCAGTCATCGACTCAGTCCTCCGTTCATAAGGGCGACTATGTCGTGACGCGGTCCCGACCCTACCTGTGACAGGTGGAAGCGGGTAGCGGGTGGCGGTTAGGTGCCACGAGCATGGAGCAGGAGGCTTGGTTTCCCTGCTTTGCTGCCACCATGAGGCGGTCTATCCGCCAACCGCTAACCGCCAGCCGCTATGACCTTACTGGAGTGCCTTCTTGAGGAACGACAGCAGCTCGGCGGTCGATGGGTCGTCGGGCAGGCCGAGGTCGGCGTTGATCTTACTGTGGGTCGTGTTCTGGGCGCCGTAAGCTTTGGCTGGGATGCCTTTTGAAGTCAGCGCTTTCTCGAGGCGTTTGGCCTGGTCGGGCGTGAGGGCGGCGGCCCCGTCGTAGAGGATGAGGAAGGGCGGGATGCCTTTGCCGGCGGCGACGTGGGTGGTCGCGGAGTATTCGGCCCAGAGTTCGGGCTTGCCGCCGAAGATCTCGCGGTGGCCGTATTTAGGCTCCGGCTTGCCGGCGGCTTTGCGATTGTTGGTCGCTAGTTCGATGACTGCCGGGATGTCGAACGTATCAGCGTCGACCGGGACGCAGCCCTTGAACATCGCCAGAGACAGACCCACGGCCTTCAGCGGACGTTCGTCGATGGCCAGGTAGGCGGCGAGTTGGGCGCCCGAGGAGTGTCCCATGATCACGATGCGGTTCGGGTCGCCGCCGAATTCGGCCGCGTGGTCATACGTCCAGCGGAGCGATTTCGCGACATCGGCGAAGATCTCGTTCATCGGGACCGCGGTGACG
>JBKCKE010000095.1:0-4508 GCA_046301395.1 Verrucomicrobiota bacterium | reverse complement strand
GACGGTCATGTTGCCGCGGACGACGTTCGAGGCCTGGTGGTGGAGCAGGATGGTGTTCGGGTAGCAGTAGGAGCGCTCGGCGAGCGTGCAGATGACGGCGGTCATCGAGGCGGCGAAGCCCTTCACGACGACGTGCACCGGCGCCTTGGAAGCGGCCATGGCCTTCTGGATCTGGTAGCCGGCGGCGACGGAGCCGCCCGGCGAGTTGTCGACGACGATGAAGATCGGGAACTCGGCAGACTGGTTGTTATAGAAGGCGATCCGCGTGCAGACGTAGTCGGCGAGCTGCTCGGTCACGGCGCCGTTGAAGGCGATGCGGCGGTCGCTGATGTACAGCACGCCGTCGACGAGCGGGTCCTTGAGATACTTTGGCTTGGCCTTGCTGGCGATCTTGCGGGCCTCGTCTTCCTTCTGGAAGCGCTGGATCTCATTGGAGAGGCGGGCGACGGTGTTGGCGGCCTCGAGCTGGAGCTGCTTGGCTTCGGCTTCGAGCTCGCGGATCTTGTTGGAGCGTTCGGCGAGGCGGGCGGTAGAACGGGCGGATTCGAGCGCGGCCTGGCGCTCGAGCTTGGCGCGCTCGTCTTCGAGGGCGGCGGCTTCGGCGGAAGCCTTGGCGAGGCGGAGCGCACGTTCGGCGGTCAGGCGGGCGACTTCGGCCTGCAGCGGCGCGAGCTCTTCGGAGCGCTTGGCTTCGGCGAGGGCGAGCTCGGCGTCGATACGGGCCTTCTGGGCGCGCATGGCTTCGGCTTCCGTCATCGCGGCCGTCTGCTGCGGGGTGAGTTCAGCGCGGGGCGCGGCGGCCGGCGCGGAAGCCGCGGGAGCAGCCGGGGCCGGCGTGGCCTGCTGGGCGAGGGCGTTCGCGGCCGCGAAGACGGCGAGCGCGAGGACGCGGAGGGAGGTGCGGAGATGCATGGGAGTTTTGTGTTTTGAAATCAGCGGAGGACGAATTCGACGGTGGGATCGTACATCCACCAGAGGTCGCAGGGGCCGAGCGGCGGCAGGGCCTGGCGGACGCGGCCGTCCTGCGTCTTGCCGGCGTTGAAGCCGTCGGGGTTGGGCTCGGCGACGACGGGCGGCACGGCGCCGGCGACGGTGAGGGAATCTTCGGCCATGCGCTCCACGACGTCGGTCACCCACTTGCGGCGGCCGGCCTCGTCGCCGAGGATCTTCCAGTCGCCGGTGGAGGTTCCCTTGTACATCTGGGCGACGAAATCGTCGACGTTCGTGCCGATGCGCGCGGCGACCTTCACGAAGATGCGTTCGCACCAGACCTTGGACCACTTGAGCTGTTCCTTGAGCTGGGTGACATTACCGCTGAGACCGACGGAGGCCTGGTGATGCAGGACGATCGTGTTCGGGTAGACGAACGAGCGCTTGGCGAGGGTGGTGACGATCGCGGCCATCGAGGCGGCGTAACCCTTCACGACGACGTAGACCGGCGCCTTGGAGGTCTCCATGGCCTGGAGCATCATGTAGCCCGACATCACGGAACCGCCCGGCGAGCGGTCGATGACGATGAAGATCGGGGCTTCGCTATCGAGGGCGTTGTAGAAGGCGATGCGACCACAGACGAACTGGGCGAGCTTGTCGTCGACGCGGCCGTTGAACGGGATGCGGCGGTCGGAGATGTGCAGGACGCCGTCGATGAGCGGATCCTTCGGGTAGGTGAACTTGGCGCCGCTGGCGATGTCGGCGACCTTCTGCTCGAGGCGCGCGATGGTGGCCACGGACGAGACCTTGGCGTATTCGACGGAGACTTCGGCGGCGGCGAGGCGCGACTGCACTTCGAGTTCGGCGCGGGCGCGGTCCTTGTCGGCCGAAGCGACGGCGGCCTGGGCGGCGGCGAGGGCGGCTTCGAGCTTGAGCTTCGACTGCTCGGCTTCGATCGGCGCGGCGGCGGCCTCGGCGCGGGCGGCGCGCAGGGTGGCTTCGGCTTCGAGCTTACGCAGTTCGAGGGTCTGATTGAGGGCGGCGAGCTTACGCTGCGAAGCGGCCAGGTCCAAGCGGGCACGGATGACGTCCGTCTCGATCTCCGCCTTGATGACTTCGGGGGTCTTCTTGACCGGGCTGAACTGCGCCATCAGGGGCGCGGCGAGGAAGAGGAAGACGTAAGCCAGGCGCGACATGGGGGTAAGGACTGTTTTGACAGATATATGGTTCCCTTGAAGTCCATTTTTAGCAAATCTGCCCGGATGGAAGCCGTCGCCCCCATCACCCTGCTTAATCGCCATACCGGCCGCATGGAGACCGAACAGGTCTACGGCGAGAAGTGGCTGCAGCGCATCTACGGCAACCCGCTCGGCAAGCTGACCCTCCATACCGTCGTCAAACGCGCCCTTTTCTCCAAGTTATACGGCTGGGCTATGGATCGCCCGAGCAGCGCGCGTCGCGTCGAGCCCTTCGTGAAGGCCTTCGGACTCGACCCTAGCGAGTTCGCCGACCCTGACCTCAAGTCCTACCGGACCTTCAACGACTTCTTCTACCGTAAGCTCAAGGCCTCGGCCCGCCCGCTGGACCCGCGTCCAGAGATGGCCGTGCTGCCGGCCGATGGACGTCACCTCGGCTTCCCCGACGCCTCGCGCGTGAACGGCATCTTCGCCAAGGGCCAGACCTTCGACATCCCCGCGCTCGTCGCCGACCGCGCGCTCGGCGAACGTTACGCCCGCGGCACCGTCGTCTGCTCGCGCCTCGGCCCCGTCGACTACCATCGTTTCCACTTCCCTGTCGCCGGCGTCCCGGGCGAACCCGTGCTCGCCAAGGGCCAGCTCTACTCCGTCAACCCGATCGCTCTTCGTCGCAGCGCCGCCTATCTCTGGCAGAACAAGCGCCAGCGCGTGACCATCGACGCCGGACCTTTCGGACTCGTCACCATGGTCTCCGTCGGCGCCACGAACGTCGGCACCATCATCGAGACCTATAAGCCTGGCCAGGCCGTCGCCAAAGGTGACGAGAAAGGCTACTTCCGTTTCGGCGGATCGTTCGTCGCCACGATCTTCGAACCCGGCCGCATCAAGCTCGAGGACGACCTAATCCACGCCGGCGAAACCGCCGTGGAAGTCTACGCCAAGGTCGGCTCGCCCCTCGGCCGCCTCGTGTAAGCGCTTGCCTCCGCCGTCCGACGCGCAAACCTTACGTCACAGGTTTTGCTCGGGTGGTGGAATGGCAGACACACTAGATTTAGGTTCTAGCGCCGCAAGGTGTGCGGGTTCGACCCCCGCCCCGAGCACCCTGTCCTTTTTGGGTCTTTGGGTTCACAATCAGGATTATTCCCAACCAGAAGTCCAACCAAGCACTGCCCTGAGCATCTCCGAGCGTTGGCCGACCCCGAGTAAGCCGCCAAGCGTCTCAGATCCATGAACGGCTATACTTCTCTTGGATAAGACTCTTTACAGATGAAAATAATCTCTTATAAATAACTTATGCGTCCTCTACTTCTCCTTCTTGTATCAGCTATCGCCATGGCGGCCTCCACCGCCCCTCAGCCTCAATCTCTGAGCATGGCTCGATATGACGTGCGCTCTGCGTCTTGCCCGGGCTATACCAACGGTGGCAATGGGCTGAAGTGCATCGGTATCGGCTTGTTTGATGGCCTGACCATCAATGGACAGCGTTACAAGTGCAGCATTTGCGGCTGCAGGTGGATTGAGTGATCTCTTAGAATTATACGAAGTTCATTAACTTCATGGCTGCCTCCCTAAAAGAGATGCAGCCATTTTTATGTTAACCTAAAATCATACCATGAAACACGCCCTCGCCCTGATCCTCGCCTGCTGCGTTCTCTGCGCCCAGGATAAGCCCGCCGCTGAAGCTCCGAAACCTGCCGCAGCCGAAAAGCCCGCGGAGGCCAAGCCCAAGATTCAGCCGATTAATGTCCGCGACGAGCTGATTGAGCTGATTCATCAGCTGAAAATCGCGGCAAACAGATCTCCCGAAAGTCCATTTAGCATAGGAACTACTAACCCGACCCTGGGAAGTATGTTGTCTGCAAAATATGAGGCCGACAAGAAGGCCCAGACCGAAGCCCAAAGACTACTATTGCAAGCCCTTGTCGAGTTGGCGAAGGAAGCGGAGAAGAAAGAGCCGACAAAGGCCTACCATAGCTCGAATCCGACAGATGGGGATCTTGGTTTTTAGGAGCCGTGACCACTAGGAGTTGTTAACGAAATGTTGTAATGAAATTTCTCGCAGCCAGGAGTCTAACGGAAGTTTTGGTCAGTTTGGGGACAAACATCATTATTCTTTTTTTATGTCTCATTGGAATTTTTGCCGTTCGCGCCCTGCTCTGGCAAATTCTCTCGTTCGGTGATTCAAATGAGCCGCCGAAATCTTTTGATTTATTTTTCTGGTGTCTCGTCGGTTGGGTTTTGTGGCGTAACTGGAATTAAAAAGTGATTGCTTGGGATCACTCCGCCTTGCGGCGCTTCCCCTTCAGTCGGAACGGGATCACCTTGGCCTGCGGGGTCTCCGGATCCACGGCGAACCAGCGCGCCGCCTCGTCGGGCGTAGTC
>JBKCKE010000094.1:0-15559 GCA_046301395.1 Verrucomicrobiota bacterium | reverse complement strand
GTGATCGCCTGCACGAGGAAACCGATCTCATCCATATGCGCTGTCAGCACGACGCGGGGGCCACCCTGCTCCTTGGCGGGCGAGGCGAGGACGCCACCGAGGCCGTCGGCGCTGAACGCGCGGCCGCGGAGTTCGCGGACGAAGATCGCGCGGACCGCGTCCTCGTGGCCGGACGTGCCGTGAGCCTGCGTGTAGTCTTCGAGCAGGCGGAGGACTTCAGGGAGACGGGTGGACATGGGAAGAAACGATCTAGGATGAAAGATGAGGGATGGACGAGGGAGGACTCTAGTCATGAGGACACGAGGGCCTGAGGGCCAGAGGACTCGAGGGTGATACAGGGTTAGCGGGAGTAAGATGAAGGAGACGTTGGCGAACGCAAGGGCTCGAAAATAATAGGCGAGTAACGGTGGAGGACGCGAATCACGAGGACTCGAGGGAAATCAAAGATTGAGATCCCAGGGACCTTCGGCCCTCGTGCCCTCATGCCCTCGCGTCCTCCCGCCTTCTTGTCCTCGTGCCCTCCTGTCCTCGCGACCTCGTGTCCTCGTATCCCCGTGTCTTAGCGCGGCTGACGGGTCTGCAGGCGCGGCTTCAGGCCGGCCTTGGCGGCGGCATCGAGCGCGCCGACCGCGGCGCCCGTGAGCGAACGCTCGTCGGCGACGATGATGACTTCGGTGCCGGGCGACTTCAGCGCGTGGTCGACGAGGGCCTTGGCAAGCGCATCGGCGGCGATGGCCTTGCCCTCGAGGTAGAGCTTGCCGTCGCGATCGACGCCGACGACGAGCGAGGAAGCCTCGGCGCCGGCCGTGCCCGCGGAGGCCGTGGGCGGCACGATGGCGAGCGCGCGCGTCTGTTCGAAGCGGCCGCTGAGGAGCAGGAAGAAGACCAGCACCACCATCACGTCGATGAGCGGCACGACGTTGATCTCGGCGCGACGACGACGGGAGACGACGAGGCTCATCGGCGGCGGGCTTCGAGCGCCTCGACCAGGACGTCGAGCCGCGAGGACAGGACTTCGAGGCGACGGCTCAGCCAGTTCGAAGCGAGGAGCGCGGGGATCGCGACGCACAGGCCGATCATCGTCGTGCTGAGCGCGAGGCCGACGCCGCGCGTGAGCGTCTGCGCATCCGGCATGCCTTGTTCCGGGAAGAGCGTGGCGAGACCGGCGACCGTGCCGAGCAGGCCGAGCAAGGGCGCGCCGGCCACGATGCTGTCGAGCAGGTGGAGGCCGCGCTGCAGACGGATCAGCTCATGACGGGCCCAGGCCTTAAGCACTTCGCCCGAAGCGCCGTCCTTCCAGCGCTGCACGAGGCGACCCGCGACGGACTCGCCGTCGGCGGCGCCGACCTGGTCGAGCTGGCCGGCGAGGACCGCCTTGACGACGGACTCGGGCGCGACCCGGGAGACCCGGAGGGCCAGGGCTCTTTCGATGATCAAGTAGACCGCCAGGAAGGAGCAGAAACCGAGCGGCCAGATGAAAGCACCGGCACCTTGGATGAGGGTTTGCACCTCTCTAACCTCGGCAAACCCCCAGAGGTCGCAAGCCCGCCCTTTAAATTGCCATTAAATGGACATTTTATGATTTTAAACGATTTTATATGATTTAAACCAATCTTTTGGAACAAATGTGTAAAACCAATCCTTTGACTTAGCCCTAGGGGTGTTTACTGTGATTTTACCCCACTTTTCCTATGAGACTCAAACGCTCAGGTTTCTCGCTCGTGCTCTCGCTGACCGTCATGGCCGCGATGGTGATGTTGGTGATCGTCCTCGCCTCTTTCCTGCAGGTTGAAAGCCGTCTGGCCCAGAGCCATTCCGGCTACCTGCGCGCGCGCTTCAACGCCCTCGCTTCGGCCCGCATCGCGGTGGCCCAGCTCCAGCAGCTCGCGGGCCCCGACCAGCGCGTGACCATGCGCGCCGACATGTTCGCCAACAACGACGTCGCCGTGGGCAACAACGACGCCGCGACGATCGCCCCGGTCCGCGGCCGTTCGGACGGCGCGAACAACAACGCGCCCAGCGGCGGTCGCCTCTCCCACCAGAAGCGATACCTCACCGGCGTATGGTCGACCGGCGGCGCCGATGCTTCGCGCGCGCGCGACTGGGACGTGAGCAACCCGGCGGACTCCCGCCTCTTCCTCGGCTGGCTGGCCTCGCCCTTCGTCGTCAACCCGGTGCCCGAACTCTCCGGCATGGCCCCTAACTTCGTCCCCAACAACACCTACTTCACGACCAACGCCAACCAGCGCGTCGTCGCCCCGGCGCGCGCAGCGGAAGCCCAGGCTCTGATCGATGACCTCGGTAATCCGATCGACCTCGACGCGACCCAGCTCGTGCCGCTCGTCTCCTACGGCACGCTCAACCTGCCCACCGGTCTCTCCGGCCTGCAGCGCAATTACATGGGCGCCATCGACGCCCGCCCGCAGCCGATGCCGGGCCCGACCTACGCCGACACCACGACCCTCGGCGCCAACGGTCGTTACGCTTTCTGGATCGGTGACGAAGGCGTGAAGGCCAAGGTCAACCTGCCCGACCACTATGCCTCGACCGGCGCCGGCACCTGGCTCTCCAACGAGAACTGGGACCGCGGCTTCGCGGGTTCCGCCAATCAGCGCAACGGCATCGGCGCCATCGGCGGACCCGGCGACCCCATCCGCGAAGGCGTCAACGACAAGGGCGTCCTGCCTTCGGGCTTCAACTTCGATGCCTGGCGCGCCCAGGACATCACGGCCGCTGCCGGCAATCCGCAGGCTTTCCAACTGGCGAAAGCCGTGGGCATCTCCGGCCTCTCCGCCTGGGCGGAGCGCCAAGCCGGCCCGGCCGCCGGTCAGGCGATGTCCGACGCCGCACGCCTGCTCTGGCATGACATCACCACCTATTCCTACTCGACGCTCACCGATACCTACAACGGCGGCGTGAAGATCGACCTCTCGACGGCGTTCGAACTGCCTTATGCGATGTACCGGGGAATCGAGGTCTACCCCGGACAGAAGGACGCCACGCAGGTGACCGACGGCCGCCAGCGGAGGCAGTCGCTCTTCCATGGCGCGCCCAACGCCCACCCGCTAACCACGGGACTCGGCACGAACGGTCTGGCGGTGGATCTCGACTACAACCGGCCCAACCTCGTCGACAAGCTCGGCTCCGCGAGCGACCTGCTGCTCGCCTCGCCGCGCGCCTCCGAATGGGCGCCGCGCTACCTGAGTTCGTTGCTCGGCAACTCCTACAACCTGCTCCGCGCGCGTAACGGCGGCAACGGCACGGCCCTCGGCCCCTTCAGCGAGTCGCCGGAGCGTCTGGGCTTCGTCTATGAGGCCCCGCTGCGTTCGGCCTTCTTCGAATCCTACACCCATAACGCGAACGTCGTCTCGCGCCTGCTGGCGAACACGGAAAACAGCCCCAGCGCCACCGAAAACCGGGTGGGCACGACCAACTGGTACAGCGGCAGCGGCGTCGTGAACAGTACCAGCAACGGCCTCACCCGGCGCATCAACGCGCTGCCTTGGTCGGAACTGCCCGAGACCCATCCGGAGAACCTGAACGGACGCATCGTCCGCGGACCCACCTGGGATCTTTACCGCAATTACTACCGGATGTATAAGCGCGAGATCGAACAGGCCGGCCAGAGTTCCGGCGCGCTGCGCGGCCAGCCCCCCGCCCCGGCCGACGCCGTCGTGGCCCGCGGCATCGAACCGCTCAGCTACGCGACCGGCAACCGCAACGCGCCCGTCCAGCGCAGCCGCCAGGTGAACTCGAGCGGCGCCGCCACGCCGTGGGACTTCGCGCAGCGGCCGGACCAGTTCTATGCGGCCGGAGGTCAGCTCAACGCCGACCGTTATTTCTACCGCAACAACTTCTCCGCTCCCAGCGACACGCCGAGCTTCCAAGCCGAGCAGCGCCTGCGTTACCCGAACATCCTCGCCCATAACTATATCGGCGCTCAGTTCGGGGCGAATTTCGTGACGAACTTCGACCGGATGGGCCTCGCCCAACCCCGCCCCGCCAACGGCGACGCTTATTATAACCTCAGCGGCAATTTCCCCGACACCACGACGCGGACCTGGCCCACCTCGATGAGCCTCGCCCCGAGCATCGTCCGCTTCTCGATGATCTTCTCCGGGGTGTTCTCCGACGCCAGCGCCTCCGACCTGAACGGCACGCTCGGCGTGACCGTCGATCCGGTCGTGATGGTCCACAATCCCTACGACGTGGCCATCGAGTTCGAGGGCCTCGCGATGGTGACCAACGGCGACTCCCTGCCCTACATCTTCGACGTGCAGCTCCAGCAGTGGGATTTCGCCGACACCCATTGGCAATATTTCGACCCGTACCCCAGCTCCAGCACCCGCAACAGTTCGCAATGGGAACCCCGGCCGCGCAGCCTCACCGACCCGCTGTGGGTCGGCGAACGGGTGCAGCGCGACCTGCTCATCGGCGAGGTCGCCCTTGGGGACGGCGCCTACGAGAACCGTTCCTTCTCGTTCCGCCTCGTCAATCCCGGCAGCAAGTTCCGGCTCGAGCCCGGCGAGGTCAAGACGATCAGCACCAAGTTCATGGGCGGCGACTATCAGTCCAACCGCGCCAGCAACACCGTCATCGCGACGAACGACTTCGGCTACGACCTCGGCAGCAACGCGGTCTACAAGATGACGCCCTTCTACAACGTGCGCTACCGACGCAACGGCGACGTCACGACGCAGCTGGAGGAAGGCAGCGCGGCCGACCTCACCAAGCCCGACGGTCGCCTCTGGACCTGGGGCTTCATGCCCGCCCGTCGCAGCGACAATAAATTGTACGTATTGCCCGCGCCGACCGGCGCCGGCCAGGCGCCCGCGCACGGTTTCTTCGGGGGTTATTGCTACAACGGCGCGGCCGGGGCGGACAATCCCGCCGCCTTCCACAACGCCGAAGACCTCTGGAGGGACGTCAAGAACTCGCGACGCCTCCGCGACGCCTTCGGCATCGACTGGGACGGTACGGCCAAGAAGCTCAAGACCGTCCTGCAGTTCGCCTCGCCCCCCAACCAAGGCAAGACCGTCCGCTTCGTCGTCCGCAACAACGGCTGGGTCAACTATGACAACCGTATCGTCGGCGAGGAGGGCGTCCCGAACACCCCCGGGTATGTCTTCCCCCGCCTGCGCAACGGCACCACCGCGGTCGGCGGACACCAGCACTGGAACTTCTACCTGATCAACAACAAGAGCATCGAAGGTCAGGCGCTGAACAAGGACCGCCGCTGGTTCGGTTCGCCCACGACGCAGAACCCCATCTACAACCCCTCGGCCAGGACCGTCACCAATTACGCCTACGAAGGCGCCGGCACCGCTCCGGGCCAGCATCTCGTCGACGAGTCCCTGTTGCTCAACTTCCAGGCCCTCACCGCCGGCTGGCCGCTGTACGGCAACGACAACGGCCATTGGAGCAACATCATCCAATACAACGAGCAGTGGCTGAACAGCATCGTCGGCCGCACCGCCCGCACCCCGGACTATCGCATCCCCACCGGCCGGGCCAACGCCTCCCACACCGGCGTCCTCTGGCGCGGCGACGTCAACGTGCTCGGCCAGCAGGTCACCTACGGCCCCGAGAACGGCGACCCGGAATTCGGCCGGCCTGAGATCATCAGCGGCAACCGCGCCTCGACGCTCAACAGCCGCATCGTGTCCTCGATCAGCGCCTCCCGCGGGAACGACAAGCAGCCGTTCTTCATGACGGACTTCCTGCTGCGCTCCGCGGAGATGACCGGCCAGACGCGCGACATCTGGTACCCTTCCAACAACACCTCGGCCCAGTCCACCTTCCGCATCAACGCCGGCGGACAGAACCTGCGACTGGAGACGCCCGCCGAGATCTTCAACGCCCCGATGTCGCCGTTCTTCCTGAGCATGCGGCCGCAGCAGGCGCACCTCTACGGCTACGACGGCAAGGCCCACACGCCGATCGGCTGGGTGCTCTCGCAACGCGGGCTGGACTCGGAACCGCAGCTCGCGCTCAGCGCCAACAACATCAACGCCTACTGGGGCGCCAGCGTGAACCCCACCGTCAGCCAGCGCGCGGACACCGTGATCTTCCCCGTGCCGCGCCGGCCGCTGCTCTCGCTCGCCCAGCTCGGTTCGGCCGGCTTCGCGCAAGTCAACACGGACGCCGACCTCACCGTCGGCTCCTCTTTCGCCCATCCTGGCATCACGGACCTGACGAAGGTGACCGACTGGCCCGGCCCCAAGGTCGAGACCGGCACCGACAAGGCCATCCCCGAGAACGGCTACGTGGGCATCCACGAAGGCACGCGCATGGTCCGTAACTTCGCCAATGTGCGCACCGACCACGCCTTCGTGGCGAACCTGGCCCTCTGGGACGCCTATTACTTCAGCGGCCTGAACCTCCAGGCGAACTCCTATTCGCTCCCGGGAGAAAGGAATAACTTCCCCAACGGTCCCGACCTGCCCGTGGCCACCGAAGTCGCCAGCGACCAAGCCTCCGCGCTCCGCCGGGCCGTCGGCAACGTGAGCGGCTTCGATGCGACGTCGTTCCGGGACATCAAGGCGGCCCTCGAAGCGGGCTACAACCCGCTGGCCAACAAGCGCGTGGTCTTCCAGCCGGACGCCCGGAGCGCCGTCGCCGACGGCACCTTCCCCGCCGCGCAGGATTTCCCGCACCCGACCTACCTCTCCCGCAACGCCCTCTATGACGGCGGCTTCAACGTCAACTCGACCTCGAAATCGGCATGGAAGGCCGTCCTCGCCGGCATGCGCGGACAGACCCTGCCCGACGGGTCTTCCGTCAGCGGCACGGTCCTGACGCGGTTCGCGCGGTCCTTCCGTCCGACCGGCGGCGACATCAACGCCTGGAACAACTACCGCGAACTCACCGACGCCGAAATCGACCGGCTGGCGGCCGAGGTCGTCAAGGAGGTGCGCGATCGCGGCCCCTTCATGTCCCTGGCCGATTTCGTGAACCGTCGCCTGCTGGATTCCACCGCGGCGCAGTTCCGCCAACACGGACTGAAAGGCGCGCTGCAAGCGGCGATCGACCGCTCCGGCATCAACGCCCAGGCGATCCGCGATGCGGGCGGAAACCTCTCCGACGGCACGTTCGCCGCGCCGGCCGCGCCGAATCCGTCGATTGCGTTCAACGATCCGAGCGGAGGCAGCGGACGAGGCTCGCCGACCTTCACCAACCGGAACCTCGACGGCACCGGCGTCTGGGCCGTCCTGCGCAAGGCCACCAACGCCGGCGCCCCGCGCTTCCCCAACATCGACTCGATGAGCCAGCAGACCGGCGCCAACGCCGACCAGAGGGTCACGGCAGGCCTGGGCGCCCCGCAGCTCGTCACCCAGATGGACGTGCTGAACACCGTCGGCCCCAACCTGACGCCGCGGTCGGACACCTTCACCATCCGGGCCTACGGCGAAGCCCTCGACAACGCGGGTAACACCATCGGCCGCGCCTGGGTGGAAGTCGTCGTGCAGCGAGGTGCGCAGATGATGATCCCGGCCGCCCGCGGCCCGGCCTACGAGGAGATCAACCGCCGGCGTCTCAGCTACCGCGTGAACGGACAGTTCACCAGGGAATACGACTTCATCCCGATGCTCGACCCCTACGAAAGCCTCCACCCCGGAGGCGGCCTCGCCAGCATCCGTCTGCCCGCCAACGCGACGCCGGCCGAACGCGAGAACTGGAACATCAACCGTCTGCTCGGTCGTCGCTTCAAGGCGACCTCGATCCGCTGGCTCAACGCGAACGAAATCTGATCCTATGTCCTTACGGAAACTCCTGACGGGGCTGCTGCTGGCGGCCCTCCCCCTCGGTACGGTCGCCGCCGAAACTGAGCCGAAGAATCCCGGCGGCTCGTCGGGCGACGCGAAGAAAACCGCCGGCAAGACGGGCGGAGACGCCCGCTCCCGCAGCCAGGCGGAACGCACCTGCGCCCTCACCGTCACCTGGTGGGAGATGCCCCTCCTCCCGGAAGGAGAGACCATGGAACTGGGCGTCCAAGGCGATCGCGAGGTGACCCCGATTCATCCGAGCGCGATGACGCCCAGCGGCACCATCCTCTACGAAGGACCGGCCAACGTGGCGATCGTCCGCAAAGCCATGCTGCCCGACCCGAGCGGCAAACCCGGCGCCAAGCCGGTCGAGACTTGGGTGCCCTTCGCCGGCTTCAACCTCGCGGAGAACGATCGCGAGGCCCTGGTCATCATGTTCGCCTCGGAAGGCGCCCAGAAGGTCATGGTCCGCAAGTTCAACATCAACGTGGAGGCCTTACCCTTCGGAGGCTTCGACGTGCTGAACTTCAGCAAGAACCGCCTCCTGTGCAGCATGGGCGGCAAAGTGTTCTACGCCGAGCCCTCCGGACGCAGCCGCAGCCCGCTGGTCATGACCAAGCGGGAAGTCGTGAACTTCTTCATGGGCGTCACCGACGCCGATGGCCGTCAGAAGCTGATCTACCGGGCTCCGCTCATCCTGCATGAGAAGAACCGCCGGATCTGCTTCGTCCTCGAGAATCCGGCGGCGGAATCGGAAAACCGGTTCGTCTGCTACACGATCATCCAGCACGTCTCGGGTCACAGGACCATCGAGAGCCTCCGTGGCCTGCGCGCCAACCCGCCGTCGGCCGAACCCACGCCGGAAGCGTCTCCCGCCCCGGCGACGGAGACCGAAGCCCCGAAGAACGGTTCGGCCAAGCCCAAGGCCGCCTGAGGCGGTCAGAGCTGAGCCGCCGCTTCCCGGTCCGCCAGCCAAGTGACGCGTGACGCGAAGGCGCGCAGCGTCTGGCCAGGATGCCGGGAAGGCTGGAAGTCGCCGCAGGTGATCTCGCGCAAGGCGGGCGCCTTGGCGGCGCCGCCGACGAGCACGACGATCGCCGCGCACTGCGCGAGGCCGGCTTCGGTGATGGTCAGGCGCCAGCCGCGACCGGGCCATTCCGTGGCGACGAAGCGGGGGCCGGACGCGCGGCCAATGAGCGGGCACTGCGGCCAGAGCGAGGCGATATGGCTGTCGTCGCCGAGGCCGAGGACGCAAAGATCGAAGGCCTTGGCGGGCGAGCGGGCGGCCCAGGCGGCTTCGTAGGCGGCCGCGGCTTCGACCGGAGGTAGTTCGACCGGCCAAGCGAAACGGCGGGCGGCGGGTACGCCGAGCGCATCGAGCATGCCGCGGGCGGCGTGACCGAAGTTGGAGTCATCCGATGAGAGCGGCACGCAACGTTCGTCGCTCACGTGCCAGTCGATGCGGGCGAGGGCTTCGGCCGTAAGCGCACCCGTGCGGACGACCCAGGCGTAGAAGGCCTTGGGCGTGGAACCCCCGCTGAGGCCGACGGAGGCCGGGCCACGGGCGGCGAGGGCGTTGATGCGGGCGGCGAGCTCGGCGAAGGATTCTTCGCGGGTGAGCACGCGGACCGTGCCGGCAGAAGTGGCGAGGGAGGGCATGGGAGCGAGGATAGAGGGCCGGAGGATAAGAGGACAAGAGGACAAGAGGGCCGGAGGATTGGCGGGGGCTTCCTTTAGGTAGGGCCTAAGCATCCTATCCGGTTTCCGGTCTCCCCAGTGTCGAGAACCGGCCAGGGTGCGCGGCGAACGGATGCGATGTCATCGCATCCCTACCCGGAAAATAAGAAGGGCGTCCTTGCGGACGCCCTCGTTATTCCGGCCCTCCGGTCATCAGGCCCTCCGGCCCTCGCATCCGGCTTACTGGCAGGCCTCGCAGGTGCCGCCGTTGCGCATGGCCTCGATGGAGCACGCGTTCTTCTCTTCGGCGGTGTATTCCTTCTTCTCGGCCTTGGGAGCCTTCTCGACCGTGGCCTTCTCGATGTTGGAGGCGCCGAGGGTGCGGAGGTAGTAGGTGGTCTTGAGACCGGTGCGCCAGGCGTACTGGTACATGTGCGAGAGCATCTTCAGGTCCGGCGTCGGGAGGAAGAGGTTCAGCGACTGGGCCTGGTCGATCCACTTCTGGCGACGGGCGGCGGCGTCGATGAGCCACTTGTTCTCGATGGTGAAGGCGGTCAGGTACTTGTCCTTGATGGCCTGCGGGATCTCGGCGATGTCCTTGAGCTCGCCGTCGAAGTACTTCACCTGCTGCATCATCTCCTGGTTCCAGAGGCCCAGCTTCTTGAGGTCGCGCACCAGGTAGCCGTTGAGTTCGGTGAACTCGCCGGACAGGTTGCTCTTCACGAAGAGGTTCTTGTAGGTCGGCTCGATGCACGGCGAGCTGCCGACGATGTTGGAGATCGTGGCGGTCGGGGCGATGGCGAGGACGTTGGAATTGCGCATGCCGCTCTTGGCGATCTTGGCGCGGACCGGAGCCCAGTCCATGCGGCCGCCGCGTTTGACCTCGATCGGCTCGCCGCGCTCCTGCTCGAGAAGGTCGACGGTGTCCTGCGGGAGCAGGCCGCGGTCCCACTTGGAACCCTTGTAGGTGCTGTAGGTACCGCGTTCGGCGGCGAGGTCGGCGGAGGTGTCGTACGCGTAGTAGGCGACGGCTTCCATGATCTCGTCGTTGAACTCGACGGCGGCTTCGGAGGCGAAGGAGATGTCGCGACGGTAGAGGCAGTCCTGCAGGCCCATCACGCCCATGCCGACCGGGCGGTGGCGGAGGTTGGAGACCTCGGCGGCCTTGGTCGGGTAGAAGTTGATGTCGATGACGTTGTCGAGGGCGCGGACCGCGACCGTGACGGTCTCGCGGAGCATCACATGGTCGATGCTGCCATCGGCCTTGAGGTGCGAGTCGAGGACGACGGAGCCCAGGTTGCAGACGGCGGTCTCCTCGGCGCTCGTGTTGAGCGTGATCTCCGTGCAGAGGTTGGAGGAGTGGATGACGCCGACGTGGTCCTGCGGGGAGCGGACGTTGCAGGGATCCTTGAAGGTGATCCACGGGTGGCCGGTCTCGAAGATCATGCCGAGCATCTTCTTCCAGAGCTCGAGGGCCGGGATCTCCTTGCCGAAGATCTCGCCCTTCTTGGCGCGCGCCTCGTAGGCCGCATAGCGCTTCTCGAAATCGGCGCCGAAGGTCTCGTGGAGGTCCGGGGTCTCGTTGGAAAGGAAGAGCGTCCAGTTCTGGCGGTTCTTGAGGCGCTTCATGAACAGGTCGGGGATCCAGTTGGCCGTGTTCATGTCGTGCGTGCGGCGACGGTCGTCGCCCGTGTTCTTACGGAGCTCGAGGAAGTCCTCGATGTCGTTGTGCCAGGTCTCGAGGTAGGCGCAGCCGGAGCCGCGGCGCTTGCCGCCCTGGTTGACGGCGACGAGCTGGTCGTTGTGGAGCTTGAGGAACGGGATGATGCCCTGGGATTCGCCGTTGGTGCCCTTGATGTAGGAGCCCGTGCCGCGGACGGAGGTCCAGGAGCCGCCGAGGCCGCCGGCCCACTTGGAGAGGAAGGCGTTCTCCGCGATGCCGCGGATCATGATGGACTCGATCGTGTCGTTGACCTGGTAGAGGTAGCAGGACGAGAGCTGGCTGTGGAGCGTGCCCGAGTTGAAGAGCGTCGGGGTCGAGCTGCAGAAACGGCGGGACTTGTAGAGCGCGTGGAGGCGGATGACCCAGTCCTCGCGATTCTTCTCTTCGCGGAGGAAGAGGCCCATCGCGACGCGCATCCAGAAGAACTGGGGCGTTTCGAGACGGCGGGCCGGCTTGACCGTCTTGTCGATGATCAGGTAGCGGTCGTACATCGTCTGCACGCCGAGGAGCTCGAAATCGAGGTCGGCCATCGGATCGAGGGCCGCGGCGAGCTTGGCGAGGTCGTACTTGCGGAGGTCAGGCGAGAGGCGGCCGATGGCGATGCCGCGTTCGACGTAGGCGGCGAACTTGGCGCGGTGGAATTCCTTGAGCTGCGCGACGCCGTCGCGGGTGATGCTCCAGCCGAGGACTTCCTCGTAGATGTAGGAGAGGCAGATGCGGGCGGCGAACTTGGCGAAGTCGGCGTCGACCTCGACGAGGCTCTTGGCGTTGAGCTCGATGGTCTTGCGGAGGTCGGCCTCGGTGATCTCGTTGAAGAGACCGCGGCGGAGTTCGGATTCGATCTGGTCCGGCGTGCGGACGAGCTCGAGGCCGGCGGCGGCGAAGGCGATGCGCTTGCGCAGTTCGTCGCCGTTCCAGAGGTAGGTCGAGCCGTCGGCGGACTTGACGAGGATGAGGGACTCCTGGCGGTCGTCGACGACGACCGGCTGGGCGGCGAGCTCCTCGCGGCGGCGGGCGCGGTAGGCGCGGTAGAGGATGTAGTTCTGCGCGACCTTGAAGTGGCCCTGGCGCATGAGCTCTTCCTGGACGAGGTCCTGGACTTCTTCGATGCCGATGATCGTCTGGCCGAGGTCGGCCACGCGGCGGGTGACGGCGGCGGTCACGCGGACGGAGGGCGCGGGATCCTGCTCGAGCGAGAGGAAGGCCATGCGGACGGCGGTCGTGATCTTGTTGGGCAGCCACGGCACCACCTGGCCGTTACGGCGCATGAGGCGGGTCGTGATGGCGAGGGGGTCGACCGGGGCGGCTTCGCCGCCGCGGGAGAAGAGGAGGCTCTTGGCGACGTCGTGGCGGTTGTAGCGCACGAGGGCGTCTTCGATGGCCTGGAGGACGAGGACCTCGCTCACCTGGACGCCGGACTGGGAGAGCACGCGGACGACGTCGCTGGCGACAGCGGCGACGAACTGGCGGTTGGACTCGGTGAAGATGTCCTGCTCCTGGCGGGCGACGAGGAGGTCGGTGAGGGCGGCGCCGACGATGTCGGCGATCTGCGCGGCGTCGAGGCCGGCGGAGGCGGGCGCGGCCGCGGCGGGCAGCGACTCACGCCAGTTGAAGCGGGGCTTGGCGTCGGCGGGAGCGCGGACGGCGTGCTTGAGGGCGATATCTTCGCGGAAGAAAGGGAGTTCGGATTTCATATCAGAGAGAGGGAGCGGTGACGGAGGGAGGGAGAGAATGAGGGAGGATGCGTCGGCGGTGGCCGGCGCAGGTTTTTTCAGGAGATGGGATGAGGGGTAAGAACTGGAAGCATGCCAAACCGGGCGCGGAGGGGGTGACGCCCAAATTCAGCCAGCGGACGCTCAGAGTTCGTCGTCGTTGACGGTGCCCATGGCGCCCTGCTTCTGGTATTCGGTGACGCGGCCTTCGAAGAAGTTCTGCTCCTTCTTGAGGTCCATCATCTCGGACAACCAGGGGAAAGGGTTGCTCGTCTCGGCGACGAGCGGATCGAGGCCGCAGTTACGCAGGCGACGGTCGGCGATGAAGTCGATGTACTGCTCGAACTCCTTGGAGGAGAGGCCGAGGGCGTTGACGGGCAGGCAGTCGCGGATGAAGTCCTTCTCGAGCGACACGGCGGTGGCCATGAGCTGACGGAGTTCTTCCTTGAAGGCCGGGGTCCAGATGTCGGGGTTCTCCTTGACGAGCTCGGAGAGCAGGTTGCGGAAGAGGTCGATGTGGTTGGATTCGTCGCGCAGGGTGTAGCGGAACATCTGGCCGATGCCCGGGAACTTGTTCTGACGGGCGAGGGAGAGCACCATGCCGAAGAGGCCGTAGAACTGGGTGCCTTCCATGCACTGCCCGAAGAGGAAGATGTTGTGGGCGAGGGCCTGCTTGTCCTCGAGCTTGGTGAGGTCGAGCTTGCGGCGCAGCGCCCGGGAATTGTTGACGACGAAGGCGGCCTTCTTGGCGATCGTCGGGATGTCCTCGAACATCGCCTCGCACTCGTGCGGGTTGATGCCGAGCGAGGAGATCATGTAGACGAGCGAGTCGGCGTGGATGTTCTCTTCGTGGGCGTGGCGGCCCAGGACGAGCTTGAGCTCGGGGGCGGTGACGACCTCGCGGACGACGTGGATGATGTTGTCGCCGACGATGCCTTCGGCGGCGGAGAAATAACCGATGGCCATCTTGACGATCCAGCGGTCGATCTCGGTGATCTGGCCGGTCTGGTCGCGCCACTGTTCGCAGTCCTTCTGCATCGGGATGTCCTCCGGCTCCCAATGGTTGTTCTTCATCGTGCGATAGAGATCGTACGCCCACTGGTACTTCAGCGGGAGGATGTTGAAGAACATCGATTCGCGGCCGTTGATGACGCGCTTGTTGGCGAAGGCTTCTTCGGCCTTGGTCTTATCGAGGATGAAGGTTTTCTGACCTACTTTGATGGTGATGGATTCCATGGTGGAGAGTGGGGAAAAGGGCACAGTTAGGGGCCGGGAAGGCCGCTAGGTGATTGGTATGTTCGGGAGTAAAATACTAGATGTAGGGGCTGCAAATTTATTTCACCACTAGATGTAGTGATTTTACGCAAACCGCTGTCATTCGTGCACTTAGGTAAAAAACTTTATTCACAATCAGGGTTTTTGACGGATTTTTGATAAGACAGCGGCTTTAGGGTGAATGCCTCAACAAAATCGGGGTTCGGAACCGCGAGCAACCGCCACTTGTTGGTCTTGCTCACGGCCGGGGATTGCCCGGTGCCCTCCCCCACCCCAGCATCTGGCCATGCCTTCGGCTGATTCCGCTCCCACGACCACGACTCCGGCCGGTTTCCTGGAAGCCAGCTGGTCGCCGGACGCGCTCGCCGAACGCGGCTGGCGCGGCGCGGCGAAGGCGCTCTGGCGCGTGCTCGCGACGACGGGGCACGGGATCCTCGCGCATCGGCTGCCGCAGCAATCGGCGGCGCTCACTTACTATACGCTGATGTCGTTGGGTCCGCTGCTCGGCCTCGCGCTCACGGTGTCCGGCTTCATCCTGTCGCGCGCCGGCGAACAGCAGGACAATCCGGCGAAGCGCGCGATCGTCGCCGCGGTGGAATACGCCGCGCCGCAGATCGTGGCGAAGGCGTCGACGCCGGACCATCACGCGACACTGCGCGAGATCAACAAGGACCTCGACGCGCTCGTCGACCGATTGCTGCAGACCGCGGCGAGCGGCGAAGCGGGCGTGATCGGCCTGCTGCTCATCCTCGGCCTCGCGGTGCTCATGCTCAGCCGCGTGGAGGACGCGTTGAACGGCATCTGGGGCGTGCGTTTCGGCCGCAGCTGGCGGGACCGTTTCGCGAACTACCTGCTCTTCCTCGTGCTCTTCTTCCTGGTCGGCGCGACGACGCTGACGATGCTCTCGGCCGCTTCGCTCGCGGACTCTTTCGGCGCGGGCGCGACGTGGCTCACCGGCTGGCTGAACAAGCTGCCGGGCGGCGAACGGCTCACCGCTTTCGTCACCGGCGGCGGCCCGCTCTTCGTCTCGCTGACCTTGCTCACGCTCGCGTTCGCGGCGTTCAACCGCATGATGCCGAACGCGCGCGTACGCTGGAGCGCGGCGCTCGTCGGCGGCGGCGCGATCGCGGTGCTCGTCGTCGGCAACCACCGCCTGGCCGCGCTCTACGTGGGCAAGGTCACGGAACTGCAGAGCCTCTACGGCGAGCTCAGCATCGTGCTCGTGCTCATGTTCGGCACCTACCTCAGCTGGCTCTTCGTGCTCATCGGCGGACAGGTCGCCTACGCCTTCCAGAACCGCCGCACGCTCGCCCGCCACAAGTCCTGGGAGGCCCTGAGCCACCGGGCGCGCCGGCGACCTGGACCTCTCGGCCGATCCGGCCGCGCGGGAACACACGAGCGTGGAA
>JBKCKE010000093.1:0-5735 GCA_046301395.1 Verrucomicrobiota bacterium | reverse complement strand
GGAAAGAAGAAACCCGGGCTGGGGGTTGGGGGAGATGTCCCTCGGCTCCCAGCTTTTTTGTTTTTTTAGGTAGGGTCGTGCGGGGATGAATGGGACAGCACATGGTGCTGTCCCTACCTGAGGCAGAATGAGGTAGGGGCGCGACGGTGTCGCGACCGATGGTCGAGGCGGACGCGTCGCCGACGCGTCCCTACCCATGTCAGGCGTTGGCGGTTGGCGGTTGAGGACGGAGGATACAGCGGACGGCTCGGAGAGCCGTCCCTGCCCTGGGGGGTTCCCAGGGTGGCGGGTGATGAGCAAGATGAGGAGCGTCGGGGTGTGAAATCCATGCATCGCCCGATACTCGATACTCCGGGCTCAATACTCGCACCCGAAGGCACTCTTGCCATGCGTACGCTTTTGCGTACCTTTGTCGTCATGACGACGATTTCCGCCACCCGGGCCCGCGCGCAGCTCTATAAGCTGATCGAGGCCTCCGTCCATGAACCGATCCAGATCACAGGCAAACGCGGCAATGCGGTCCTGGTGAGCGAGGCCGACTGGGCGAACATCCAGGAGACGCTGCACTTGGCGGCGATCCCAGGCATGGGCGCTTCGATCCGCCGCGGGATGAAGGAGCCGCTGAAGAAGGCCTCCAAGAAGCTACGCTGGTGAGCTGGGAGCTGGCCTACACGAACCAAGCCCAGAAGGACGCCCTCAAGGCATCCAAAGCGGGACTACGTCCGAAGATCGAAGGACTCCTGGTGGTGCTGGCGAAGAACCCCTTCCAGAATCCCCCGCCCTACAAGTCACTGGTCGGCGACCTGGCCGGAGCTTACTCCCGCCGAATCAATCTCCAGCATCGGCTGGTGTATCAGGTCTATGCCAAGGAAAAGACGGTGAAGGTGCTGAGGATGTGGACGCATTACGAGTGAGCTCAGCGGAGCTGTGCTCACTCGTAGGGGACACGTGGGCACGGTGACACGTTGACAAGGGGAGCAAACGAAAGGGCAACGTTAGTTGATCGGTTGATGGGTTGTCCCGTTGACCGGTGGTCCGGGGAGGGCGATCGGGAGCCGGCCGCGGGATTCTGATGGCCGAGGGTGGAGATACTGATTCCTGAGGGGCTGATTCCAGGGGGGCCGTCACCTGTCACCCGAAAGAATATGTCCGCAGCCAACTATCCGGTTTCCCTTGAGGATTTGATTCGAGACAGCTAGGTCGGCACGCCGTGCCGACCCTACCTGGGGCAGAATGAGGTAGGGGCGCGACGGTGTCGCGACCGGAGGGGCGAGGGGTCGAGGCGGACGCGTCGCCGACGCGTCCCACCCCACAAGACAACGGATGCGATGTCATCGCATCCCTACCTCATCTTGACACGGGGCGAGGGGGATGCAGAGTCGGGGGCGTGTCCTTAAGAATGCGAATACACTATCCATGCAGGATCAGCCTAGGCTGACCCCAGGGAGTTTTCGCGCTTAAAGAAATCGGCCTCCGGCCCGCTCCCCTTCCCTCCCGGGATAAATCCGCGCCTTTCCTTCGCCTGCGTGCCGGCGTCGGGATGACTGCTCCGCACGCATCATGCATCACCAACGTGAACAACAACACTTCCAACGAACAGATCCTCGCCCTCCTCCAGCAGCTCGTCGCCCAGAACGCCGAACTGCTGCAGCAGGTCGCGGAGCTGCAGGCCAAGACGGACCTCCTGGAACACAAGATCGATTCGATCGCCGAAGAAGCGGGGTTGATCTGAGCGGCTGCGGCGTAGCCGCGCAGCCGAGGGGACACGTGGGCGGACGCGTCCCTACCCGAGGCATCTAGAGGTAGGGGCGCGACGGTGTCGCGACCGGACGGTCTAAGGGTCGAGGCGAACGCGTACGCCGACGCGTCCCTACCCAAGGCACTCAAGTCGCGACCGGACGGTCTAAGGGTCGAGGCGGACGCGTCGCCGACGCGTCCCTACCTTAGAGGCCAGATTTTGACGAAGGGCCACGCCGAGGCATCGGCAACCAAGCTAGCACGGACTGGGTTGGCCAAGATATAGGCCCATTTTTCGCGCAGGTGATCATCGCTCCGAATTCGATGATCGAAACCGCCCTTCTGCCATCTGACGGAGTGGAGGTAACTCACCTTTCGCTTAAGAGCCGTGATCACTGAACCGAGTCCTGGCCTGGCCGCCACTCTAGCCAAGATATGCACATGGTCAGGCATGGCCAATGTCAGCATAGGTGACCAATAGCCAACGGCCCGTAGTCGCTCGCTGGCCTCGAGTTGCGCCGCCCAAGCATCGTCGCCCGCGAATTGATTCAATCCGCGCGGCTGACCGCAAAGCGTGATGAAGATGGGGTCAGCGTGGTCAACCCAGGCCGGTCGATCGTGGCGAAGCCAGCGGCGGATGGGACGATCCATAGCGACATGGAAGCAGGCGCGGGCTGGGATTCGAAACAGGAAACCACCTAGGCGGACGCGTACGCCGACGCGTCCCTACCCGAGGTATTCAGAGGTAGGGGCGCGACGGTGTCGCGACGGTGAGGTCTAAGGGTCGAGGGCGGACGCGTCGCCGACGCGTCCCTACCCAAGGCATTAGGAGGTAGGGGCGCGACGGTGTCGCGACCGGAGGGTCGAGGGGTCGAGGCGGACGCGTACGCCGACGCATCCCTACCCGAGACAATCATTACTCCGACGCGTCCCTACCTTAGGAGAGCTTCTTCAGCTCACCGGTGCTGTCGCCGAGCTGGACGTCGCGGATGTCCATGCGGTTGAGCATGCTGACCCAGAGGTTGTTCAGCGGGGTCTCCTTCGGATACACGATGTGACGGCCGGGGCGGATCGTGCCGCAGCCCTTGCCGGCGAGCAGGATCGGGAGGTCGTCATGGTTGTGACGGTCGCCGTCGCCGTTGCCGGAGCCGTAGACGATCATCGAGTGGTCGAGCAGGTTGCCGTCGCCTTCCTTGACGGACTTCAGGCGGTCGAGGAGGTAGGCCAGCTGGGTGGCGTGGAAGACGTTGATGTCTTTGATCTTCGACAGCTTCACCGGATCGTGGCCGTGGTGGGAGATGCTGTGGTGGCCGTCGCGCACGCCGATGAAGGGGTACGAACGGTTGCTGCCTTCATTGGCCAGGACGAACGTCGCCACGCGGGTCGTGTCGGTCTGGAACGCGAGGACCATCAGGTCAGCCAGGAGGCGCAGGTGTTCCTCGTAGCTTTCCGGGATGCCCCGGGGCCTGAGGACGCCGACGGGCAGCTTGGGCTGGCCGGCCGCGCCGGATTTCTGGATGCGCACTTCCATCTCGCGCACCGCCGTGAAGTATTCGTCGAGCTTACGCTGGTCGTCGGCGCCGAGGCGCACGTTGAGCTCGCGGAAGTCTTCGCGCACCGCGTCGAGGACCGACTTGCGCTGCGCGTCGCGTTGCTGGCGCTCGAGGTCGGTGCCCGAGCCGAACAGCCGCTCGAAGATCAGCTTCGGGTTCACTTCCTTGGGCATCGGCTGCGTCGCCGAGCGCCAGGAGATGTTGGACTGGTAGATGCAGGAGTAACCCGAGTCGCAGCCGCCGGCCAGCTTGCTGGCATCGGGGCCGATCTCGAGGGAGGCCAGGCGCGTGCGTTCGCCGATGCGGGCGGCGGCGAGCTGGTCGGCCGAGACGCCCGCGCGGATGTTGGCGCCGTCGGTCTTGCGGGGCTGCGCGCCCGTGAGGAAGGCGGACATCGCGCGCGCGTGGTCGCCGCCGCCGTCGCCGTGGGAGCGGGCCTTGTCGGCCGTGAGGCCGGTGAGCACCGAGAAGTCCGACTTATGCGCCGCGAGGGGCGCGAGAATCGCGGGCAGCTTGGAAGGCAAGGAGCCTTCGTTGCCGACGCGCCAGCCGTCCATGTTCACCCCGTTGGGGACGTACAGGATCGCCATGCGGTTCGGCGCGGCCTGCTTCGTCGGCGTGTTGCCGGCGGCCCAGCTGGTCTGGAGGCCCATCGCCTCGAGCCACGGCAGGGCCATGACGGCGCCGAGGCCCTTGAGGAGCGTGCGGCGGGGGAGGAGTTCGGTCTTCATGACGGGGGTGATTATTTCTTAAGGGGTTCGGACGGGGATTCAACCTGCGAAGTTCCCCGGCGGAGGCGGAAAGGATCGCTCTTCACCACCCCGAGGACCAGGGCGGAAAAACGGGCGTCCTGGGCGAGGGCCGCGGTCGTGATCTTGTCGACGGCCGGGCCGTCGTAGTAGTCGAGTCCGCGGCCGAGGCCGAACGTCAGGAGCTTCGAGGCGAGATTGCGGACGATCTTCTCGCGGTCGGCCTTGAGGATCTTCTTCAGTTCGCCGGCGCCGGCGAAGGCGCGGCCGTCGGGCAGCTTGCCGGACGGGTCGATCGGGGCGCCCTCGTCGGTCGCGCGCACCAGCCCCACCGCGTCGAACTTCTCGAACGCGAAGCCGATGGCGTCCATGCGCGTGTGACAGGAGGCGCAGGCCGGATCGGTGCGATGCTGTTCCATGCGTTGGCGGAGGTTGCCCTTGAGCTCCTGGCCTTCGAGGGTCGGGACGGAAGGCGGCGCGGGGGGCGGCGGCGAGCCGAGGATCTGCTCCATGATCCACTTCCCGCGCTTGACCGGCGAAGTGCGCGTCGGGTTGGAGGTGGCCGTAAGGATCGACGCGTGGGTGAGGATGCCGCCGCGCTCGCCGGGCGGGAGCGTCACGCGGATGAACATCGACGGCGCGATCAGGCCGCCGCCGCTCGAGAACTCGCCCGTCAGGCCGTAGAACATCGCCAGGTTGCGGTCGATGTAGGTGAAATCGGCGTCGAGCAGGTCGAGCACGCTGCGGTCCTCGCGGACGATCTCGGCGAAGAACAGTTCCGTCTCCTTGATCATCGAGGCGCGGACCGCGTCGTTGAAGGTCGGGAACATGGCCGGGTCGGGCGAGACCGTGGCCAGCTGGCGCAGCTGGAGCCACTGCAGCCCGAAGCCTTCGGTCAGGTAGCGGGAGCGCGGGTCCTTGAGCAGGCGCTGGGTCTGCGCCTCGAGGTTGGCCGAAAGTTTCTTCGCGTAGGCCAGCTGGAACAGCTCGTCGTCGGGCATCGAACCCCAGACGAAGTAGCTCAGGCGGGAGGCCAGCGCGAATTCGCTGATCGGATGCGCGTCCTTGGCCGTCGGGGTCTCATCCTGTTCGGCGCGGAAGATGAATTTCGGCGAGGCCAGCACCAGGGCGATCATCGCCTGGGCGCCGGCTTCCCAGCTGCCTCTGGCCTGCTCGGCGGCGAGGAACACCTTCGTGTAGCGGTTGAGTTCGGCGGGGGTGGCCGGGCGGCGGAAGGCGCGGCTGACGAAGGAATTCACGACCACCTGGGCGCGGGCCGCGCCGATCTTGGTGCCGATGACCAACGCCAGGCGGCGCTGGAGTTCCGTGCGCGTGTCCTTCGGTCCGAGCAGGCGCAGGCGGAGGCCGGAGAGCGTGCGCGGGCTGCCGGTGATCTTCGCGGGCGGATTGAGCCACTTCAGCGTGAAGTCATGCGGGCCGGCCGTGAGGGTCACCTTGGCCTCGGCGACCTCGGACTTCTTCACCTGCTTGAACTGGTAGGTGCCGACCTCGCGGCCGTCGACGAGGAAGGCGACCTTCGGGGGCGGATCGCCGGCGCCGCCCGTCGAGCGGAGGCTGACCGAGATGACGTAGTCGCCGTCGCGCGTGGCCGTCATCGGGCCCGTGAGGGTCGGGGCGGGATCGAAGTAGCGCTGCTGGCTCTCGCGCTTGCCCTTGGGCTGCATCTCGACCATCG
>JBKCKE010000092.1:0-2552 GCA_046301395.1 Verrucomicrobiota bacterium | reverse complement strand
CAGCAGCTTCTCGTCGATCTCCTGGTTGCCGTGGACGGCCTTGACGTCGTCCAGGGCTTCGAGGGCGTCGATCAGTTCCATCACCTGCTTGGCCACGGCGGCGTCGCCGACCGGGACCGGGATGCTGGAAATGTAGGAAAGCTCGGCCGACTCAGGCTTGATGGACTTCTCCTGCAGAGCCTTCGAGATGGCGTCGAAGGCCGCGATCGGGGAAAGCACCTCGAAGTGGTCGCCGTTGTTGATGACGTCTTCGGCGCCGGCCTCGAGGACGAGCTCCATCAGGGCGTCTTCGCCGATCTGGGAGGCGCCAATGAGGAACTGGCCCTTCTTCTGGAAGCTATGGGAGACGGCGCCCGTCTGGGCCATGTTGCCACCGTTATCGTTGAAAGCCTGGCGCACTTCGGCCGCGGCGCGGTTCTTGTTGTCGGTCGTGACTTCGACGATGAGGCCGACGCCGCCGGGGGCGTAGCCTTCGTAGACGATCTCTTCGTAGACGACGCCGGGGATCTCGCCGGTGCCCTTCTGGACCGCGCGCTTGATATTGTCCGACGGCATGTTGGAGGCGCGGGCCTTGTCCATGAGCGTACGGAGACGCGCGTTGGATTCAGGGCTGCCGCCGCCGGCGCGCGCCGCGAGGGTAATCTCCTTCGCGAGGACGGAGAAGATCTTGCCGCGCTTGGCGTCAATGACGGCCTTGTGCCGCTTCGTCGTGTGCCACTTGCTATGACCAGACATGATGGGGTGTGGGTTGGAAAATCAGCCTTTGACCTTCTTCGGCGCGGGCGCGATTACCTCGACGTCCGGCTCGTCCTTGGTAAGCCAGGTCTGCAGAATCGTCAATAGGTTCTGGATCGTCATGTACAGCGTGAGGGCCGAGGCCATCGGGTAACAGATGACCGGGAACAGCAGCGTCATCATCAGGAAGATCATCTTCTGGGAGCCGTCGCCGGAGGGCTGGGGGCTCATGCGCATCGAGAGCCACATGGTGATGCCCATGAGGACCGGCAGGAGGTTGACCGGGAAGCCGCCGAGGTGGAAGAGCGTGTCCGGCGCCGAAAGGTCGGCGATCCAGAGGAACGAATGCAGGCGGAGCTCGACGGTGGTCTGGAAGGCCGTGTAGAGGCCGAAGAAGATCGGCATCTGGATGAGGATCGGCAGACAGCCGGCGAACGGGTTGATCTTGTTCTCGGTGTAGAGCTTCATGAGCTCCTTCTGCATCTTCTCGGGGTTGTCCTTATGCTTCTCGCGGATGTCCTGCATCGGCTTCGCGAACTTCTGCATCTTCTTCGCGGCCTTCATCTGGATCGCGGTGAGCGGCCAGGTGATGACCTTGATCAGGCAGGTGAGCAGGACGATCGCCCAACCCCAGGACCAGGCGCCGCTCCATTCGAGCAACCAATGCACGCCGCCGAGGACGGCGAGGAGGAGTTTGCAGACGGCGCCGAAGGAGATGAAGCCGAGGAGTTTCGAGAACTGCAGCACGGCGACCTGGCCGTCCGGCAAGGCGGCTACGCGCGCGTATTCCTTCGGGCCGACGAAGAATTCGCCGGCGAAGGTGCGGGAGAGGTCGGCGGCCGGGACAGGCTCCCAGGAGGCGAAGGCCTGCAGGCCGCGCTTACCACCTTCGAAGCCGACCGGCAGGACGAGGACTTCGGTGCGCGCGCCACGGGCGGAGGCGTCGGCCGGATGGATGATCGAGGAGAAGAACTGATTGCCGGAGGCGACCCAGAGGAGGGGCTTGGCGACGGACGCGACCGCGTGATCAGCCTGAGCCTTATGGGCGCCGAGACCGAAGAAGCCGCTGGAATCGGTGAACACGTCGAGGCCGACGCGGGTCAGGTCTTCGCCATCGTAAGCGAGCACGGACAGGAACTGGTTGGCGGAATCCCCTTCGGTCGGCTGCCAGCAGCCGGAGGAAACCCACACCGTGGTGGCGGGCTTACCGGCGGCCGGGATGACCTTGGTGATGAAACCGAGGGAGTAAGGTTCGGTCGCGGCACCAGCCTTGGCCGTCAGGGTGAAAGTGCGCTCGATGCGGGTGCCATAGGCGAGCCCGCCGACGAGGGTGATGCTATCGGCGGTGGCGCCAGGCTGGGCGACGAATTCGGAGAGTAGCGTCTCGAGCTTGCCGGTGAGGGGATTCTTCACCGCAAGAGCGAGGGCCGACTCGTCGTTGCCGGCGTTGAAGACCACGACACCCTGCTTGGTGACATCGGCGAATTCCTTCTTCAGGCGAATCTCCCGGATGGCGCCACCACGGTCGGTGAGCGTCACCTTGAGGTGTTCGTTCTCAAGGACGAAAGACTTGGCGGACTCAAGCGGCACCGGACGCGCGGACTGACCGGAGGCGGGCAAGGTGGTCGCCGGCTTGGCGACCAAGGCCGGAGCGGCGGGGGCGACGGCGGCCGACGGAGCCGGCGTGGCGGCGGGCTGACCCCCCCCACTACGATGGATTTTTCCCCCGCCAAGGGATTTCCCTAGTTGGATGGGGGAAAATCCCAACTAGACCGCAACGTTGGATACGATAGGGTGCCTTCGACACATCCGGCGCC